>SXPK01000181.1 GCA_005776365.1 Planctomycetia bacterium
GCCGCGGCGCTCAGCAAGCTCAACCTGCGGCGCAACTGAGCGCCGCGGGTCCGCGTTCGCAGCGGCGCGATCAGCAACCCGTGGGCGAGTGGATTCGTCGTCGAGCGAGTTGCAGCCGAGTCGAGATCAAGAAGTGCGACCGGAGTCGAATCCACGCTTTCGGCGCAACTCGCACGACTCAGAGGTCAGCCCGGATATCGCGCTCGCAGGCAGCATGCGCTCTTCCACGCGCTGTCAGCGCTTCTGCGCCAAGAGGACCCGAATCACCTGCGGCGAGGCAGCGACGCCTGCGCGCAGTGAAGCCGCCGTCCGCCCGACGAGAACAGGGCCGTCTTGCGTGGTCCGTGCCTCCACCAGCAGCGAGCTCTCTCCTTCAGGCAGCCAGAACTCGAATGGCTGCAGGATGGCGTTGCGGAGAAGCGGGATGTCAAAACCGAACTGCTCGCTCACGAGTCGCACAACTCCGGCTGTCGGCCTGGGGCCTGCGCTGTCGACGCTCGCTTCGAACCTGCACCTCACCAGGCGAGGCTGCTTCGAGCGCGAACTTCAGCGCTTCGGAGCCAGCAGCACCTGAACCACCGGCTGCGGCGCAGAACCATCGGCGCGAATCGTGATCACAGTGCGCCCCACGAGAACTGGCCCCTCCTGCGTCGTGCGCGCCTCGACAACCACCGAGTTCTCACCCTCGGGCAAGAGGAATTCGAATGGCTGCATGGCGTTGTTCCGGAGGAACGGGACGTCGAGACCCAACTCCGCGTTCTGGAGTCGAACCACCCCGGCCGACGGCCACGGCCCTTCGCCGTCGAATCGCGCCTCGTACCTGCACTTCACCAAATTGCGATCGAACACCACCCTTGCCTCGGCCCTGCCCCCCTTGGCAAGCGTGACCGTTGCAGCGGACTGCGCCTTGGCCAAGGCCTGAAGCACATCGTCGTAGAAATCCACGCGCCACGTCCCGGTCGGGAGTGTCATCCAACCATCCGTGTCCTCCCCCTTTGGCTTCACTAGGAGGTTGCGGTCGCCCGGCCAGTCCTGTGTGAGGTCCCCGATCAGTCGAAACATCGAATCCGGCAGCCTCTTCCCAGCAGCATCCGTGACGACCGCTCGGAGGCTACCGAATCCATCGTGTAGTGCACCGCGCGGCGGCTCGATCCTCTGGGGCGCAACAAACTCGTCAGCGGGAACTGCCTTGCAGGTGGCCACGAACGGTTGGCGTCCGGCAATCCACAAGGTAACGCGCGGATCCCAGACTTGCGCCGTTCCCGCCGGGTAGGCCGGGAGGGCCATCGTGACGACCGCATCGGGAAACTGCTTCTGGATGCGTGCCGCGATGCGGTCGCACGTCCACGACGCTTCTCCGTTCTCAGGGAGGCACAGCGAGTTGCCCAGCAGTTGCGCCTTCCAGGTCACGACTCCGGACTCAGGAAGATCCACTGCAATCACGCGAGGGGTCAGGAATCTCGCGGTCACTGTGTGCCGACCGGCATCACGAAAGACAATACTCCTCCCCTCTTCCTGCGCATGTTTGCAGAAGGCGCGATCCTCATGCATGCCCTGCAGAAACAGGATACCTGCTGCCGGGAACTCGAAAGGGCCGATGCTCGCCCTCCCCATCTCGTCGGTGACAGCAGACGGAGCCGAGTCCTCCGACATCAGTTCGGCTCGAGGCATTCGGTAAGGTCGGACCCAGAATCTGGCGCCCGACAATGGTCGAGACTCATCGAGCACCGCCTGTATGTCGATCGTGATCGCCGGACGCAGACGCACAATTGTGTTATCGCCAGTCAGTTCCACCTCTTCTTCAGGCAAATAGCTGTCATGGGAGACTCCGATGGCATGCGCCATCGCCGTGGGAACGAAGCTGACATTGCCCGCTTCGTCGGAGACATGCTCGACCCCATCGTATCGCACCACGGCCCCGCGAACTGGCCGATTGTCGCGCGTCAGAACCTGCACGATGGCTCGCGTGAGCGAGATGCGATCCGTAGCTGGATTGGTAGGAACCTCCCCAGCCAGGGCCGTGGATCGAGACTCGCCGCTTCCACCAATCCCTGCGCCGGAAGGGAGCGTCGCCGGGACGTCGCGACCGACTTGCATCAGGAGCCATACGACGAGCGCTGCCCCGGCGAGCAGAAATGCACCAGCCGCCAGCCGCGCCCGCACTACCCCTGACACTTACATGCCTCCACCCAGGCGCCGGGGAAAGCAAACAGGTGATTGGCAGAGCACTTGAACGTCTCTGTAGGGCACGCCTGTAGCTCCGTGCATTCTACAGCGGACGTCTGTTGATCCTCTTCGAAGTCGGGATTGATCACTTTCCCGCTGCAGTAGCAGTTCGGGGCCTTGTAGGACCCATCTGCCTGGAGGCATCCACACACTCGCACTTGGGTGCCGTCCGCGAGCACGGTTGGGATGTTCAGACAAGCACCCTCTCCCGGTAGGCAATTGGAATTGCAGTTCGCGACCTCCCACTCGAGAGAGAACCAGTTGAAGCGCACCTGCACCGTGCAGTAGCACGGATCCGACTGCGCCATCAACGATCCATCGAGCACGAATGCCACCGCCACAACGAGCACAGACGCCACTCTGGAGTTCCAACTTCTCATACTTGGACAGTACCCCGCCCCCCCCTTGCTCAGTCAAGACCGGGGAACATGCATCGCCAAGGGTAGTTGAAACCGGGAGGCGGCTCCCTGTCTGCGGCACGTTCGACTGAACCTCGTCCTCGAGCCACGGGGTTGAAGGCGACTAGAGCTCCGTCGCCAGAGAGGCACCTCGCCGCCCCACTCCCTCACCCGCTGCGCTGCTTCGGCGGCGTGCGGAAGCCCTTCCGCACGGGCTGCATCTGCCCCATCTCCGGCGGCGGCGTCTCGAAGCCGAGCGCGTAGCAGGACGGCCTCGTGCACATCAGCCAGCTGTCGGATCGCTTCGTCGAGGACCCGCGCGAAGTCGTCAAGGCCGGCCAGATCGTCCAGGTCAAGGTCGTCGAGGTCGACATCCCGCGCCAGCGCATCGCGCTGACGATGAAGCTGCACGAACGGCCGGCGGCGGGGCGCGGCGACAGCCACGCGACCGCAGGCTCGGGCGGCGCGCGCAGCAGCGGCGGCAGTCGCGATCCGCGCGGCAACCGCGACCTGCGGCCCGCGCCGGCTCCGCGCAAGCCCGAGCCCGAGGTCGTGAGCCCGCTCGCCGCGGCGCTCAGCAAGCTCAACCTGCGGCGCAACTGAGCGCCGCGGGCGAGGTGTCCTCCGCAGAAGGACAGCTTCGACCCACGGCCTCGACACACTGCAGGACCAACCCATCGGCAGCGACAAGGTGCGCCGCCACTGCATGCCGTCCGTCCCCCACGCCGTCAGGAAGAGCTACAGCCCTCGCCAACATCAGTTTGCAGGCAGCTCGATCGCCAATGCGGGGCGGAAGCCGATGAAGTCTCGCCGCGCATGCTGGTGCAGGCTGGCGCGCTGGGAAAGCTTCGCCCCATCGGCGTCAGCGACCCAGGAACCACCCACCAGCTCGTAGTGGGAATGCGTGTGGTTGGCGACCAAGCACCATTCCTCGACGTTGCCCACCAGATCGAAGAAGCCCGCGGCGTTCGGGGCGAAGCTCCCCACCGGAGCAATCACCGCATAGCCATCGTCGCACGGCACCGGCACGTTGAACTCCGGGAAACGACGAGCGCCGGCGCGGTCCTGCAGGTTGGCGTGTCGACAGGCATCCCCGCCTTCATCACCCCAAGGGAATCGCGTCGCCGCTCCGGCGCGAGCTGCGCGCTCCCATTCGGCCGCCGTTGGCAGGCGGAGCCCGAAGTGAGCAGTGAAGGCCACGGCATCGGCAGCCGAGAGATACAGCACCGGCAGATCGTCGCGCAGTTCCTCGGTGCCGAGCAGCGGGAAGATCCGGCTCCAGTTCGCCTGCTCGTGCCACTCGCGACCGCCCGCAGACGTCGCCGTGAACGCGCCGACAGCAGGATGGTCAGGGTCGTCGAGCACACCCCGTTCGGCATCGCTGCGGTAGCCGGTCTCGGCCACGAACCGCCGCCAGCTGCCCACGGTGAGTTCGGTTTCGGCCAGAAACAGCGCGTTCGCGGATGCATCCCCGGGCACCAGCCGCAGAACCACACCGCTGCGACGATGCGTCGCTCGCTTCGGCAGTCCGCTCCTGGCGTCGACACCAGCCGTCGGGTCCGGCTCGAGATCCGCCAGCGATATCGGTTTCGCAAGGGACGCGCAGCCTGCGCAGAGAAGGGCGAACAGAGCGCTCGCTACCAGACGGAGGTGTGACATGAGATCGCCTTGCGTCACGGACGCCAGGGACAGGCAGTCTACGTAACTGCACGCCGCCCCGAGCCCGAGGTCGTCAATCCGCTCGCGGCGCAGCTGGCGAAGCGCAACCTGCGGCACAACTGAGCGCCGCGGGTACGCATTCGCACTCCGTCACCGCAGCCAGAAGTCGCGCCGCGCGGTCCATACATCGAGGCCGGTCGCCGGATCCAGCACCAGCCACTGCACGGCAAAGCGACGGCCGCCGATCGTAGCGGGCAGCACCGGCAGGTCGAAGGCGGCATAGCCGCGGTCGATGCCGGACACGCCGGTCGTCTTTGCGCCGACGAAGTCCATCGGCACGAGCAGGGAACAGCCGGGGAAGCCGAATCCGTCGAGGCCGATGGGCAGGGACAGGCCACCCGTCGTCGTGGCGACGCCGTCGCCGAGGATGCACCACGCGAGCGCGCCCGGGGGTGCGTTCGCGATCTGCAGGCGGGAGCCGGTCGGCGTGGACCGGAAGCCGGGGACCATCGCGGTGCCGAGGTTGGCACAGGCGGAGCCGGACAGGGTGGAGCGGCGCGGTTCGCTGCGCCAAGCCTGGATCGTGCCAGCACCCTGTCCATAGTCGAGGAAAGTCAATGCATGCACAGGGTGAGGGCTCCCCGGCTGGACTCCGAGTTCCGCCACGAACAAACCATAGTCGCCTTGCACCGGGAATCGACTCTGCTGCGTGTGGTGCAGGATAGCCCCGTCCCTCGACGAGATCACCTGCACTGCGCCCCAGACATATTGTTCGGGCTGGCATCCGGGACACGCAAACAGCACGTCGGGAATGCCATCGAGATCCGCGTCGAACTTGGCGCTGACTGGCGAGCCAAGCTGGAAGTTCGGGTCCTGCCAGACTCGGATGATGGAGCCATCGGCCCCGGACCATGCGACTGCAACCTGCCGTTGCGAGGCCACACTGTCGGCGTTGCTCGCCAAGTAGTCTGCGACGCCGTCCAGGTCGAGGTCTCCCGCCAGAGCGACGGTGCCACCGAGCAAGTCATAGGCTTGCAGGCCGGGATGGAATCGCAGCAGTGTCCCGGTTCGCCCCGAATACAGGAACGCCCCGCCTTCGGCTCTTGCCCCACCGATGGCGCCGACGAGGAAGTCCTCGCCACCGTCCCCATCTCGATCGCCGACGTTGGCGATGCTCTGGATCACCCAGCCGTGGACCGATGCCGGGATGACGTAGCGGAGCGCGCCGAGGTGATCGTAGGCGTAGAGGCTGGAATCGAAGGAGCGCGCCGTCGCGGCCAGGAGGTCACTCAGTCCGTCGCCATCGAGATCGATGCGTGGCTCCTTCGCGAAGCCGAACATGCCAGGGCCGGGCGGGAGAAGATTGAACAGTTCGATTCCCCGCCGGGGGGAGTAGACATGGATCACGAAGCTCGATGACCATGTGTACTCGTCGTAGCCATCGCTGTCGAAATCACCGGCCCATTGCGGGTTGTCGATGCCCCAGAACAGCATGTGCTGATGGAGTTGGGATCCATCGCGTCCCGACAGGATGCAGACGCTGATTTGCGTGACCGGGCCTTGGCCCGCGCTGCGGTAGGCAAGCAAGTCGCGATAACCGTCGCGGTCGTGATCGCCGAAGGCCGAGCATGCGTTGTAGCCGGAGTATGCGGCCGCCGGGATCTCCCAAATCATCTGTTGCCCCAGCAGAACTCCGGCCGGGAAACAATGCGTAATCAACCACCTCGACCAGTCCATGGCAACCGGCCTCCTCAGTTGACGATCTGGATCCACCCTGCCGGCGAAGGAACACCTCCCGCCGTCAGGACGAACACCATGTAGTAGCCTCGCGGAGCCAAGGCCTCCTGAGGCATGGAACAGATCACGCTGGACGTGCCCCCATTGAGTTCGATGGTGCCGCCGATCTGCTCCAGCTCGATGTAGCGTGCGTGCATGTCGCTGTGGTGGGTCAGGGACCCCGGCGCCATCAGCACGACCTTGCCCATGCCGACTTGCTTCGGCAACCTCAGGCTGATGGTCAGTGGCGAGCTGTAGAGCAGCTGCACCGAGCCGTCGGGATTCGTACCAGGACTGGTCGACTGCGTGATCCCGAGGATCGTCGGCCGTGGGCGCGTCATGTACCAGGGAGAGTAGATCTCGTAATCGAATGACGGCGAGCCCAGACTGTGTCGACCTTCTCCACCCCCCACGAGGACACGCCCGTCCGGCAGAAGCAGCGCTGTTGCATGGTATAGGCGCGGAGTCGACGCCGAGGGGAGCAGACCCCAGACCCCGTCCTTGAACAGTTCGGCCTCTCTTGCAATCGTCGCCAACTGTGGGTTGTTCACTGAGTCGATGCCACCGACTGCTAGTATGGAGGCGTCAGGAAGGATGAGCGCATTCAACCAGCCACGGGCATGGATCATATCCTCGCCCTCCCACCAGGGCGTGCCGGACGCCCCAGCGGCATCGAAGATTGCCTCCGTGGTGCTCGTCGCGGGACTGAAGGCAGGCGCAAAAGGCGATCCGACGAACCCGCCAATTCGGGCAATAAAGTCGGTCTGCGTGCCCGAACGGGCGAACAACACGCTTGCTCCATCGTGACGAGTCACCCAGGAGGCAGGGGGATTCCCGAGCCCGATGCTGCTCTGGCCGGTGAAGTAGTTCCAAGTGCCGGCTTGCGACGGCGGCACCTCGTGTTGCGTCTTGGCCGAGAGTGGCTCGTAGCCACTCATGAACACCTCCGCGGAGGTGAGCCAATGCATACGGGGGTACTCTTCGAGCTCCTGGACTCCCGAGCCGTTGTCCGGCCCCTCAAAAGTGAAAATAGGCCCCTGCGAACCCGGGACGGAGTCAGGCTGAAGGCCTTGCTGCGTAGCCGGAACTGTGGGGTTGAGTACCCTCAGTGCCTCATAGGTGTTCCAAGTCGGATTCTGGGCAGGCGCGCCACCGATCACGATGGAGCCACCGCTCACCAGGGCAACCTCGCGTCCCGCAGTTCGGTTGAGTCGACTCGTGAGCGTCACCGTCGGGTAGTAGCTCCGATCCGCAAGCGCAGGCCCATAGATCCACTTGCCATGTGCTCCACCGTAGAGAGCTTGCCCCGTGAAGTCGTTGGTCCAGGTGTTCCCCAGAAGTTGCGGCCAGGCCTGCCCCACCTCGTCCGGCCGGTATAGCATCACGATCGCCGTTCCTTGCGTCCCGTTGGAGTCGCCGCCTGCGACAATCAGATCGCCGTATGGCGACCAACAGTGCCCTGCGCAGAACAGTCCCTCCACGACCCAGTTCTCGGGGGCAGGAGTGATGACGATCGGATGAACAGGGAGCAAGAAGTTCTGGAAGCGTGGCCCCGTCGGAGCCACGGCAGGATCGACGATCGACCAACACTGGAATGACCACGGCTGGTTGCCTGCGGCGTAGGAGCCATTGGGCTGCCGCATGTACTTTCGCGAGTCCCAGACGATCACCTTGCCTCGGTCCTTGCCGCGCGGGATGAGCGACATGTGAATCGCGTTGAACCGGGCATCGAAGTCGGCGGAGTATGCGGTCGACCCTGGAAAAGGCTGCAGGTGATCCGTTGCGGACGCATGTGGCGAAACCTCATGGTTGAACGCCATTGTCCACTGACCCAGATACGGACTCGCCTGCGCGTCAACGACATCACCTACGCAGACTGACGTCAGCAGCGCACTAAGTGTCCCCAACCAACCCTTCCGACCGAACATCGAGCTCACATGCCTTCCTCGGTTCATGGTGCTACTCCGGGCATCGAGATCGCGCATTCCCTGCGCGTGGGATTTGGCAACCCAGCCCGGTCGAGGTCGAACGAGCCGTTACCGACCGGGCTAATGTTCCGGGGCGGACCGAATCGGTCAACCCCTGCGGCGCAAGCGGAAGCTCGCATGGCACCAAGCGGGGTTCGCAGGCCCTCTCCTCGCGGATCCGAGGGAGGCCGTGAAGGCGGGGCAGATCGTGCAGGTGAAGGTGCTGGAGGCGGACCTGCCGAGGCAGCGCATCGCGCTGACGATGGAGCTGCACGAACGGCCGGCTGCGGGGCGCAGCGACAGCCACGCGGCCGCAGGCTCGGGTGGCACGCGCAGCAGCGGCGGCTACAGCGTCGGCGGCAATCGCGACCCGCGGCCCGCGCCGGCTCCGCGCAAGCCCGAGCCCGAGGTCGTGAGCCCGCTCGCCGCGGCGCTCAGCAAGCTCAACCTGCGGCACAACTGAGCGCCGCGGGCAGGGCCGGGGCACGCGTTGATCGCAGCCAGCGGTCTCGGCACGCGCGTTGGGCGCACGCCGCGACATCGACATCGGCGGGGACATTCCCGCATCGCCATCGATCTTCGGCCCGCTTCCACACTCACGCGGAACACAGCGCGAGGCCGCGCCGTCGGCTGCGGCCTCCGCCAGGACCGCAGACACTGGGACGCCTTGGCGCCTTGATTTTTCGAACTAGTAGTTCGAATATTCAACCTCGATGACCTCTCGCACCAAGCCGTTGGCGCGACTCACGGCCCTTTTCCGCGAGTTCCCCGTGGTCGCAATCCTAGGGCCGCGTCAGGTCGGCAAGACAACGCTTGCGGGGCAATACGCAGAGTCGTCGTCCGGTCCGGTGCACACGTTCGACCTCGAGCGGCCTGCGGACCTTCGCAAACTCGCCGACCCGATGCTGGCTCTCGAGGACCTGACCGGCCTCGTGGTGCTCGACGAGATCCAACGCTTGCCGGAGGTCTTCCCCGCGCTGCGCGTCCTGGCCGACCGCCCGAGACGCAAGGCGCGGTTCCTCGTCCTCGGCAGCGCGTCCCCGGAGCTGCTGGCGCAGAGCAGCGAGTCGCTTGCTGGCCGCATCGCATACCTGGAACTGAACGGCTTCCAGCCTGCGGAAGTAGGCCCCAAGCTCGTCGATCGCCTGTGGTTGCGCGGCGGATTCCCTCGCTCGTTCCTGGCGCGCAGTGACGCGGCGAGCTTCACCTGGCGCGAAGAGTTCGTTCGGACCTTCCTCGAGCGGGACCTGCCCCAATTCCGCGTGGCGACTCCGGCGACGACGATGCGCCGCTTCTGGACGATGCTGGCCCACTACCACGGCCAGATCTGGAACGCATCCGAACTTGCGCGCTCGCTGGGCCAGAGCGACCCGATGGCGCGTCGCTACCTCGATGTGCTGGCAAACACGCTCGTCGTGCGTGTGCTGCAGCCCTTCCACGTCAACCTGAAGAAGCGGCAGGTGAAGTCCCCCAAGGTCTACATCGCCGACTCGGGGTTGCTGCACGCACTGTTGGGGCTGCCGACCACGGATGCCCTGCGCGGACATGCGCGCGCAGGAGCATCGTTCGAGGGCTTCGCGATGACTGCGGTCATCGAAGCGCTCGAGGCTCGACCCCACGAGTGCTTCTTCTGGGCGACATTCAGCGGGGCAGAACTCGATCTCTTGGTGCAACGAGGGGATCGGCGCGTGGGATTCGAGTTCAAGCTCTCGTCAGCTCCAGAACTCACGCCCTCGATGAAGATCGCGCTCTCAGATCTCGAACTGCGGCATCTCTGGGTCGTGCACGCCGGCAAGGACGTGATCCGACTCGCCCCGCAAGTGACCGCGATCCCGCTCGCGCAGGTTGCGACGACGCGGCTGTGGTGAACGCAATGCGCGGAGCCCTGCAGTCCCGCGCATAGCAGCCAGACCCTCGCGATCCGCGGCACCCCGCGCCCTTCGCCAGCCCCCCCGCCGGGCAAGGTGCCCGAAACCACAGAATCCGCGTGCTATCGCGTGCGCGCATGCAGGAACGGTCCTTCCCGGGGCAACCCAAGCCCAACCGAGAGACCGAACGCCATGTCCACCGCCTCGATCCGCCTCCTCGCCCCCTTCGCCCTGTGCGCCGCCGCGGCAGCCCAGTTCCAAGAGGGCCTCATCACCTTCTCCGCGGCCGAGCAGACGCTGTCCGGCAGCGGCGGCACCGTGCTGCGCGCCCTGCGCCCCAACGAGACCAACGTCATCGAATGGGGCACCACCTCGGCATGCGCGACGCTGTCGGCCGAGAAGTGGGCGCCGCGCACCGCCTACGGCACGATGGCCGGTGACGAGAACGCGGACGGCCTGCTCAACAACGCGACGCTGTTCGGCTCCGTCGACGCGCTGGTCAGCACGAGGAACGCGGGCGGATCCGGCTGGCAGAACCAACGCACGGTGTTCTGGTCGGTGTCGGCGCCGATGGGCAACGCGGTCAGCGCGCAGCCGTTCCGCCCCGGCGACGTCGCGCGCATCGTGCGCACGCCGCTCTTCATCGACGGCCAGGTCGAGCACTTCATGCGCATGGAGCAGTTCAACCAGGCGCTCGGACTGCCGCTCCTCACGCCGATCGACGTCGACGCGATCGCCTTCGACCCGCAGTTCGGCGTCTACTTCTCGCTCGACGCGGACATCGTCTGCAACACGGCCTGCGGGCCGATGCTGGTGCAGGATGGCGCGGTGGTCTGCGTGCCGCCGATGGCGCTGACCTACACGCCCGACATGCGCATCGCCGCCGTCGCGCCGAACAGCGCAATCGTCGTGCTGACCGAGCCGCAGATCGACGCCATGACGCTGAATGCCGGCGTCACCAATCGCTTCGGCGCGTGCCTGACGAACGCCATCGATCTCGAATCGCTCGAGTTCGACATGTCCTCGCCGGTGACGCCGTGGTTCGGCTGCACGGCCGGACTCGCAGTGTTCTCGACGCAACTGATCTTCTCGGTCGAGACCGGCACCGGCGCCAGCCTGCTGACGACCAACGGCGGCGGACAGATCTGGAACGGCCCGTGCTCGCCGATGGGACGCCCCTGCGGCTCCGGCCCGACGCTCGGCATCCAATCCGGCGTCCGCCCCGTCAGCGGCAACGTCGGCTGCGTGAGCTACGTGAACGCGTTCCTGCTCGAGCACACGAACCGCTACGTGCTCGAACCGCAGAACCACGTGCTGACCGTGTTCCCGGCTGGCGCGCCCGCGGGCTCGACCAACATCGACGTCGGCTCGCCGTTCCCCTTCAACTTCGTGTTCGTCGAAGTCGTCTCGCCGATCGTGCCCGCCTCGCTGCCGGCCTTCCCCTTCTCGCAGATGTTCTTCCCCGATCTGTATGCGACGAGCCTGACCTTCTACACGACGACGACGGCTGTCGGCGGCTTCGGCAGCTTCCCGATGCCGGCGATCCCGCCGGGGTTCAGCGGCAAGGTGCTGTTCCAGAGCGTCGGAATCTCGACTGCAGGAACGTTCGAACTGAGCACGCCGGCGCTCATCGACGTGATGTGAGCTGACGCGAGCGCGCGAAATGCGAACGGCCGCTGCGGCACATGCCGCGGCGGCCGTTGTTCGTTTGTAGTGGCTCGCGATCTCACGCCAGCGACGCGCCGCTTACCCGCCGCGCTGCTTTGGCGGCGTGCGGAAGCCCTTCCGCACCGGCTGCATCTGCCCCATCTCCGGCGGCGGCGTCTCGAAGCCGAGCGCATACCACACGACGCCGAATGGCTTCATCGACATCTTCTTGCCGTTCTGCAGGCGCAGCAGGTTGTCCTTGCTCGCCTCGGCAGTGAGATTCTTTCGTGTAAATCGGGACAGCACCGCAATCGCGTCGCCAATGCGCTCATCTCTTGCGAGCAAGAAGCCGTGCACGTTGTGCAGCAACTCGTGCTTCTTGCTGAATGCAGAAGCCAGATGCAGGGTCTGGAATGCGGCAGCCTTGTCGCCTCCCTTGTATTGCATCACGCCAAGCACGATCTGCCCGTCGGGAAGGCGCCGGGACGACTTCTTGAGCAGGTCCAATGCCTCGTCGCGCTTGCCCAGCTGATAGGCAATCATGCCCATCTGCGCATAGATCTGGCCTTCGAGCAGCGGCATCCATTTGCCGCGAGGCAGCATCGCGCGAAGGCTCTGCATCGCGAGATCTGGCATGCGCGCCTCGAGCTGCTTCTGCACGGTCAGCATCATCGGTTGCAGCTTCTTGCCGACGCGGCGAACGATCACGATCCAGGCTGCAAGGGTCAGCACGAGCGAGAACAGGATGGCCCAGACCCAGTGCCACCAGTCGAGGGCGAAGCCGCCGAATCCAATGAGGAGGCCGATAGCCGCGGAAAGTAGGACAGAGTGCATGTGGTTCGATTGCGAGGGCGAACAGGGTAGGCGGGCGCGCGGCAAGGTCGATGCGAAAGTCCGCTTCCTGCCGCGCTTGCCCGCGCTGCGCAGCCAGTGGACAGTCCACGACCCATGCCAAGACGGACCCGCTGGACCTTGCTGTGGCTAGCACTCGCAGCGATCGTGGTCATCCGCGCAGGCGATCGAAAGCCGCACCGTGGCGTGATCCTCGACCACCTGGAGTTCGGCCGCAGGCTCATGGCCGGCGAGGATGTCTACGCGACCTGGAAGTCCGATCTCGACGCGCCAAGCAAGCCGCTGCACGCGCCCTATCCTCCGTCGTTCGGCCTGCTCACAGCGCCATTTTCGATCGTGCACGAGACGCTCGGGCTGACTACCGCGCGCGTCACCTGGGCGTTGCTGCAAGTGCTCGCGATCCTGCTATTGCTGAGGGCGATCTGGCGCATGCCGTTGCCACCACCCTCGACCAGCGAACAGGAGCGCCGCTGGATTTCGCTTCTTGTGCTGCTGCTGTTGTCGCGATTGTTGCTGCGCGACACGCACGGCGGCGGCGGCAACCTGATCAATGTCGCGATGTGCGCGATCGCGTTCGCAGACGCCGAGCGCGGAAAGGAAGCTCGCGCCGGTTGGTTGCTCGGGTTCTCGCTCGCAACCAAGCCGACGCAAGCGTTCCTGTTGCCGCTGTTTTTCCTACACGGCCGCAAGCGCACCGTCGGCCACGCGCTGCTCTGCGGCGCGTCGTGCGTCGGGCTCAGCCTGTTGTTGCTGCGCGGCGACGTGGCGCCGTGGCTGCGTTGGCTCGAGGGTTCGCTCGCGCTCGCGCAACAGACCGACGCGTTTGCAGCGCCGGCGCTGCAGTTTCCGGAGTTTGAATGGATGAACCAGTCACTGCGTTGCGCGACGGCGCGGTGGATCAGCGAGGTCCCGCCCGAGTTCGCGCAGCGCGTCGCGTGGGGCGTGATGCCGGGCCTTGGCCTTTCCGCTACTGCCGCGTCTTGGTCCGCGCGGGCCATCTTGTTTGCGATGCTCGCATGGCTGCTCACAGCCGCATGGGGCGCACGCCACGTCATCAATGCCGCCGAGTCTCCATCGCGCGCCAACTTGCGCACGCGACAGTTCGCCGCCGCGCTCGCGTTCTCGCTGCTCGCGTCTCCTCTCAGCTGGAAAGGGCACCACGTCGCGCTCGTGCCGATGTTCTGTCTGCTGTGCTTGCACTCATGGCGGACGAAGTCGCGGAGCACCATCGCGTTGCTCGCCGCTTGGTTTCTTTGCTGCGGCATCGGGCAAGCCATCATCAGCGACGACGGCGATGAGTGGCTCAACAGCGTCTACGTGATGCCGGCATTCGACGTGTTGCTGTTCGTCGCGTTGTTGCGAGCACGCAGCAACGCTTCTCAGTGACGTCAGAGAATGTACGGCGCGCTCCGCGTCGACGTCGGTGTGCCGCGAGATCACCCAAGACGACGCGTCGGACTCAGTTGTCTCAACGCTCGTCCGCGACGCCAAACGAGCCAGCCGGCAACCAACCGGACGGTGGCCCTACGCGGACTGAGTCAGCGCGGCGCTCGAACACGACGAGCCGCGCTCCTGCGGCGATCGTTGCTCCGGCAATGGATGCGCCGCCAGGCTCGCTCTGCAGCGTCGCATCGCGCAACGTGACGGCGATCGCGGGAAGCGATGCGAACTGCTGCAGCGCGCACTGCATCGTGAGAAGAAGGCCGCCCACCGCCAGCGCCGCACTTGCTGCTCGCCCGCCGCGCGATCGCGCAAGAATGAGGCATAGCAGTCCAACAGTCTGCGCGACGACGACGAATGCCAACTGCGCGGGGTCACAGCCGGTGGGCTCGACGACGGGCGCGGAGGCATTCGCAACCCCGAGCGATCGCTGCGCGAAGGCGATGCCGCGCCGCGCTGGCTGCGGGTCCTGCAGCCGCCGCGCCGCGCGCTCGAACCACAGCACGGCATCGGGCAGCGCGCCAGATCGCAAGGCAGCGACACCTGCTCCGTAGCACATCGCGCCGCGAACACCGGTTGCGCCTTCGGCTGCGGCTGCATAGGCGCGCAAGGCTGCGGCGTGATCGCCCTCGCGGAACAAACGCTCTGCTTGCGTGGCGTCTTGCGCGACAAGGTGAGCCGTCGAGACCAACGCAAGGGCGCAAGCGAATGCCTTCATCGCAGGTCTCCATGCATTCCGCCTGCATCGAACGCCCGCTCCGCCTCTTCGACGAAGTGCTGCGCTGCGACGCGAGCTGCCGCGCTCATTCCCTTGTAGCGCGACGCCAGCAAGGACCGACGCAACGCGATGGCGCGCGTCGCAATACTCCCCGCAAACCCAGCGTGCGCGAGCGCTGCTTCGACGTCGGCATCGGCGGCGGGCAACCGTTGGAGCGCTGCGCGTGCGGCCAACCAGCAGTCGAAGGGGACCAGCAGATCCGCATCGCCGCGTGCGACCGCGGCTTCGAAGGCAGCGGCGGCAGATCGCGGGTGATCAGGCGCAGGCTTTGCCTTGCTGCGTCGACGAAAGGCCATCACCAGCGCCATCACGAAGAACGGCATCGCCAGCGCAATGAGCACGACCCCATCCGAAATGCGAGTGACATCAGGCGGGAGCGCGCGCGACGCCGGCACATCAAAGTCCTCGATGCGCAGCCCCGCGTGGACGGCATCGACCAAAGGCACAGACCCGATCGGATTGCGCCGCAGCAACGGTGCAACGAGGCGGAACGGGATCGGCGCGGAGGCAGCGACGACGAAGGACGCGGTCTCCGGGTCAAACGACGCAAGCTCGATCGGCGGAACTGCGACCACGTCGACGTCGATCAGTTCCAAGTCGAGAGCGAACGCGCGCTCCTCCTTGCCACTGCGATCGAGTGCTCCCAGCACATGGAATCCAGGGATGGCAAGCTTGGGCAGCGACCACGAGGCGAGATCGCAATCGCCGCGCACAACCAATGCGACTTCGATGCGACCATCGGCCCCGATCTCGGAAGCCCCCGTGTCGGCCGCGACCACGATGCGCCCCACTGCGCCACAGAAGGACGCGGGCCGGCCCAGCCGCGGCGGTTCCTCGACTGTCCATGCCGACGGTTCACCTTGGACTTCGGCATCGACGCGATCGACAGCCACGCGGCCGTTCACGAAATCATCCAAGAACTCCGTCGCGAGCGCGAAGCGGACACGAGGCGGCGAGAGTTCGATCCGGCCCGCGCGACGCGGCGCGAGCCTGCTTGTGATCGCAAGCGCGGCGAACACTCGGCCGCCCACTTCGACGTCCGCAAGCTGCTCTGCGTCCACGACGCGTTCATTGACGACGATGCGCGTGCGCTTGCCGACACCTGCTGCCAGGTCGGGCAATGACGCAGCGAGATCTCCGCCGTCGAACCACGGCACGACGACCTGCAATGGCACGTCCAGTTGACGCTGAAACAGCGGCGCAGCGTGCGCAGCCAAGAGCAAGCGGTCATAGCGAACCTCGATGCGCACGACGGCGGCCTCGCCGACGAACCGCCGCTCGCGGCCCACGTCGACGCGCACCGTCACGCCGGACCTGGCCTTATCCAGCAACTCCGCCGCGGTCGGCGCTTGCGCGTTGATCCAACCAGCGAACACGACGAGCGCGGCGGCGAGGCGGCAGGGCTTCACCAGTCGCGCTCCACGTTCCCGCCACGCTGCTCACGCAGCGATCGTCGCAGTTGCAGCTTCTCGCGTTCCTTCTGCTCGAGCTTCTCGAACACACGGTCGAGTTGCTCCTTGCTGAGTTCCACCTGCAACGGCGCAAGAGGGTTGTCCTGCTGGTCCTTGGATCCGTTCCGGTCGCCGCCGACCTTCTCGTCGCCACTGTCCTTCGCGTCGCTAACGCCCATCGGCCGCTGCTTGGCGCCGGCGGCCTTTTTCTGGCGGTCCTTCTCGGCCTTCTGTTCGCGCAGTCGCTGCAACAACAGCAGCGCGCGCTCGGCATTGCGGATCGACTCGAGTCGCGGAGCCTCGCTGGTGGCGGCGTCGATCCAGTGCGCACGCGCCTGCATCACGCGCTCGATCGCTTGGTCGAACAAGAACGGCTCCGCCTCGACCTGCGCCGCCATCGCCGCGGCCGCTTCAGCACGCTTCCATTCGATGGAACCGAGCAAGTGCAGAGACCGTCGTCGCAGATCCGCGCCGCCTTGCGCCGCAGCGCGATCCGCCGAGGCTTGCGCGGCGTCCAGCGCGCCCATCGCAAACGCGGCGAGCGCGTGGTCGTAGCGCCACTCTGCCGGCGCGTCGTCGCCAGCCTCGGCAATCGCCTCGGCGAATGCAGCGGCCGCCGCCGCATAGTCGCGCTGCTCGAATGCACGCTCGCCGCGAACGAAGGCATCGCCGGCGAACACCGTCACGGCGAGCACACAGGCGGCGAGCAAGGCGCGAGGTCGGTTCATGGCGCGGGGCGCGGATCATGCGCGCGCCCCGGCGCGCCATCAACCGCGTCGGCGCACGACGCGCGGCTTCTTCGCTGACTTCGCAGCCGGCTTCGCAGCAGCCTTTGCAGCCGGCTTCGCAGGCTTCTTCGCGGGCTGATCCGGCTTCGGCTTCGTCGTCGCTTTGCGCGCCAAAGCCGCCTTGCTTGCATGCGCGCGAGGCGCCTCCTGTGCCATCGCGCATTCCCATGCCATCGACAACGCCGCCGCTGCCATGTCGGCGTAGACCATCGCGAGCGCGAGCGTCGTGACGCCGCGCTTGCCCCACGCGCCAGCGGCCGCAGCGAAGGCCGGGCTCGCCTGCCTCAGCTTGCGCTGTTGCGAGGGCGTCACGATTGCGACACCGACCTCCTCCGCCGCGTCGAGCGACGCGAAGACACGGCCGTTGGCGCGGAAGTCCGCGTGACCCATGTGCGCGCCTTCGATGGCGCCAGGAAGGGAGAGAGCGAGAGCGCGAAACTGATCTCCGGTCAACATGTGCCGGAGCGTAGCGCGGACGTCGAGCGACTTCAGCGCACCGATACGACGCGGCCGAGCACGCGTCCGGTCATCACCAGCACGTCGTCACCGCGCGCGTTGGTGCGCAGCGTGATCGACGCGCGCAGCTTGCCGGGCGAGGTCTTGTTGCCCGGGATCAGGATCGAGAGGTGCCCCTCGCCGCCGGGCGGAATCTCTCGCGAGAAGTCAAATGCGCCGCAGCCACAACTCGTGCGTGCCTTTTCGATGAACACGGTCTCGTTGCCACGGTTCTCGAGCTTGAAAGTGTGCTGGATCTCTTCGCCCTCCGAGATTTCACCCCAGTCGAACACCGGTTCTTCGGCATGGATCCACGGCCCTTGCTTTGGTCTCGCAAGCAGACCTGCGTGGACTGCGACCATCTCAGCCGCCGCCAGCTTGGAAGTCTCCATGCTCGCCGCATCAGCGTCTGGGCGCGTGGCGAACAAGGCGAAGGCTAGGGCGAGAACCGAGGCGACTGCGATGTGCGTCGACTGCATGGGGCGGAGGGGCGTGTTCTTGGTCAAGACGATTTCTCATCGACGGGCGCGGCGGAGCGCACATGGCGAACCGCCGCTCGCGTCCTGATTCGAGACGGGTGGGATCAACGACGACGGAAAGGCTGAGTATCCGGAGCGCCTGGGAGTTCGCTCTCGGCCCAGATGAATGTGTCCGCAACGTCGGGGATCGCCGTGCCACCAGCGGTCAGGCGACCGGGTTCGAAGTTCCAGTCTGCCGCGCCATCCGTGAACACGGTGGCGATGGGACGGCTGCGGTCCCACGTCGCCGGATCCGCGGCTGGGTCGATCGTGCCCAGATACAGGAACACCCGCTGGCCCTGCGCCAGTGTCGCGCTGCCAAAGACGCGCCACTGACGACGCGCGACGTCGTAGAGGCAACGCTTGATGCGCACGTCATCCAGCGGCACCGCGGCCGGGTCGACGACCGTGACGAGGACCGTGTCGCCCACGAGGCCGTTGATGACGAGGCGGAAGCTCAGGATCTCGACGCCAGCGTCGGCGCCGTTGGTGACCGGTGGCGCGATGAACGTGACGATCGCCGCATTGGCCGGATCCACGGTCAGCGCCACTGGAGTCCCGGTGAGTTGCAGCCAATCGTAGGTCAGGTTCGTGCCCTGCGAGTTGGTGCCGGACAATGTCACGGTGTCACCACTGGTCACGTGCTGGTCGGGGCCCGCATCCGCAGTAATCGGATGAGGAGCGCCGGGCGCATCACTGGCGCCAGTGACGACCACGCCAGAACTGTGCCGCAGCAGATTCGAACCGATCGAAACGGTGCGAGGCGCCGCGTTCAGCGCCGAGACGGTCAGCGCATAGGAACCTGGCTGGACCCAATCGAGCACGGATCCGGACGGCAGGCCGGCTGCCTTGACGGCAATCGGAGTGGAATCGAGGAGGTCAGAAGACTTGGCCTGGACGATCAGATCACCGCCAACCGAGTAACTTGCGCTGGTGATCGCGAGGAGCGGCTGGAAGCCACTGACCAACTTGGTGCTAGCTGGAATGTCGAGCGCATTGACCAGCGTCACCGCAGCAGGGACCGGGGCCCCTTGGCCAAGGTCGAGCTTCGCGAAGTAGGCACCGGGACCGTTGGGTCGTTCGTCCATCCGGACCCGCAAGCCGTTCTCGAGTTCGACGTAGAGGTCCTGGCCGGGCGACGACGAAGCGAAGACGTTGATCGACGTCATGTCAGCGCTGCGGCTGAAGTAGCTCTTGTCGTGCTCGACGCCGTGGCGATTGGCGACCTTGCCTTGCACGGTGAAGAAGTCGGTGCGCACGTAGTCCGTCCGCGCGTCGGTCAGATCGACGAGGGCCGGGAACATCTGATCGATGCCAGGGCCTTCGACGGAGAAGTAGTTGGTGCCGCGCGGGCTGCCGACAACTTCGGTCTCGACGAGGTTCTGGGTCAGGAACATCCCCGGACGCAGCTTGTTTGGATCGGGCTGCCCCGTTGCCGGATCGAGAAGCCCGACGGGCATCAAGAACGGACCGAGTTCACCGCGGAGCGCAGTGGTGAAGACGCCCGGTGCGCCAATGCCGATGTCACGCGTGACGAAGATGCGGCCATCACCGTCGGCTTGGTGGGTCTCTTCGCCGAAGGGATAGACAAAGGTGTAGTTCTGAAACGGCTGGAAGTTCCAGAAGTGCAGGCGGAAGCGTACGAAGACGACTTCTTGGCCGCGCTGCACGCTGCCCGTGGCGTATGCGGCCTCGACTGCATGGATCAATATGCCGCGCGTGGCATTGACGCCATCGAGCCCGGCTTCACAGGCGTAGAAGAAAGTCTCATCCGGCCAGTTGTGGGTCGTGTCCGTTGGGCTGGAAGGCGGGCGAGCAACTACGGACGGATTGGGCGGCAGGAAGAAGCAATGGTCGTTGTTCGTGCACAGACCGAGCTTCAGCCCGTGCTTGTCCGCATACCACATCGGGTAACCCGTGAGCGCATCAACGGGACCGACCGAATGGAGGCCTTCAGGACCGGGCCCAGGCGTCGCCTGAGCAGCAACTTCGCTTCCGACAGAAATCGCCAGCGCGGCGGACAGCGAGGCGACGAAGGCGCCTTGGACAGACCAGTGGTGGTGGTTGGTCATGGGTGAGCAGACTGGGAAAGAGCTGAGGAGTCGATGCGTCGCATCGAGGCGCAAACGCCTCAATGGGTGCATCCTGGATGAGATTATCACATCCAGTCGGCTGCCTTGGGATTGCGCAATGCAGCGGGTCGCGGAATGAGACAGACATGCTGCTCATTGCGTTGCTGGCATGGGCGCATCAACCGCGGGGACGGCCACGGCCGTCGAGTCGTTGTGAAGCGATTCTGCCGCTCAACGCGGCTGCAACGGGAACGCAGCGATTCCCACGTGCAACGCTTCGCCCTGTCCACCTGCGCTCCCAATCACCAACGACCCGCGAATGGACCCGCGCGCCGCAGCGCCGAGGCGCCAGCGCAACGTGACGCGAGTCGAGGCGGGACTGGCTGGATCCGTTGCCATCGCAACCTCGAACATGTCCGTCAGGTCCTTGCCTGCCGAATCGACCAGCTTGCGGACCTCGAGCGTAGGAGCTGCATCGTGGTCGTAGTCGACGACCGTGAAGTTTCGCTCGACCGCGACCGAGGGATCAAACGCATCGAAGCTCAGATTCGTCGTCGAGGCCTCCATCCCCTTCACGACGCGCGCGGACCACGGGATGCGCAACGGCGGCATCCCCTCGCAATGCGCCAACTCGATCCATCCCGCCAAGAGGCCGGCGCCGTTGTCAGGCGGAATCGTCAAGGTCGACAGGACCTGCACGCCGCCGCCTTCCGCATGCTGGAGCTCGCAACGGATTCTCGGATCATCGCTGCGCGGCGAACCGAACGAATACGGCCGATCCGCGTCATCCGGAACGACTCCTGCTTGGAGTGTTCGTTCTGTGCCCCTGCGAATCGGCCCGAACTCCATCTGCGGTTCGGGTGAGATGCGAACGGGCGCGTCGATGCCATACCGCAAGTCGACGACCATCGAGCCATCGTGGGCAGCGTCGCCCTCGCCGTAGACGACTGCGAGTTCTGCAAGATGCGAAGTCACCGGCTCGTCGAGGACCAGCTTCTCTGCCGTATCCACGCGAAGGCGAAGCACGAGCTCCTCGTCACTGGCCAACCGCTTGTCATCCCACGATGCTTCCGAGAGCAGCCGCTCGCCGCGCTTCGACTTCGCAATCAGGTCGGCCGACGCGCAAACGCAATCGAATCGGATGTCGATCGCTCGCATCGCGTCCACGACGCCGGCGCGCGACACAACGAGATCGTGCGCGACTCTCGCCCCCCACGGGATCGAGCCAAAGTCGTGAGCAACAGAAGACAGCGTCTGGACGCGATCGCAAGAAGGGGAAGCAAGGACAAGGGTCCATGCCGTCAGCGTGGCGACGAGGGCGCGGCGATCAGGACTTGCTGCGGTTCTTGGCACGGATGCAGTTTCGGCGCGGGAGCGCACGGCGCTGGAACGTGGATCCTTCCAAGAACGCGCCAAGCCTGCCGGACGCAAGGTCGTGGCAGGCCTGGCGAGCAGTCTGAGCAATGCTCTGTGGACCGCCTCAGCGCGACACGCGGTAGACGAAGGACGCCTTGCCGCCGAGCGCGGACTCGACCACGACCGTGGTATCGAGGCCAGTCGGGATCATTTCGGGACGGAAGATGCTGGCCGGAGCGCGGAAGCGCCACAGCCCCAGGTCGCCGGCGAAGGCAGAGCCGATCCGCCGATTGACATCCTTGACTGGAGCGCCGTTCACGTCGCGGATGACGGCTCCCGTCTCGTCAAGCAGCGCGAAGTAAACATCCATGCGTTGATCCCACCAGACGTTCGTGTCACCCGTGACGTCCCACAGTTGACGGCCCAAGTCGTAGCGCGCGGCCGTGACCGTGATGACGTCCTGGACCTGATTCGAATCCGTGACGTGCACGATCA
The DNA here is from genome assembly GCA_005776365.1 of Planctomycetia bacterium. Lineage (GTDB taxonomy): Bacteria > Planctomycetota > UBA1135 > UBA1135 > UBA2386 > SXPK01. The sequence goes on from SXPK01000181.1 coordinate 21,787, forward strand.
CGCTGTCCGTCGATGCGCGGCCCGCATCGTCGATCACCGTCACCGAGAACACGAGGTCGCCTGCTGCCGTGACGAGGCCCACGAGCTGCGAACCCTGTGACGCTACCGCGTCGATCTCGAAGCCGGCCAACGGCGGACTCCACATGAAGTTGGCAATGTTGCCGGAGGACGCGCTCGCGTTGAGCGTGATGACCGTGCGGATCTCCACGAGGTTGGCCGGGTCGAAGCCCAGGTCGGCGCCAGCGTTGGCGATAGGACCGGCCGTCGGCGGCGTCTGCGTCGTCTTGCCAGGCCCCAGGATCTCCAGCGGGAAGGTCGCCTCGCCACCACCGGAGGACCGGATCGTGACCTCGGTCGGCGGCACGTAGGTCGCAGGCAGCGGCTGATTGATGGTCGCGTCGCCGACGCTGCCAGTGAGGCCAGTCACGGCGAAGTTGACGTCCGGGATCTCGATGTCGACCTGACGTGATTGGCTCTGATCGGTCGAAGTCACCGCGACCGCGAGCGCGCTCGGACTGCCGTTCTGGCCCAAGGTGAAGGTCGCTGATTGAACCGACACGAGATCGGGGATCGTCGCCATCGCCTTCGACGTGAACGGCGCGTCCGAGACATTGCGTACCTCGAGGTCGGACGGCAGCGCGCTGTTGGTCTCACCGAGATCAACCTTCGCGAAGTAATGGCCTGGGGTATTGGTGTTCTCCTGCATCGGCGCCCACGAGCCGTCCTGCGCCCTGACGATCATGTTCTGCCCTTCTGCAGACTGGGCATGGACCGTCACGCTCGACGCGAGCGTCGAAGTGGCGGCATTGCCGGTGGCCGAGTAGTAGGCATCGTCGATGCCGACGCCGTACTTCTCCGCCACCTGGCCCTGCATCGCGAACAAACTGCTGCGGATCCGATCTGGGTTGGTGGGATCGACGACGAGTGCGGGGAATAGGGCGCCGAGGCCGGGACCTTCGTACTCGACGTAGTTGCGGCCGATCGGGCTGCCCTCGACGGTCTCGAGAGTCAGACCACCATTGGACAGCAACGTTCCCTTCGGGGAGTTGCGGTTGAATCCCGTGGGCACGAGGAATGGACCGATGTCGCCATAGACCGCGCCACCGAAGTTGCCGACCGAGAGGCCGATGTCGCGGGTGTAGAAGATCGAGCCGTCCGGCTCGGACTCGAGCACTTCTTCGCCGTAGGGATGGCGGATCGTGTAGAGGGACTCGGGCGCGACGTCGCGAAGGCGGATGCGCAGCCGCGCGAACACGACTTGTTGACCAGGCATGACATCGCCGGATGCAAACGCGCCTTCGATCGCGACGTGATACATCACCCGCGCGCGCGACGGCAACCGAGTGATCTCGAGGTTCTCGATCGCATAGAAGAACACTTCGTCCGGGTAGTTGAAGTTGCCGGCGACTGCGTCAGCCACGCTCTGCGGAAACGTGACCGGCGCCAGCGGATTGGCGCCGAAGAAGCAGTTGTTGGGGTCCTGGCACACGCCAAGCTTGAGGCCAGTGGTGTCCTCGTACCAGAAGGGAAAGCCGTTGTAGGCATTCACCGGTCCGACACGCTTCAGGCCCACGGGACCATTGGGGACCGGAGTGTCCTGGGCTTCGGCTTCTGGGGCGGAAGCCAGCGTCGTGATAGCGGCAATCGCGAATGCGCGAAGCGCGGACCTGATGACGGTGGATACGGTTTGCGCGCGACGTAGGCGCGCGAACCCTGAGGACAGGGTGGCGTGGTGCTTCATGGGGGTGGGTGAGAAAGAACGGGTGTCGGGTTGAGGAGTCCCGACATCAGACAATCTACCCCCAGCCGTGCGCGGTGACGCGCCGCACCGTCTGCGAGGTGCGGCCATGCGCATCGGGATCCAAGGCGCTGGCACGCATGCTGTCGATGGGACCGAATTCTTCGTGCAACGTCCGCAGGATTCTGGCCGCCGAAAAAAATCATCGGTCGACGAGACGCTGTGCCAAGTGCACTGACTCGCATGCTCGTCCCGCGAGCGATCGCCGCTGATTGAATGGTTCACGAAGAGATTCCCGCTTTTGGACCGCGGCCTGCGCGCAATCATGCTCGAAGCGACCGATCCCATCGGCGGGATGAAGCCCGCACTTCGTGACTGAGTGCCGCTGCATTCGCGGGGCGAAGCTCCGATCGGAAGGACCGTGCAATGCAGCGGATACTCGATCAGTGCCTTACCAACCCACCTGCATTCTGCGGATCGCCGCGCTGTCTGCGCTCTTCTCGGCCGCTGCCAGTGTGGGTGCCGCCCAATGCCAGGCATCGACCGCGCCCCAACGCATCGGGACTCCATTCGCAGGAACCATGTTCGAAGGCGCTGCACTGCCGCCGAACTACGGCGTGAGCCTCGATCCAGGCGTTGGGATTCGCTTCGACCTCGTCGCGGACGCGCCGATCGAAGTCATGAACATCGGCATCAATGTGCTCGGCGACGGCGGCAACTACGGAATGCCAGTTCCCAATCTGATCGGCGCGCCCAATGGAACGCTGGAAGTCTGGGTCGCGCCAAATCACAGCGTTCGCGAAGCCGCACTCTTCACCAACGTCAACTACCGGCACAACCCGCCAACCATGCCGCCGCTGCCGTGGACCTTGCTCAGCAACCAGGTCACGCACGTCTCCAACCTGGTGTGGTCCGACCCGGACACGCCTTCGACCGCGTCGTTCACGCCGCCGCTGTCGCTCGCCGCGGGCTCGTATGCCGTCGTGTTGGTGGCAGTCCCGCGCGGGGGCGCCAGCATCCCTGGTGGAACTGGCGCCACTGCGAGGCCCGCGGACCGCATCCACCTCTTGTCCACCAATCTCGCGCAGGTGCCGGGACCCGCAAGCTTCGCAGACGGCGTTCTCTCGATTGCGAATGCAGGCGTACAGACGCCAGCCTTCGCTTCCACGAGCAAGGACGCCACGAGCACGCCGCCGGTGCTGCCAAACTTCGAGCTCACCTACCGACTCGGCGCCAATGCTGCGGCACAGCAACGCTACGGCCTTGGCTGCTACGACAGGAAGCACACGTTCTATGAGGGCTTCCTTGCGACGGGAACCGCGGGAGGAGCGACGATCGACCTCGCGCCTGGCAGCCTCGCGTTGCGCAAACTCGGCAACCGCTACTTCGTCGAAGGCGGCCAGAGCTCGTATCCACGCAACGGCTTCACGCCAGGATCGAGTTCGTGGTACCGGGTCAACCATCCCGCCACGCCGACTCACGTCAACACCAGGGCGCCGGCAACGTCCGTCTGGGGCGATTGGGACGACGCGACATCGCAAGCCTATCCGCTGCCCTTCGCGTTCCCCTTCCCGGGCGACGCTGGAGTTCCAGCGACGGCAATCGTCATCGGCAGCAACGGCGCGATCTGGTTAGGCGGGGCTCAACCAACGACGCAACGATTTCTCGGCGACTATCAAGGTTGGCTCGACGGACCGCCTTCGCTCGCGGCAGCTTACTTCGACCTGTATCCAGCCGATCGCTTCACGCTCTACGGCGGCGCAGGCGACATCTACATCGACAGTGACGGCTCCAACTACGTGACGATCTCGTGGGTCGCAGTCACCGAGTATCCGAGCGGCGCGGCGACCGGAACACTCAACAGCTTCCAGCTGACGCTGATGCCGAACGGCAATGCAGAGTTCACCTACGGCCGCATCCGCCACGGGGCGTCCGATCTCCTCGTCGGATTCACGCCTGGCAACGGCGCCGGTGATCCCGGGTCAGGCTCGACGCCGCGGCGTGCCCCAGATCTCCGTTCTGGAATCGCCACCGGTGGTTTCCTCTCCGGCGATGGAGCTTCCCCCTCGCTGCTCCAACTCACGAGCCGCCCGAGAGTCGGCGCGCCGCTGGTATTCGACACCACCAACCTCGATGCGACCGCGGTCCTGAACATCACGCTCGTGTCGACGACGTCAGTGCCCGGCATCGACCTGGCGATGCTCGGAATGCGCGGCTGCGAAGCCAATGTGATGCTGCCGGAGATCGCTGCGTTCGCCCAGTTCGCGCAGAACCGAACCGCGACCTGGCCCGCGCTCGCATCGATCCCAGCGATGTTCGCCGGCTTCGACTTGTTCGCGCAATCCGTGCAACTCTGCGCCGGCATGCCCGTGTCTTACAACGCTGCCAACGTGCTCGTGTCCAACGGACTCTGCGTGCGGTTCGACCGCAACTGAGCGCGTTCGCTTCCAGTGCAGCGGGAAGTTCGAAGTGGTGCTTGCGTGCTCGGACTACGAACATCGGCAGTTTGAGACTGAGCGGCACGACGTTCGCTCCCTGCTGGGAGCCCCCCGCTCTGTTCGATGCTCCGCTCTATCCCTCAATTCGCGGGCGCCCTTATCGCGCTCGCTCTTTCTGCTTGCCTCCCTGCGCAAGCAGAGACCCAAATCGCGTTGCGCTTCGCGACATTCGATCCGCTGCTGGGAGAACCGCGCGTCAGCGACTTACTCACGGCAGCAATCGGCTCCCGGCTTCACATCGTTCAGTTCGCGGCCAAGCCGGATGAAGCTTCGCGACAGGCGGTGCGCGACGCTGGCGGTGAAATCGTCGGCTTCTTGCCGCACCGGGCCCACCTGGTGCGCATGGATGCTGCGATCGCCGCGCGCGTCGCCCGGCTTGCGAGCGTGCGTTGGGTCGGCGCCTACCACCCTGCGTATCGAATCGACCCGATGCTGCTGGCCAAGTTTGCGCAAACGAAGCAGCCCATTCTCTGCAACCTGGTCGTGGTCGACAAACGCTCCGACAAGCCCAAGCTGCTGCAACAACTGCGCGCACTCGGCATCGAGGTGACGCACGAACAGCCCGGCAGCCTGCTCGTGGAAGCGCGAATCCTCGGCGAGTCCCTGGCAGCCGTTGCTGGACTGGACGAAGTCGCATGGATCGACGAGTCGACGCCCATCGGCATCGACATGGACAACGCCCGCAGCCAAGGTGGCGCCAACTACGTCGAGGCCGTCGCGGGCTATCGCGGTCAGGGCGTTCGCGGTCACGTTTACGAGGGCGTGCAGGACACGCATCCGGACTTCACCACGGCTCCGATTCCGATCATGAGCTGCGCGTCGCCAGACAATCACGGCCACGCCACCGCGGGCATCGTGTTCGGCAACGGCCAGAGCCATGTGGGCGCCCGCGGCATGGCGCCGGAAGCAACGTCCTTCTACACGAACTACGCATGCGTGACCGGCGGCGCGTCGCGCTGGCAGGTCGTCGAGCAACTGATCCGCACGCACGGAGTGATGTTCACGACCGCGTCATGGGGCAATGCGCTGACGACTTCCTACACGTCGATCACGGCGGACGCCGACGACATCGTCTTCGATCACGGCATCGCTTGGACGCAGAGCCAGAGCAACAACGGCGACCGCCTGTCGCGTCCGCAGGCATGGGCCAAGAACGTGTTCTCGGTCGGCGGCGTGCGGCACTTCGACAACGTGGATCCGAGCGATGATTCGTGGAGCGGTGGCGGCAGCATCGGCCCGGCGACAGACGGTCGCATCAAGCCCGATCTGTGCTCCTACTTCGACTCGGTTCGCTGCTCCGACCGCACGGGCATCGACGGCTACGATCCCGGCGACAGCACGGCGACCTTTGGCGGCACGTCAGCGGCAACGCCGATCGTCGCGGGCCACAACGCGATTGCGATCCAGATGTTCACTGACGGCCAGTTCGGGCCAGTGCGGGTTCCAGGAGGCACGCGTTTCCAGAACCGGCCGGAGTTCACCACGTTGAAGGCGCTTCAGGTCGCTTGCGCCAGTCCCTATGCGTTCACGGCCGCGAGCACCGACAACCGCCGCGAGCATCAAGGCTGGGGTCACCCCAACCTCCGCGCGATGTGGGACGACCGCGGCTTGATGCACATCGTCGATGAAGCGAAGCCGCTGCAGCAAGGCGAAGCGGTTCGCTATCTCGTTCAGGTCCAGCCAGGCCGCAACGAACTCAAGATCGCGATGACGTTCGCGGATCCAGCTGCCAACCCAGCCGCTGCGATCGCGCGCGTCAACGACCTCACGCTGCGCGTGATCGCGCCTGATGGCTCGGTCTATTGGGGCAACCACGGCCTCAAGTCGGGCAACGTGTCGCAGACCGGCGGCACTGGGGACGCAGTGGACACGATGGAATGCGTGTTCGTGCCGCAGCCGATGGAAGGCGTGTGGAGCGTCGACGTAGTGGCCGCTCTCGTCATCGTCGACTCACACCCTGTGACTCCGGCGTTCGACGCAGACTTTGGACTCGTAGTCCGCGGCGCCACCTCGATCGGAAGCGGCAACCCGGGCACGGCCTCGGCCTACGGCAGCGGTTGCGCGGGCTCCACGCCTGGCCTCCCCGTGTCGTGCCTCACCCTCAACGACACATCGTCGAAGGCCAGCGTCGCCTTGCGACCTTCAGCGATCTACGCGTTCGAAATCACGGCGCCGACAACGCTCGACGTCGTGGGCTTTGAGATCTACGCCCAGTCGACGACCGGGGCGATCCAGACTGCGCCGGCGCACATCTACTCTGCCGGACCCAATGGCGGACCTGACTCGGAACTCGCTACCGGGCAGATCGCCTTCACACCAGGCGCGGATTGGACCCGTGCGACAGTCTCGCCGGTGACGATCTCCGCAGGGTCGACCTTCTATGTCGGCTTCAACAGCCTGGCTGTGCCGCCAACGGCCTACGACGCTTCGATCGGCGGAATCGACGTCGCTTACCATCGCTTCGAAGCCGGCGCATGGAGCGTACGGACCACAGGGCGCTTCGAATGGTGCATCCGCGTCATCTGCAGACCGGCGCACTCGCTCGTGCCCCAGTTGCGGGCCCTGGGAGTCACCGACGCAGGGCAATCGTTTGAACTCGCCATGACCGACGCGTTGTCGCTGTCGTTCGGCGGCATCGCCATCGGCATCTCTCGAACCAGCATGGGCTCCCTGCCGCTGCCGCTGCCGCTCGACGCGGTCGGCGCACCCGGATGCTCGATCCTCGCGGATCAGATCGTGGTCCGCACTGGATTCGTCGATGCAGCAGGGTCGTTCAAGCTGCCGCTCGCGATCCCGAACGATCCATGGTTCATCGGTTGGAACCTCTACCACCAAGGCGTCGTGTTGGATCTCACGGCCAACCTGCTCGGATTCGTGCTGACGAACGGCATCGCGGTGCAGATCGGCGGTTGATGGCCACTGAGTGACGCTTCCTGCCGAGCGGGCCCCGTCTAGACCGCACGCCGCAGCAGCAAGCAAACGAGCCACACACCGGCGGCTAGCGCGAGCAGCGGCGCGAAGCGATCCGCCGGCGCGAGGTCGCCGCGTGCGACGGCGCCCGACTCGATTCCGTCGGCGATCGAGCCGCGACGCAGTTGGAGCAACGTGTCCTGCTCGCCACCAAGGACGGCCTCGAACGACCCGCCACCTGCCGCCGCAAGCGCCTCGAGGGTTGCGTGATCCGGCGCAGTCTCGACCAGCAATCCCTTGGCGTCGCGCAAGTAGTCCTCGCGGCCTTGCTCGACCACCGGAATGCGCGCGCCCCGTTCGGTGCCGATCGCGACGACATGCACAGCGATTCCTGACGCACGCATGTGCTGCGCGGCAGCAAGCCCTCGGCCGTCACGATCCTCGCCGTCCGTCAATACGACAACCGCGCCGCCTTCTGTGCCGACGAGGGCCAATGCGGCGGCATCGAGCGCCGCGGCGAGGTCCATTCCACCCTTGGCGACATCAAGTTCGTCCGCCGCCGCCCCGATCTGGTTCAGCGTGACGAGGTCCGTCGTCAGCGGCACCCGCACCATCGCCTCGCCGGCGAACAACACCAGCGCCGCGCGGTCGCCCACGGACTCGGCGCAGAAGCGGTGCAACATCCTGCGCGCCACGGTCGCACGATCCGGGGCAACATCGCGGGCGCGCATCGAACGCGAAACATCAAGGCAGATCACAAGGTCGGCGCCGCTCTCACCCGAGCGTCGCACCATCTCGCCCCACTGCGGCCGTGCGAGCGCGAGCGCGAGCAGGGCAACCCCCACCGCTCCGGCAACTCGCCCGTTGCGCATCTGCTTCGGGGCGGGCAGCGGCGACGACAACCGCTCGCGCCGCGCACCGATCCAATCGACGACCGCCCCCGCGCCCTGGCTGGTGCGCATTGCGTCGACCCACAACCATGCAGGCACGAGCGCGAGCAGCCCGAGCCAGAAAGGGTCCGCGAAAGCGAACGCGATCACGGCTGCGCCTCCAGTCCAACGCGTCGCAGCGCCGGGGCCAGGAGCCAAGCGAGCAAGGCGAAGAGCGCGAAGCCGCCAAATCGCTCCTCGAAGTCCGCCTCGACTTCTTCGATCGCAGATGCCTCGAGTCGCGCGATCTCCGCCCACACGCGTGATAGCGACGCCGCGTCCACGACGCGAAAGTAGGCGCCGCCAGTTCGCTGCGTGAGTTGCTCCACCTGCGACGACGGCGCGTCGCTCGCGACATCGTTGCCCACCGCGAGAGCGTGCACGCGGACTCCGTGCTGATTTGCCAACTGCGCAGCCTGCAACGGCCCGACCTCGTCGGGCGTCCCGCTCGCCGCGACGTTCTCCTCACCGTCGGTCACCAGCACGACCACGCGCGCGGACTGCGGCGATGCACTGAGCATCTGCACACAGCGCGCTACCGCAGCGCCGATGCCCGTGGCGTCCTCGGGTCCATCGCGCTCAACCAACGCGACGCCCGCAAGCATTTGCAGCAAGGCGGCATGATCGCGCGTTGGCGGACACACGACATCGACGTAGCGCGAGAACCGCACCAGACCGACTCGATCCTCGGGTCGACCGCCGACGAACAGGGCCGCGGCGGCCTTCGCGGCGGCGAGACGGTTGCTACGACCATCGAGATCGGTCGCGGCCATCGACGAGGAGACGTCGACGCAGAGCGCGAGATCGACGCCGACCTTCTTGGCTGCGCGCACGACACGGGTCGTCGGTTGCGCCAGCGCGATGCAGACGCAGGCAACTGCTGCGAGTTCGAGCGCCGAGGGCAACCACAAGAGTCGCGTCCGCCACGTCGCCGGCAGCGGCGATCGGGCGAGCAAGCACGACGGTTGGAAATCGACAGCGCGCGGGACGGACCTACGACGCAGCGCCCTTGCGATGACGACCGCTGGCACGATTGCTGACAGCAGCAGGAGCCAAGGTTCGCGGAATGACAGGCCCATCACGATGCGGCCTCCACGAACTCGCGCGCGGCGGCGATCGCGCGCAAGCGTTGCTCGGCGCCAAGGCTCATGCGCGCAAACTTCACGAGGTCGCACGGCAGCAGCGCGGCGGCGGCGCGCTCGGCGGCCTTCACGTGCTCCTGCTGTCGCAATGACCCGGCGATCTCCTCGGTCGTCAGCGTGTCGGCGCGCAGCCGAAGCCGCAAGCGCGCGTAACCGCGGACTGCGAGCGCCAGGCGCTCGGCGAATTCGCCGTCGCTCGAAGGCCGCGACTCCAAGTCGACGAAGGCAGCGAACGCGTCCGCGCGCAGGTCGCGTGCCGGCTCCAGGTTGGTGGCGGGCAATGGCGCAGACTCCGAGCGACGAGAACGCGATTGCAGCGCAAACGCCACCAGCGCAAGCACTGCGAAGGCGGCCAACGCGACCGGGACTTCCCAACCGTCTGCCACCTGCGGTCGCGCCAAATCCATGGGCTGCTCCACGGCGAGGTCGTCGACGCCCGCGAGCGACGAGCGCACCCGCACGGTGAGCGGTTCGCTGGTTGCTTCTTCCGGCGCGCCACCGTTCTCCGGCACCGCGATCAGTCGGAGTGGCCCGATCGTGACGCTCTCGTGCGCAAAGACCTGCGCGCGGAAGAGCCTCGTCTCGATGACGCATCCGCCGCGCTCGATTCTCGACGACTCGGTCGGTTCGAGGACGAGCGGAGAAAGCGCGCGCAAGTCACAGGCCGAGGGCCGCATCCCACGGCGCCACGAACGCTCAACTCGCAACGGGAACGGCTGGCCGAAGTCCACCTCGGGCTTCGCCGTCTCGCCGCCAAAAGGGGAACCCACCACCACTGCGACGCGCGTTCCACCGACCATGCTCGCCTCGTCCTCGACGCATGCGGACGCGATCACGCCCATCGCGGCGACGCCCACAAGGGCGAGACGGAACAAACTCATCGCTTGGCTCCACGCAACTGCCGCATGCGGAAGAAGTCGAGAATCGGCCTGCTGACCGCGTCGGCGTCGCGGCGCATCGGCACCGCTACGTCGATCACGTCAACGCCGCATCGCGCGAACTCCGCGTCGAGTCGCGCTCGCCATGCTCCGACACGTTGCAACCATGCGTCGCGCACGCGTGCGCTCGAGAAATCCGCCAGCGTCGTCCGGCCCGACTCCGGATCACGTAGCCGCACGAGGCCTCGCTCAGGCGGGAACAGGTCTGGCGACGCGATGCGCACCGCGACGACGTCGTGCCGAAGGGCGCAGCGAGCCATTGCCTTGCCGACCGTCGGGCCCAGAAAATCCGAGACGACGAAGACGACCGCGCGGCGACGCAAGGTCCGTGAAGCGAGCGTGAGCGCCGCCTCGGCGCCATCGCATGATTCGTCGGGATCCGACACGGGAGCTGCGTCATCCGTTGCCACCAACCCGTCACGCACGATGCGCAGCGCATGGCCGATGCCCTTCTGCGCCGGCACGAAGCCAAGCACGTCGCGCTTGCCAAACGTCACGAGCCCGACTTTGTCATGGTTGCGAACCGCGGCGAACGCCATGCACGCGCACAGCCTCACGGCCATCTGTCGTGCGGACCACGCGCCGAAGCCGCAGCGCATCGAGGCCGAGGCGTCGAGCAGGAACACGACGGTCTGCTCGCGCTCGTCGACGTACTTCTTCACGAACGGCTTGCCGGCACGCGCCGTGACCTTCCAGTCGATCGACCGCGGGTCGTCGCCTTCGACGAACTCGCGCACTTCATCGAACTCGAGCCCAGCGCCGCGGAACACCGACGCGTAGCCACCGGCCATCACGCTGCGCACCAGCCGGTTGCTTTGCACTTCGATGCGCCGCACCTCCGCCAGCACTTCGGCGAGGTCTTCTCGGTCTGGCGTCGTCGTCACGTTGCGGATCAAAGGGTCACGGCCTTGCCGCGAACGGGAGGGGTCCGGAGCAGACGCGGAGGATAGGGGCCGATGGCCGCCGCTCCAGTGCGCGGCTGTTACGACGAAACTACTTGCGGGTAGGACCGTGCTCGCCTTCAGCCCGCCTTCACCAGCGATACCGCACGCGATAGGTCACGACCTGCTCGCCACCGGGCGGCACCTGGAGGCGATACTCGATCGTCTGCGCGTCGGTCTTGATGAAGTCGTGCGACTTCTGGACGACTTCGAAGTTGGACCAGCGGTAGAGGTGCTCGACGACTCGGACCTCGACCACTTCGGATTCCTTGCGGTTGCGCACGCGAATCTCGAACGACTCCTCCATCTGCTTCCTGTTGTCGTCGTGCTGGTAATCAATGCGCCGGCGCTCGCCCACGAGATCAAACGAGTCACCCGTGTAGATGCGCAGGCGCTCGTCCTTCGCCGTGTGTTCGATCCGGTTCTCGCCCGTGAACTCGATGCGCCCATCCGCGTCGTCGCGGCGATAGAAGCGGACCTTGCCCATGGGCAGCGGGATACCGAGCGAGTTTTCCTTGGTGTTGACGAACTCGCGCATCACCCAGACTTTGCCATTCGACTGCGTTCCGTAGTCGGGCTGACTTCGGATCATCTCCATGGTCCAGCCGTGCATCCCCTGGATCGCCGCACCGTCGTACACGTAGAGCGTCTTTGCCTTCACGCTTTGGGCGCGGACGAACTCAACCTGCTTCCGCTCGCGATCGCGCAACGTCGTCGGCAGCGGCAGCGAGTAGAGATGGAACTCGTCGAATGCTTTTTCCGTGACCTGCGATGCTCGCAGCCCGCGCGCCACGCCGAGGTGGAACGCATCGGCGCCGCCGGTCGGCATGCCGACCGGCTGGAGTTTGTGCACGTCGCCAGCCATCAGCTTGATCGCCGCGTCGCGAAACGTCACGCCAGACTGATTGTCGATCGTGACCCAGCCAACGAGATCGAGCGTGTCGCCCTTCTCCGGCATCACGAGGTTGTAGGTGGACTCCCACCCCATTCCGCCGGTCACGTATCCAAGCTCCGCCTCGAACTTGGCGGCCTCTGGCGCCTGGATTCTCCACTGCAAGGTCGGCATTAGGATCGAGTCGTCCGCGAGCGCATCGAAAACCGGCTGTCCAGGCAGCGAAAAACGCAGCTTGCCAGCGACTTCGACGATCGGCGCGCCACTGCCGTCGCCACCGCGCTGAAAGCCGGAGCGGATGATCTTGCCGCGCACGACAGACTCCTTGGCGTCGCGATCGTATTGCAGGAAGGCGATCTCCTTGCCTTCGTGCAGTTCGAGCAACAGGCCCTGTGACACAGTGTCGGCGCGGTAACTCTGCTCGAGGATTGCAAACTGCACGGCACCGGCGCGATCGCGGAGGACCACGGAGTCGGCTTCCACCTGCGTCGTGACGCCCGAGAACTGCGCACGGTTGACGCCAGGCTGCAGGTCCAACATCAGACGCTCGCGCACGACCGCAAAGCGCTGGTTGTAGATCGTGAGCGCCGGTTGCTGCGCAGCGGCGACGGCTGCGCTTCCGGCAAGGGATAGAACGGCGATGAAGTTAGGGTTCATGAGGGTTGGCAAGAACGAGGTGGAAACGAACCGGTTCCGACCCGCGCATTGGGCAGCGAGGCAGATTCAGGTGTCCGTTACTTCGTCAGGCTTCGCAAGGCACGTTCCTCGTCGTGAACGCATTCCTCAATGCGTAGACCCGCAGACTCGATGGCCACCGTGACGGTCGAGTTGCTACGCGAATGCAACGACAAGGGTCGAGTCACGTGTGGATGAGCCGACTGCAACACGCATGCGACGAAATCCCCCTGCGCACGGCGCGGCCGACGCGCGTATCCTGCGCCACCCCTTGGAACCCACCTGACATGGCCACTGCATCCGTCCGCTCGTTGTTCCACGCCGCATCGGCCGCGATCTTGCTCGCGCCGTGGTCGTCGGCAGCATCCGCCCAGTTGCCACAAGGGGTCACCCGCGAACAGATGTGGTACGCGCCCACCGCTGATGACTGGAAGAAGCCGGTGCAGCTCACCTTCCAACGCACTTGGGATGACGCGATCGCGCTCAGCAAAGAACAGAAGCGACCCATCCTCGTCTGCGTCAACATGGACGGGGAGATCGCCAGCGAACACTACGCCGGCGTGCGATACCGCCTGCCGGAGATCGCGAAGCTCTACGAGCCATACATCTGTGTGATCGCATCCGTCTACCGTCACAACCCCCGTGACTACGACGAGGAGGGTCGCCGCATCCCGTGCCCGCGTTTTGGCTGCGTCACCTGCGGAGAGCACATTGCGATCGAGCCGATGTTGTACGAGAAGTTCATGGATGGCCGGCGCATCGCCCCTCGCCACATCATGGTCGAGCTCGACGGCAGCGAGACCTACGACGTCTTCTATGCCTGGGACACGGACTCGGTATTCGACCGAATCAAGAAAGGCATCGCCGAACGAACTGTGGTGGCCGAGCCAATCGTGCGCGGCGACAAGTCGATTCTCGAACGCGTGAAGAGCCGCGACGTGCGCGATCGCGAGGCGGTCGAGCAGGCGTTTGCAGCCGGGCAGCCGCAGATGAAGGACTCGATGCTGAAAGTCGCCGGGACCATGGGTGGCGACGCCCCGGTTGATCTGCTGCGCATGGGAGTCATGGGCCTCGACGTCGAGCGTGCGAACGCCGCGCGCCGCGCGTTGTCGCAATCGAACCAAGAGGGCGCGATCGACCTCATCGGCGAAGCGCTCAAGGCCCCACTGGCGGAAGCAGAACGCCGACAGCTCGTCGACGCGTTGAAGCGGCTGGGCGAAAGCGCCCCGCAAGCGCGCACCCTCGCGCTCGTGCACGAAGGGCTCGCGAGCCGCGACGGCGGCGTCGACGTGAAAGGCTGGGCCCAGGCCATCGAAGCACAGCCGCCACAGGATGCCGCCGACAGCTATGCGCTCGAAGCTCGCATCCGCCGCGCCGAGGATGCCGCGCGCAAAGAACCGCGCTCGGCTGAGCAGGTGCTGACGATGGCGGAGTCGACGCTCGAGTTGGCTGCGCGCCAGGATTCCAGCGGCTCGCGCAACGCGCGCGACGCCGAGCGATTTACGCAACTACTGTTCGAGGACGCGCGCGAGCAAGCAAGACGCGCGCAGCAACTCGGCCTCGCCAACGTCGCCGACGGCGCGTTCCGGGCGCATGCAGTGCTGGCGGCCGCGTCGTGGCAGTTGCGTGACCTCGACGCCGCCTATGCGGCGGCCGAGGCTGCGTCGCAGCTCGTTCCCAAGGACGCGAGCAGCTACTCCGCGATGCTCACGATGCAAGTGTTCGCAGAAGCACGGCAGACTGCGATCGTCAACGCGATCCGCGACAAGCAGCAGTGGAAGCGCGAGTGGCTGACGGACGTCCACACCGCCTACTCGGTGCTTGAAAGGCACCCGCTCGGGCAGGACTACCACTTCGTCGACCACTTTGACTTCGTCAAGGCGCTCGGCGGCAAGGGGCAGGCGCACGCGATTCTCGATGCCGGCATCGCCCGCTTCCCGGCCTCTTCGTCGCTGCACGAACGAATGCGATCCCGCATCCTCGAGGAGCAGGGCGCCGAGGCGCTGGAGCGCGTCTATGTTCAGCTGCTGCAGAAGCAGCCGGACGCCGACCTCGCCTGGTACACCGGATACGCGACGATGGTCGTAGCCGAGTCACACCGCCGTCGCGGCGAGGCCGACCTTGCCTTGACCGCCTACGACCGCGCAATCGGGCGTTTCCGCGAGTGTTCAACCATGAACCCCACGAACGCCGGCAACGCGGATCACTACGTGGCGATGGCGCACGCCGGTCGATCGCGCGTGCTGCTCGAACAGGGGCTGCTCGTCCCCTCGACGCAGGAGCTGATCACCGCCTTGCGGACCAAACCCGAGGCGACCGCGACCTTCGACGGCCTCAACCTCTCGGCCTCCGACACGGCGCGGATGCTGCGCACGATGCTGCGCTCGCAGAAGCTCGACGACCAGCTGGCGCAACTCGAGGCCGCGTTGAAGGACGTCGATGCTGACTTGCTGAAGTTGCCGGCCTACGAGTTCCAGAGCCCCGATCAGGCGCCGCAGAACGGCGGCCCGGCGCGGCAACGCGCCGGCGGACGCTGACCGATCGCGCGCGCGACTGTTGCGCGAGTCGCTATGCTCGCGCGCCGTTCATGACGCAGTGCCCCTCGTTCGCCCCGCAGCTCTGGCTGCTCTCGTTGAACCTGATCTGGGGCGTCAGCTATGCAGCGGTCAAGTTCGCGCTCGATCGCGGCCTGCAGCCGTTCGCTTTGATGACGGCACGCTTCTGGCTTGCGTGCCTCTGTCTCTTGCCCGTGGTCGCTCTGCGCGAACGGGACCGCCTCGCGGGCGCCGCGGCGCGCGGCGTAGTGACGGGGCTGGCGCTGCTGCTCGGCTACGTCTTGCAGACCTACGGCATGCAGCAGACGACGGCTTCGATGGCCAGTTTCCTCTCCGGCCTCATCACATTGCTCGTCGCGCTCGGAGGCTGGCTCGTATTCCGCGAACGGCTCACCACGGCGACCGTGCTCGGACTGCTGCTGGGATGCGGGGGGCTCGTGATGATGTGCCTCTGCGCCGAGGCGGAAGGCCCCGAACGCAAGGACACTGTGGCCGGCATCCTGATGCAGACCGGCGCCGCCGTCAGCTTCGCGTGCCACATCCTGCTGATGTCGAGATGGTCAAGGAGAGGCGAGGAGTTTGCATTCTGTTGGTGGCAACTCGTGGCGGTCGCCGTGGGAGCCAGCATCGCCTTGCCATTGTCCGGTGGGGCGCCTGGCGCCTGGACGCTGCTGTGCGAACCCTGGATCGTCGGCAGCATCGTCTACCTCGCCGTGTTTGCGCTCGCGATCGCGCTCGTCGTGCAGAGTCGGATGCAACCACGCATCAAGGCGACCCAAGTCGCGGTGATCTTCGCGACCCAACCACTGTTCGGGGCGCTCGGTGGCATGGGACTTCTGGGCGATCAGCTCGACACGAAAGAATGGATCGGCGGCGCGATGATCACCGGCGGTGTGCTGATCGCCGAGTTGCTGAGAACGCGCGCGCCTTCGCAGCAGAACTGATGCTGCACGGGCGACCCGCCCAGATCGGGCAAATCGTCCCACTGCCGAGCACAGTTCGGTTCTCGCTGTGCCGAATCAGGGCTGCTCGACCATGCGCCTCGACCAAGCAGCTCTGCACGATGACCCCGTGGCCGTTCGCCAAGCGGCACAGTCAGGGATGTCCCTGGTCGACTTGCTCACCGGAATGGTGATCGCGGTGCTGCTGATTGGCGCCGCCTTGATCGGCGTCACGCAGCATCAGGCGCAACGTCGCGTGCACGGCGAACAGATCCTCGCGATGTCCGCGTGTCGCAACATGCTGGAAACCCTGCGCAGCGTCGACATCGCCACGCTGCCAACGCTCGACGGGCAGGACTTCGAGGTGCTCGGCCAGAACGGCCAGACGCGCGGCCTCACACCGGTCGAAGGCGATCCCGACGGCAGTGCAGGAGAGGTCTCGGTCGTCGCGCACGCACGCAGCCAACCCGCCAACCCCCTGTATGTCGTGACAGCGCGAGTGCGATGGCGCGGGGCGACTCGCGGCGGCAACCTCGCGATGCAGACCTTGATGGGAGAACGGCGATGAACCGGCAAGCGGGCTTCACCCTCGTCGAACTCACTCTCGTGGCCGCGCTGCTGGCCATGATCATGGCGGGCGTAGCCTCGTTCCTTGGCGCAGCCACCACCAGCATCCGACTCGACGACAACATCGCGGTCGCGATGGAGTCGCTGCAACGCTCCGCGATCCGCGTGTCGCAGGTCATGCGGCCCTGCTCCATCTCGACTTATCGCGTGCAGTCGACGCCAGCCGATGTTCCGGCCGCGGCAGCTGCCGAGGGCCTGTGGATCGAGCCGGTCGACGGCGACGCACGAGCGGCGATCTTGTTCCGCTCGGCTACGGGCGAGTTGTCGCTCAACGCGCAAGAACTCACCGAACCGCGCTCGTTTCGGATCCAACTGGAGCCGGGCGAGAACGACAACGACGCAGACGACGATGGCGACGGCCTCATCGACGAAGGCCGACTGATGATGGACTACGACGGGATCCCCGTGGCGCTCGCGTCCAACCTCGAGGCCGCGACCTTCACGTTGACCGGTCGATTGTTGACCATCCGAGTGCAGTCGGCCGCGCGCACGCGCGCCGGCCTCGTGCAGCGATTCACCGCCGAAGAAGTGCTCTACCTGCGCAACAACTGAGCTAGCCATGCACACGCTTCGAGAGAGTCGGGATGAGCAGGGCTTCGCGGCCATCCTGTTCGTACTGATCCTGGTGCCCGCCTTGATCGTGATCGGCAGCTACGTCCAGTCGATGACGGAACGCAATCAGCGTTTGCTGCTCGAGACGCGCGAGGAGCAAGCGATGCTCGCGGCGGAGTCAGGCATCGACTACTCACTGAACGAGGCGCGTCGCGGCACGCTCATCGCAGGGATCGGGGCGAGCTACACGTTCACCGACACGCTGCCCGATGGCAGCGTGTTCACGACAGTTTGCGTCTATCTCAAAGGCGACGGACTCGACAACGACTCCGACGGCAGCATCGACGAAGCAGACGAGGACGTGTTCCGCGTCGTCAGCACCGGTGCAACGCAGAACAGCCGTCGCCGCATCGCGGCCTATCTCGGCTTCTCGAGCTACTTGCCGGAGCTGGAAAGCGCGATCACCGTCACCAACCCCGACGTCTCGATCACCATCAGCGGGTCCGCTCGCGCCGACGGCCGCAACTACACGCTGCTCGGCGCCCTCATGGGATCCGGCGACACCTACGGAATCGCCATCACTCCGCCGGGCGATGAGAACGACCTCGACTCCGAGCTCAGTTGGAGCGAGGAATCCAAGGTGCTGGGCACCGGCGGCTCAGGGAGCTATGGCGAGGCGAACCCCTTCGACGTCGCAAAGTTGGTCGACTTCGCGCGCAATAGCGCCAGCGTCGTCATCACCAATACCAACGTCAGCTCCGTGACCTACGGCTCCGCTGCCGCGCCCGTAGTTGCCTATCGCGAAGGGGACGTGCGCATCCAGGGAAACTCCGCGGGCTGGGGCCTCCTGGTCGTGAACGGCACGTTGCGGCTCGCAGGCACCTTCGATTGGTATGGAGTCATCATCTGCACCGGCTCGATCGAGTGCGGTGCCGGCAACGCCCGCGTCCTCGGCGGCATGGTCCAAGGCCCTGATGGGGCGGCGATCACCATGACTGGCACGATCGATGCGCGATACTCCTCGGCAGGCGTCGACCTGGCGGCTCAACTCACCGGCCGATACGTCGCGTTCAACGGCTGGCAGGAAATCTCAACCAACAACTGAGATGGCAAGACAGGAAGCACGCGTTCGGGCTCGTCACCTTGCACGCCACAATTGGTCGCGTCGCATTGCAGCAATGCTGATGTGCGCGTCGCTGGGCCTTTTCGGCCTCACGCTGCTCCAGCGCGGCGTCGACAGCGCAGCTCGCCGGCCAAGCTCCGCATCGTCCTCTGAGCTGCGCCAACTCGGCGCGTTGCTGGAGCCGCTCCGCGCATACGTGGCGCCGGCTCAACGCATGGCTGCCCTCGAACGAGCGCGCCCGCGTCTCGAGGCGCTGCTGTCCGCGATGTCCATCGTGCTCTCGCAACCTGCGCACCCGCTGTTTCCCGACGTGGCGACAGCTGCTGCAGACCTGAGGATCGAGGATCTCGAACCCGCGTTGCGCTCTTCGCTTGTCATCGCTCGCGGCGAATCCCTGGCAATCGCCTGGACCAGCGTCGACAGACTCCAGCCCATCGGCGAATCCGAAATCGTGGCCTTGCTCGAGGCGCCGGACCACGGATTGACCATCGCCGGGCTTCGCATCGCATCGACGCGCGATCCACTGCCGGACTCGCTGGTAGGCGCCATTCTCGGTTGCGTTCGCAGCGGCGACCCGCGGATTCGCATGTTGGCCATCTCCTGCGTGCCAGGAGAACTGGATCCATCGCACACCGACATGGTGCTGGATCTCTGCGACGAAAACCCCGCCGACGCCGGCATCGCAGCGCTTCTCGGCCGCGTGCCACCAAGCGAACGCGGACTCGAGTGCCTGCTGTCCCGCGTGCAAGGAGCCGACGCAGATACGATGACGAGGCTGCAGCCAGCCATTCGCCGCTACGCCGGGTTGGAGCCCATCCGCAAGGCGCTATGGGAAATCGCCACCGACCTCGACGACATCGACCGCGCTGCCCGCGCCATGCACTGCCTCGAGATCGCCGGCGAAAGGGAACCAGCTTCCGCCGTCCCGAGCTCGTGGCCACTGCGCCTGCAGTATGGCCTCGCACGCATCCGAGTGGCCAATCGCGAACTCGCCGGCATCGACGCGCTGCTGACGGTCGCCGCTGTCGACGACACCGCGGCAACAAGAGACCCCGAGACCGTGCGCGATGCTCGCATCGCGCTCGCCGCCCTGGCCCGGCTCGCGCCGCATGCGACGCTCGAAGAACTCCGCGCCTGGCGCAACACGATCGTTGCAGTGCCCGACGAGCCGCTACCCACACCGTCGCGCTGACTTCATCGCGACCTTGCGGCTTGATCTTCAAGGCAGCGAGAAGGCCTCGCTCCTTTCGACGCCATCTGCCGCATAGTCACCCAGCTCGAACACCAAAGCGCGATAGTTGCGCACATCGAGCACGGCAAGGGACTGAATCGCGCGCAGCGACACGAGCTCGTTGCGCAACTCGTGGCCTTGACGCCAGCAGGAGTCCAACCGCTGCGCGACAAGGGCGAGCAGATCGCGTTCTTCGCCGGCCTCATGCATCGCTTCGACCCGGCGCCGCACCTCGCTGTCGCGCATGCACGCCAAACGCAACCGACTACGAGCCGCGGGCGACAAAGGCGACACGCGCGACGCGCACCAACGATCGACTGCGTCGGGATGCCACCGTCCACGAAGCCGCCACCATGTCGCGCGCAGGAGTCCTGGCAACTCGCCATCACGCAGCAAGGTCGGCAACTCGGATGCTGACCATGCAGCGGCATCGAAGAGCGTGCGCACCCGATCGCGGTCGGTCATCCAAGCGATCGTGACGGCAAGTTCTCCGTCGCGACGGACTTCGGATGCCGCGCCAAGGTCCCCCACCCTCGGCAGCCAACGCAATGCCTCGCGCAGTTGCAGCACATGTCGTCGATTGGTGTCGGCCGCGGCAAGCAGCGTCGCGCGCTCCCGCTCGTGAACTCTGAGGAAGTCGAGGTCGCGCTCCAACTGTGACGCCGCTTGCTCAGCCACGCCGACGAACGATGGGCTCGCTCCGCAATAAGTCGGATCGACGCAAACGCGCAGACGAGTCGCCTCGAGCAGACCAGGCGCCTTCATGCGATGGATCTTGCGCATCGCGACCGCGAAGGTCGCGACCGGCGCCGTGCGTCGCTCCATTTCGAGCCGCGGTGCGACAACCTCGCGGACGATTTGTCGGACGCGCACTACGGACCAAAACACGCCGCGCAACACACGCAAAGGCACCGCCAAAGGTGCGAGCAAGACGCGACCATGCGACCAGCGCGACCAGTAGCTGCGCCATGGATTGAGCGTCTGCAGCACTCCGTCGACATTCTCAGCGGCGCGCATGCCGAAGATCGTGCGGATCATGTGTCGCCGGTCCGATCGCAGCGCAGCGAGCACATCAGGGCCGAAGGTCCGCTCGACGTGAGCATCGCGTTCCGGCTCGGCTGCGAGGAAGTGGAGCGCATGAAACTCAGTCGTCGCCAATCCCGCAGATCCGACCTCGGCAGAGAACCGTTCGATCGTGCGCCCGTGGCGTTGGTCCTTGCGCGAGCGCAACCAATCGGCCAGCAGCCGCTCGCGTTCAGGCGACAACGACGCGCGCTGGGAGAGCGGCACACAGCGGCGGTTGTATTCGAGCAGTCTCTTGCTGACCTCGACCGCGATTGACTCGGTGATGAAGCGGAACCACAGATACGGCCCGCGGAACACCGACCCATCGTCGAGTCGAAGTGCGCGAAGGCGCTTTCTGTCCTTGCGCGTGTGCCCGAGGTGCAGCAGCCGCAGGTTCTCGAGCGAGAGGTTTGCGAGGATCTGCTCCGTTGTCTTGACGTCACTGTCGTGCAGCAGCGCGCCACCGAGAAAGTGCAGGTAGAGGAGAGCAACGCGGCTCGCGAGTTGCTCTTGCGCAGCGTCGAAGTCATGCAAATCGACTGGAACCCCTGCTCGTGCGCCGCGGATCTGCCCTGACAACAACTCGCTCGTTCGAATCGGCGCGCAATCTTCGATCGTGCGCCGGGCAAGGAAGGCTGCGTCTTCCGCCTCATGGCGTTGCTTCTGCAATCCAAGCAATGCGACGAAGTGCGCCTCACTCGTAAGACGGAACGTCTCGCTGGCCTCGCCAGCAATGCGCTTGAGCCACCAACCGGTGACGAGAAACACCAGGCAGACGCTGCCCAGCAGGAGCAAGGGCATGCCGACGATCGTGGAGAGACAGTTCTCTTCCCAGAACAGACTCAACACAGAGAACAAGCCGCCGAAGAAGAGCAACCGCACTGCCGGCCGCTGACTGGCCTTGACCATCGCCGTTGCGATCCGGTCCAAAATCTGCGGTCCCGTGACGATGCCGTGCAAGTCGGCAAAGAACTGGAGGCGATCCTGCCAGAGCATCAGCCAATCAGCGATGCGTCTGCCGAGCGCCGCGACGCGTTCTTCCGCCGTTCTGTGCCAGCCGCGAAGACAGAAGGAAGAGAGCAAGGGCAGCCAACGCAACGGTGGCGCACTGATCAAGCGCAACATCCGGTCGAGTGAGCGGATCTCGGACGAACTCAGGGATCGCGCGACGTCTTCGGCTCGCAGCGACCACAAGAAGTCACATGCGTCGTCGACCGCAACTTCGCGCGATGGCGGCATGGTCGCGACGCCGGTCCACGCGCCACGGAATGCGTCAGCACGCTGGATCGCGTCAGCCAGCGCTTCGCCTGCCGCCGCGATACCTGCAGCGCCTGGCATCGACTCCAACTCGACGCGCTCGAGCGCCAGCGCCTTTGCCAAGAGTTCCTGCTTCGCGTCAGGCTCACCGCGTTCGGGGTCCGCCGCACCGAGAAACACGATGGTCTGATCGAGCACTCCGCGAAAGCGGCGAACCGAGGCGTCCATCCCGCGCACGAGCAACAACAGGAGCCGCGCGAATCGCAGAGTCGGACGCAGGATTTGCAGCCCTGATGCGGCAGCGCCCATGCGGAACAGGCGCAACAAGCGAATGGCAATCGCGTCGCCGGCATGCGTCGTCGCCACGGGTATCGGCAACAGCAACAAGACCGCCGGGATCGCAGGCAACAGGTCCGTCAGTGCGTTGCGCAAGAACCACGATCCCCTGCGGTCCGACAGCGACAACTTGAGTGCGAACTCGCCGACGAACCAGCAGCCCGCGGCTGCATCGAGTGCATTCGCCCATTCCAGCGCCTGCTCGCCCATCGACGATGATTGGGCGACCAGGGAGCCGATCACTACGAAGAGCAACCAGAAGCTGATCGAGTCGACGGCCGCCGCGCCGCGCCGGGTCAGCAGTCGCTCGAGTCTTGCTTGCAGTCGCAGATCGGATGCCGCCGCTCGCGCCCGACGCACACGGCGTCGCAAGCCGCGATCCAGAAAGCGGGTCGCGATCGACTCCAGCAGTGCCGCCTGGTCATCGAGTTCGCGGGCATCCGTCTCTGGGTCCGCGCCATATTGAGTGAACTGGTGCGCAGCCCAGCGCTCGTCCGCCTCCCGGCGCACCGCCTCGACGTCGACGACCAGCAAGGCGCGTCGATCTCGCTCTGCGCCCACGCGCGCCGCTGCCTCGGGGTCGCCTTCGGAAGCGAGCGACGCCGATGCGTCCGCCGCCTCGAACAGCGCGTCGATGTCGTCGTCCGGCGCAGTCTCGGCATTGCGCGCACGCAGCGCCGCGAGCGAACGCCGCGCGGCTGCCATCTGCTGCGGGTTGGCCCCAACCTGCGAACCGCGTCGAAGCAACCAACGCAACTCGGCGTCGAGATCGTCGCCAGCGCCAGCGGTGGAACGAGAGAGCTCGCGGCGAAGGCAGAGTCGTTCTGTGCGCAGGGCGGGATCCGCCGAGTGCGCGTGCAGAACTTCGCGCAAGCGCGCGATCAAAACGCTCGAGTCACCTTCCACGCAGTCGGGAGCCGAACTGTCGGTGGACAGCAGGGCGACGCGCAGCATAGGAACGCGCCGCCGCCGGGACACGCGCCGCCTCGCGGACGGCGCAGGTTTGCTTCACCAGGGACGCCGATAGAGGCGCTCGTCAGCTGCCCGAGCACCGAGGTCAGAGAATCGGAGCTGATGCTCGGTCCCCAGCCCGTCGTTGCCTGAGACATCGAGTCGAACGATCGTGCCGCTCTCCTCGCAGCACACCACTTCGGCGCGCTTGAGGCAGAAACCGGGACGAGCCGGCGCTCCCGTGGCCTCGATGTGGACGAGGCATCGTCCGTAGGCGTCCTGGGACCGCTTCGTGGTCTTCAGTGCAAAAGTCTTGGGCAACTGCGTGACGAATGCGTGCACGTCCAAGAGCCCCATGTCGAGCACGCTGCCGATGCCGCGAAGGAATGACGGAGCCTCTTCGAGCGGACCTGCGCGGCGAATCGGTTCACCCGAGGGGCCTTGCGGGGCTTCGAACCAGAACTCATTCCCGTCGCAGCCAAAGCGCATCTCGTCGAAACGGATCGGGCCCAGCTGCAAGGCTCCGTGCACGACGAATCGGCGGCCTGGGCGCATGGTGAGCTCGAGGTCTTGCATTGGCTTCGCATGCCCGTGGGCGGAAGTCTGCAGGGACACGGCAAAGCAACGCTCGCCCTCCTCCCGCAGCAGACTGGCGCCGCGCATGACGGACGCGTGCGCCTCGGGCAACGGCTCACCGAAGACAGTCGGCCAGAAACACATCCCGACGATCAGCGACGCTGACAGCACGAGGAGCATCCGGTGCGGCTTCGACTGCGGCCGGCCCCAACTCAGCGCGATCGGCCGCGGATCGCCTAGCTTCGAGGTGATGCCGCGAATCGTGGTTTCCAGCGTCGCATTCTCAGTGCGCACAGCACGCATGACGCCGTCGACAAAGCGCTGTCGGGCGGTCCATTCGCGCAACGCCAGGTCATCCGGCGATGGCGCATCGCCGCCTGAGAGATCGGTATCGTCGTTTTGCATGGCCTGGGAGTGAGGTCCTAGGTGGTCGTCGGAGTGAGCCGACGGCGCGGATCAAGGGGAGTCGCCCGTCGATCATCCACCCTTGCGCAACAACGCTGGGGGCGAAGGCATCCGGCTTTCCATCTCCCGCAGGAGGGCCGCACGCCCTCGCTGCATGTGCTTTTTCACTGCTTCTGTGCCCAGCCCGAGTCGTGTGGCGATCTCAGCGCAGGACATATCTTGTTCATAGTGTAGATCGAGAACCTGCCGCTGGAGCGGGGTGAGGCGCGTCAATCCAGTGCGAAGGGCGTTTACCCTCTCCTCAAATGTGTCGCCCGACGCCTGGTCGAGGCGATCGAATTGCCCTTCCAGCGCCTGCAAGTCCTCGGCTTCCAAGTAGGTCACCTTCGAACGACTCTGCTTGCGCCGGTAGTTCCACAGCAGACGGCTCGCGATGCCACGGACCCAGGGGCCAAACGGCAATGTGCGGTCGTAGCGGTCGAGGTTCGACCACGCGACGAGGAAGGTCTCCTGCACGAGGTCCTCAGCCGGGGCCGCGTTGCGAATCGATGCGAGCAAGAATGCGCGCACAGAACAGATGTGCTCGCGAACGAGCACTTCGAATAGGTGCTTGGGATCCAAAATAAGTGCGCGTGTGAGCGCGCCAAGTCGAGACTACTTCGATGATGCAGCGACTGACGCTTTGCGCAATGCCCCCGATCCGCAGCGAAAAACGCGTCGTTCGGCCAATCGGGATCTCGCGGCGATGCAGCGCATCTGCCAGCACGCTGCGGCGAATCGAATCGGATCCCAACGCGCCAAGAATCACGCATCGCCGCACGACACTCACGGCCTGACGCAATCGCACCTAGGGACAAGTGCCCGCAGAATCTACGCAGTCGCTGCAACCACTTCCGCGCAGGCGATGACGCGTCGCTCTCAGCGACCGAGAGCCGCGAGCACGCGTGCCTTCACTTCGTCGGCAGTGCACTCGCTCTTCTGCATGCCCTTGCGCACGAGGAACTCGACGCCGCCTTCGGCTGCCTTGCGTCCGACGAAGACCTGCACCGGGATGCCGATGAGCTCGAGGTCCTTGAACTTCGCGCCGGGGCTCATCGGGCGATCGTCGATGCACACGTCGAGGCCAGCGGCCTTCAACTCGGCGAAGAGGCTCTCCGCGAGCGCGACCTGTTCATCGCGCTTGGGATCGAGCATCGCAACGACGCACTCGAACGGAGCAATCGAAGCGGGCCATACGATTCCCTTGTCGTCATGGTGCTGCTCGACGGCAGACGCTGGCGTGCGCGACACGCCGATGCCGTAGCAACCC
>SXPK01000182.1 GCA_005776365.1 Planctomycetia bacterium
CGTTGGCGTTGCCGGCGGTGGCGATGCTCACTCCTTCTTGCAGACGGGACCATTCTTCCTGCCGAGGCTCCAGCGACTGCACATCCTGCTCGGTGGTCAGGCGCTCTTCAGGCGGCAGGACGCGCCGCCACATGCCGCGGTCCATGTCCAGTTCGAGCGTGTAGCGCTTGCCTTGGATCCGAGCCTCGCTGCGCAAGAAATCGATGTTGGCGGCAAGCAGCTTGGCTGCAGCGTCGAGCCTCGCTCTCGGCACGAACGCGCCAAGGTTTGGGACGACCATTGCCGTCACCAGGCCGATGATCACCAGCGCGACCAGGATCTCGATCACCGTAAAGCCGGCAGCGCGACAACGCGCGGCGTCGGACGATTGGCGGAGATCCTGGCGCGAGGTGCTCACTGCTTCTTCTCGATCCTCGACGAGATGTCGTCTTCGGTGCCCTCGGAACGATCCGGGCCCCAACTGATGACCTCGAACATGCCGCGGTCCGTTTCGCGGATCAGATAGTCGTTGTCCCAGGGGTCCTTGCCGACGTTCTCGATGTAAGCCTGCCCCTTGGCGTCCGGTGTCGTCAGGTCTTCGATCGTCGGCACCTTGCCGTTCTTCACGCGGAAGAGCTTGGCCGTTTCGTAGATCTGGCCAACGTCCGTCTGGGCCTTCGTGACCTTGGCCTCGTCGCTCATCCCGATCACGTTCTTGCCGACGATCGTCGCGAGCAATCCGAGGATCACGATCACGACCATGATCTCGATGAGCGTGAATCCGTCTTCGCGGCGCGTGGCGGGGGAGGACTTGCGGCGGGCAGTGTGGTTCATGAATGGGTCTTCCGTCGTTGGGAACGGACGGTCGCAGGAGTCTATCGGATGCGCGCGCCCGATCGCACGCCTCCGACGCGCCGCATCGAAGTTCCTTCCCGGTCGTTGGGCGCTTGACTTGTCGGCTCCCCCTCGTGCACCGCATGCTGGCGCCATGCGATCTGGTCCCACCGCCGTCCTCGTGCTTTGCCTATCCGCCCTTGCCATGGGGCAAGTCCCCTCGGCGCAGGGTGTTTCGAAGCGGTTGCTCGCGGCCAATGACCTCGCCGACATCACCAGGATCGGCGAGCCGAGCCTCAGTCCAGACGCGAGATGGATCCTCTTCACCATGCGGAAGGTCAGCCTCGAGACCAACTCCTCGACGTCGAAGGTCCTGCGGTTGGACCTGCAGGATCGGGCGCAGCCGCCGCTGTTGCTCGGCGAGGGTTTTGAGCCGCAGTGGGTGGGGAAGAGCGGGACGATGGCATACGTCGCCAAAGATGGCGTGCATCTCGTCGACCCTGCGCTGGTGCATACGGTCGTCGACTTCAAAGGCGAGACGTCGAACCTGAGGTTCTCAGCGGATGGCACGCGCGTCCTGTTCACGCGCAGCGTGATGGTCGGTCCGGCACCGGGCAGTCGGCATCCCGATCTGCCGAAGGCAAACCTCCGAGTTTACGACGACTTGATGGTTCGCCATTGGAACCGTTGGCTCGATGGGACGCGCAGCCATGTCTTTGTCGCCAACATCGACGGCTCGGGCGTGCGCGACCTCATGGCTGGGCAGCCCTTCGATTCGCCGCTGCAGCCCTTCGGCGGTCGCGAGCAGATCTGCTTTTCCCCGGCGGGAGACTTCATCTGCTACACCGCCAAGAAAGTCTCGGATCCCGAATCCAGCACCGACAGCGGCCTCTACCAAGCCCCGGTCGGCGCCGATGGTCCGCATCTGCCATTGACCGAAGGAATGCCGGGCTATGACCAGGATCCGGCGTGGTCGCCGGACGGCACGCGCATCGCCTTCTGCAGCATGGCGCGCGCTGGATTCGAAGCGGATCGGGTGCGGCTCTTTGTTCGTGACTGTTCGCAAGACACGAATGCAGAACTGCTGCCCAACCTCGACGCGTCGGTGCACGACCTCCAATGGACGGCGGACGCCAAGCGACTGATCTTCACCGTTGAGATCGAAGGCACGACGCAACTGTTCACCGCCTCGCTCGATGGCGAGTATCGGCCGGTGACGAAGGGCCGACACGCGTTGTCCTCGCTTCAGGTCGCGCCGACGGGCCACAAGGCCTATGCGCTGCGCACGACGATGGAGTTGCCCGCGGACCTCGTCGAGATCGACGTTGCAACCGGCAGAATCACGGCGCTGACGGGCGTGGGTGCGGAGTTGGCGGAGCGCTTCGATCTGCCTGCGGTCGAGGCCGAGTGGTTTGCCGCAAGTGACGGCAGTCGCATCCACTCCTGGATCGTCAAGCCGCCGAACTTCGACGCGACCAAGAAGCATCCCTTCGTGCTGTTCTGTCAGGGCGGGCCGCAGTCGATGGTGGGGCAGGGCTTCTCGTATCGGTGGAACTTCCACCTGATGGCCGCGAAGGGCTATGTCGTCGCGGGCGTCAATCGACGCGGGTTGCCGGGCTTCGGCCAGGCATGGTGTGACGCGATCTCACAGGACTGGGGCGGGCAGGCGATGCAAGATCTGCTCACGGTCACGGACGCGCTGCAGGCGCGACCCTATGTCGACGCGGCTCGTTCCGCCGCGGTCGGCGCGAGCTTCGGCGGTTACACGGTGTTCTGGTTGATGGGCAACGCTGGCGATCGTTTTGCATGCATGATCGGGCACTGCGGCATCTTCAACCTCGAGTCGATGCTCCTATCCACCGAAGAGCAGTGGTTCACCAACTGGGACCTGGGCGCGCCGTGGTGGCGGACCGCGGACGGCGAGGCCGCGATGCGCCGCTTCTCGCCGCACCGCTACGTGAAGGAGTGGCGGACGCCGCTCCTCGTGCTCCATGGCGAGAGGGACTATCGCGTGCCTTACGACCAGGGCCTGCAGGCCTTCACGGCCGCACAGATGCAAGGCGTCCCCAGCAGGCTCGTGGTCTTCCCCGACGAGGGCCATTGGGTGCTGCAACCGCAGAACTCGGTCGCCTGGAACCGCGAGTTCTACGCCTGGCTCGATCGCTACTGCGGCGATGTGCCGGCAAAGGTGCGGTAACGCTTCGAAGCCTGCCTTGCCGGCGCTGGCTCCCCATTGCAGACCGGTTGCCGAGTGCGCGCCGCTTGCGGTCGCGCCGAGCTGAAGACCCGCGGCGGAATACCCGGCCCTGCGACACAATTTGGCGGGCCAGCTCGCGCGATACGAGCCGACGGTGGCGGGTGGCGATGGCCTGGATTGTGGCCATGCCGCCAGCTCTCCTTTCGCGGTCGGTCGGCCGTAAGGAGGCAAGAACGAGGCACCAGAGCCGTTGCGGCAGTCCCAGCTACTTCCTAACCTCTCCGACCCTTCCCGGCGGCCCGACGCCGCGCGGGACCCACTTCCTCAACAGGAGACGATCGATCGTATGACGAGGCTTCATGACGAGCAGTAGCGGCATTGGTGGCGGCAGCATCGACCGGCCGCCCAGCGGTCCTAATGGCGGCGCCCCGAGTCCCGGTCCTGGTGCAGCGACCGGCACCGCTCCCCGCGGTCCCGAAGGCGGCGGCTCGCGTCCTGAGGGCGCGGCAAGCAGTGGGCGACCGGATCGGCGTCCACCGGCGCAAGATCGCGGTCCACGCATCAACCATCAGATTCGCATCCGCCAGATTCGCGTGATCGACGACGAGGGCAAACAGCTCGGCGTCATCGAGACTGCAGACGCGCTCGCGCTCGCCTCGCACAAGGGCCTCGACCTCGTCGAGATCGCGCCAAATCAGCGGCCTCCCGTGTGCCGCATCATGGACTACGGGAAGTACAAGTACGAGCAGAAGAAGAAGGACCAGGCGAGCAAGCGCAAGCAGCATCAAGTGCACGTCAAGGAAGTGCGCCTGCGCCCCGCGATCGCCGACCACGATCGTCAGGTTCGTGTCCGCGCCGCGCGCGACTTCTTGGTCGAAGGTGACAAGGTGCTGCTCGTTTGCCTGTGTCGTGGCCGTCAGATGGCGCACAAGGAAGTCGGCGAGCAAGTCATCCAGAGCGTGCTCAAGGAGTTGTCCGACATCGCCAAGGTCGAGTCGGGCATCCGCATGGAAGGCAAGCGCATGGTGATGATGCTCACCAAGAGGTGACCATCGTTTCGTTCGCATCTGAGCCAAGACAGCAAGCAGCATTGAATCCGTCCGTTGCGGGCCGTCTCCGACGGCGGCCCGCGGCCCTGTCGCAATGACCATGAGCCGTCCCGATTTCGAGGAAGTGTTCGGCCTCAACGCCGCCTACGCAGAAAAGGTCTACGGCGATTATCTGGAGGCGCCTGATTCGGTGCCGGAAGAGTGGCGTCGGTGGTTTGAAGCGACCCTGCCCGAAGATCAGCGTGCGAGGCAGGGCGCGGTCACGACGCAGAATGCCGCGGTGGCTGTCGCCGAGGCTCCGGCACCGGCGCAGAAAGAACCGCAGCAAGGCCTGCAAGCGCTGACCGGCATCGCGGCTCGCATCGTTGCGAACATGGAAGAGAGCCTCTCGGTGCCGACGGCGACGTCGACGCGCGAGGTTCCGGTCAAGGTGCTGGAGGAGAACCGCCACATCCTCAATCGGCACCAGGTGGGCCTGTTCCTGCCCAAGATCAGCTTCACGCACCTGATCGCATTCGCAGCGCTGCAAGCGATTCAGAAAGTGCCGGCGATGGCGGGCGCGTTCGTGCTGCACGACGGCAAGCCGTTCCGCCGCCGCACCGAGAGCGTCAACTTCGGCATTGCAGTCGACCTGCCTGGCAAGGATGGGCGTCGCAGCCTCGTGGTGCCCAACGTCAAGAACGCGGGCAGCATGGACTTCAAGGCCTTCCTCGCGGCGAGCAATGCGGTCATCGACCGCGCGCGTGCCGGCAAGCTGGTGCCTGACGACTTCGCAGAGACCACCTGGACGCTCACCAACCCAGGCACGATCGGCACGCAGAGTTCGCTGCCGCGATTGATGTCGGGCCAGGCCTTCATCTTGGCGACCGGCGCGATCTCGGTGCCCGGCGCGTTCCAGGGCGCATCGAGCGAAGTGCTGACCGAACTCGGTGTCAGCAACGTGATGACGCTGACGAGCACCTACGACCATCGCGTGATCCAAGGCGCGGAGTCGGGCCAGTTCCTCGATTGGATGGTTCGTCTGCTGCTCGGCGAAGAGGGTTTCTACGAAGGCATCTTCCGTTCGTTGATCGTGCCCTATCGCCCCGTGCACATGGTCAACGACCGCCGTCCGCCGCTCGGCAGCAGCCTGCGCGAAGCAGAGAACCTCGAGCGCGCTGCGGGCCTGATGACCTACATCCGCAGCTACCGCGTGCGCGGCCACGTGCTCGCGGACCTCGACCCGCTCAGCTACGAGCCGAAGGACTGGCCCGAGCTCGACATGTCGACCTATGGGCTCACGATCTGGGACAAGGAGCGCACCTTCTACACCGACGGCGTGACCAAGAAGCCGTTCGCGACCTTGCGCGAGATCCAGGAGACGCTGCACCTCACCTACTGCCGTCACATCGGCGTCGAGTACATGCACATCGCCGACATCGAGCAGCGCAAGTGGTTGCGTTTGCGCATGGAAGGCAACCGCAATGCGGAGGAACTGCCCAAGGAAGTGATGCTGCGCGCGCTCGACAACCTCGTGCTTGCAGACGCCTTCGAGCGCTTCTTGCACACGCGCTTCGTCGGCCAC
>SXPK01000183.1 GCA_005776365.1 Planctomycetia bacterium
GATACCTCCGTTCGAGCAACCGTAGTGGGACTTTGCCGGGGATGTCATGAACCGATTCGTCGCGATGATCTGGGCGTTCTTCATCTTCGCATGCGCGTCATCCGCGCAGGTTGCCAAGGCCGTGCGCCCGGACCGCTGGGACACTGCGACGCTGGATCTCCTTGCGACCTTGCCAATCCAGGAGAACGGACGCATCAAGCCGCTGTCTGCCTATGCGGCGCAGATGCTCTACAAGATCCACGGCCGTCGCGACATGAAGCTCGACACGGACGGGGACGGCAAGGCGGATGCGACTCTGGATCCCACCGAATGGCTGCTGGATGTGTTGTTCCAGCCATCCGTGGCGGCGGACTTCCCGTTGTTCCGCATCGAAAACGTCGAAGTGCTCGACGCGATCGGGATCGAACACACGAGCGGCCAGCGCTTCGATTTCGAATACATCTCCTACCGCCAACTCGTGGCAACAGGCACCGGCAAGCAGCCCGCGGAGAGCCTGTGGCAGATGGCTTCCAGCTACAGCCGAAAGCCGCAGGAGTCCCTGGTGCCGGTCGAGGCGCACATTCTGCGCACGAACCAGTGCGTCAGTGCCTACTCCGATCTCTACGGCCTGCTCGCTCCGCTTTATGAGCCGGTGCCGCTGCGGGGCGAACCGATGCGCGCAATGTTTCCGGGGCGCGAGGAGATCACCTTCGCCGAGCTTGTGCGCAAGGGCTCTGAGCTTGCGGATCTCGTGCGCAAGGCGAAGGAAAACCCCAGCGACCCTGCGCTCGGCAACGCGATGGAGGTCGCCAGCGTGTTGACCGAGGTCGCGCAGCGCGGCTCGCGCCTTGCGATCTTCCCGCCGGCTGGCAACGCCGACACCGCGCCCGAGTGGGCGCACATGGCGTCACTCGCAGAGTCGTCGCTGCGGCAAGGCGAGAAGGAGGATCAGTTCCTCATGCTCGATGCGCTGCAGGGCGCTGTCTCTGGGCCCGACGAAGAATCGCGAATGGCCTCCTTGAGGAAGTTCCGCAACACGGCGGTCGCGCGGGCGCAAATGCGCGGGGAGTACGACAAGGTCGCGCTCGAGAACTACTACCTCGCTGCCAGCTGGCACTATCAGGCACTGCATTGGTTCTTGCTGGCGATCCTCGTCGTCGGGGCGAGCTGGCTCGCGCCGCGGTCGAAGTGGCTCTGGGTGGCCAGCGTTGGCGCCACCGTGATTCCTCTCTGCATGCTCGTCGGCGATGTCGTGCTGCGAAGTGTCGTGCGGGGTCGGCCACCGATCCTCAACCTCTACGACACGTTCCTGTTCATCGCGGCGATCGGAGTGCTCGCGGCTGTCGCGGCCGAGATCGTCACCAGGCGTCGCGTCGCGATCTTCCTTGCGCCGGTGTTCGGCGCGATGCTCGTCGCGCTCGCACGGGCGTTCGAGGTCGAGAGCGGCGAGGACCAGATGGGGCCGCTGCAAGCAGTGCTCGACACGAACTACTACCTCGCGACGCATGTGACCTCGATCAACATGGGCTACGCGGCGGGCATGTTCGCGTCCTTCCTCGGCCTCTCATGGTTGCTGCTCAACGCGATCGGGTTCCGTCGTGGTGACGAGGCTTTTCACAAGTCGATCGTGCGCGCGACCTACGGCGTCACGGCATTCGGGCTGGTGTTCGCGGTGTTCGGCACGATCTACGGCGGCGTATGGGCCAATGACAGTTGGGGCAGGTTCTGGGGCTGGGATCCAAAGGAGAACGGCGCGCTGATGATCTGCATTGCGCAGGTCGCCCTCTTGCACGCGAGGATGTCCGGGATGGTCCGGGACTTCGGCTTCTGCGTCGCGGCCTCACTGATCGGCATCATCGTCGCGTTCTCGTGGTTCCATGTGAACCTGCTCGGCATCGGGTTGCACGCTTACGGCTTCTCCAGTGCGACCAAGGTTGCGCTGTTCCGGTACTACGCGATTCAAGGCATCCTGACGGTGCTCGGCGCCGCGGGCACGGCCCTTCAATTGGCGCGCAGGTCCGCGGTTGTCGGCGTCGCCGCACCAGCCACGCGCTGAGTCAAGGCATCGCGATCGGCTGGCGGTCCTTGCGGGTGGGCAGCATCGCGTTCGATGCCGTGAGCATCTCGCGCAAGCTTTGGCGCAGGCGTGCCACGTCATCCGGCCGCGATGCGGCGAGATCGCGCGTTTCGCCGACATCGACCGCAAGGTCGTAGAGTTCGCAGGTTCCGGTTGCCCAAAACCAAACGAGTTTCAGGTCGCCGCTGCGCACCGTGCTCGTCATGTCGATGCCGGGTCCGTGTCCGCCCCAAGCGTGCGGGTAGTGCCAGAAGAGTTCGCGCGAGTCCCGTTCGCCGCGCAGCAGTGGCGCGAGGTCTCTTCCGTAGCCGCATGAGGAGTCGGCGCCCGCCGCGGCACAAAAGGTCGCGAAGAGGTCTTCCGTCGCGCATGGCGTGTCGATGACAGTGCCGCGCATGCCGACGCCGGGCCAGCGCACCGCTAGTGGAACCCGGATGCCGCCTTCGTAGGCGCTGCCCTTGCCGCTGCGCAGCGGCGCATTGTGCAGATGCGGAACGCCGCCGCGCGCGTGCGCCGACAGTCCGCCATTATCCGAGGCGAACACGACGACCGTGTCCTCGAGCAAGCCGCGCGCCGTCAGCATGTCGAGCAGCGCGCCGAGCGAGTCGTCGACGCCCTCGACCATCGCGGCGTATGCCGCTTCGCGCGGATCGAGCCCAGCGGACTCGTAGCGCGCGATGCGTTTCTCGTCGGCTTGGATCGGGGTGTGAACGGCGTAGTGCGCGAAGCAAAGAAAGAACGGCTTGTCGCGCGCCAAGGCGCGGTCCACCGCGGCAATGGCTTCATGCGTCAAGGTGTCCGTCAGGAACACGTCTTGGCCGTGCCAGGCGTCGAGCGAAGGCACGTTCCAGATCGGGTCGTCGCCCTTCCGTCGGAATCCCTCTCTTGCGAGATGGCTTCCGGGTGCTCCTGCAGCATGGCCGGCGATGTTCTCGTGGAAGCCGAGTCGCAGTGGGTCTGCTCCAGGTGTCTCCGCGGCGCCGAAGTGCGCCTTGCCAACATGAATGGTCGTGTAGCCCGCCGTGGCGAGTCGTTGCGGGAGCGTAGGCGCTACGAACGAACGCTCGAGGCCAAGTTCAGGCTGCAGCCCATTGACGTTCCATTGCGGCGGCAACAGCGAGGGATGACTTGCGTCCGTCGGCGTGTTCTTTCGCAGTGTCCAGTTCGTGACTCCGGTTCGCGCCGGGTGCTCGCCAGTCATGATGCCGATGCGTGTCGGGGTGCAGACGCAGTGGGCGTAGGCCTGGGAGAAGCGCGCGCCTTCGCGGCAGAGTCGTTCGAGGTTCGGCGTGCAGAACTTGGAGTTCTGTGGCGTGCGCTCGCGCCAGAACGGTTGGCTCGCATCCTGCCAGCCCAGGTCGTCGACCAGGAACAGGACGAGGTTTGGTCGCGGTGCAGGTGTTGGAGCGCGAGTCGCGCACGCGGCGAGCGCAATGCCTATCGCAGCAAGGCGGAGGTTCAGACCTGCGCTCCGGCTGCGCGCAGCGTGTTGCGCAGCAGCATCGCGACCGTCACTGGGCCGACGCCGCCTGGCACTGGAGTCAGGTAGCCTGCGATAGCGGCGACCGAGTCGTGCTCGCAATCGCCGACGATCTGACCGTCGACCAACTGATTGATGCCGATGTCGATCACGACGGCACCTGGCTTGACCATGTCGCCGCGCACGAGTCCTGGCTTGCCGACCGCGACGACCAAGATGTCGGCGCGTCGCGTGTGCAGCATCAGGTTGCGCGTGCCGACGTGGCAGACGGTGACCGTGGACAGCCGATGCAGCAGCAGCAGCCCGATCGGCTTGCCGACGATTTCACTGTGGCCGACGACGACGGTCTCGGCGCCGCGCAGGTCGATGCCCGTCTCCAGGATCAGTTGCTGCGCCGCCGCCGCAGTGCACGGCGGGAACTGAGGTTCGCGATACAGGATCGCGCCCATGTTCGCCGGGTGCATGCCTTCGACGTCGAGCCGCGGGTCGATCGCGGTTTGCACGGCGCGGGCATCGATGGACGGCGGCAAGGGGCGTTGAACGATCACGCCGGCGACGTCGGATCGCGCCGAGTGCTCTGCTATCGCGGCGATGAAGTCTTGCTGCGTGGCGCCGTCTTGCAGGCCGACGACATCCATGTCGATGCCGACCTCGGCTGCGGCCCGGCGCTGGTTGCGAACATAGACCTCCGCGGCGGGGTTGCGCCCGGCCTGCAGCGATACGAGTCGGACAGCGCGAGCTCCGAGAGAACGGCGCGCTTCGGCGAGACGGGCGCGCATGCGCGCGGCGACGACTTTGCCGTCGATGATTTGGGCAGACACCAGGCTTGCGATGGGGGATGGGTTTCGTCGAAAAGATAGCGGCAGGCAGTCCGCTTCAAAGGACCACATGACGTACGGCAGCTACACGCCGAGTTCTCCGTTCCCGTCGTTGACGCCCGCGATCAAGTTGCTCTTGGTCGTCAACGTCGTGGTGTTCGCTCTGAACGCGATCCTGGTCGGTCGCCTCAGCGACAACGGCGCATGGTTCGCATTCTCCTGGTCGGGTTGTCTCGAGGGTTACGGCCTGGGGCTACTGCGCCTCTTGACCTATCAGTTCACGCACTCGTTCCACAGCCCAGGGCACCTGCTGTGGAACATGCTGACTCTCTACTTCTTCGGAACCCTCGTGGAAGGGGCGATCGGCTTCCGCGGCGTGCTGAAGCTCTACGTCGTAGGTGGGCTGGTTGGCGCGTTGCTGCACCTCGTCGTCGCGCTTGCCATGGACTACCAGGATGTGCCGCTCGTCGGCGCGAGTGGCGCGTGCTACGCGTTCTTGGTGCACGCGGCCTGTCAGTGGCCGCGCATGCAGGTGATCGTGATCCTGTTCCCGGTGCCGCTTGGAGTGCTGGCGGGCGGCCTTGTCGCCTTTGGTGTCTACGAGCAGTATGTCGAGATCGTCACGGGGGCGGCTGGAGCGGTCGCCAATAGCGCGCACCTGGGCGGCGCACTGCTCGGTTTCCTGGCTTGGAAGCGTGGGTGGTTTCGTGACTACGCGAGCTTTGTTGGCGGCGAAGGGTTCTTCGCGTCGCTGCGAAAGAAGTTGGCCCGGGCCCGCGCGCACCGTGAGCACGAGCGTGAGGCTGCGACGCAGCGCGAGATGGACCGCATCCTCGAAAAGATCCAGCGCCATGGAATGCCCTCGCTGACGAAGCAAGAGCGCCGCGTGTTGGAGCGAGCGAGCGCGCGAGCGCAGCGCAAGTAGCGGCGGGCATCGCCTCCTTGGAGCAGGTAGCATCCGCGCCGCTGGCTGGGCCTTCGCCCGCCACCGCCACCACGATGCCTCGCAACATCCTGACTTGGATCTGTGCCGCGCTTTGCGCCGCAGCCCTAGCCGCCCAGAGCCCCGCCGAAATCGCAAAGTTTGCGACCGACAGCAAGAAACTCCTCGAGTTGAAGGACGAGAAGGGTCTCGACAAGCTCGTCAAGTCGACCCCGACGATGGCATCGGCCGTCGTTTCGCACTTCACGAACATGCGGCTCGAGATGCGGAACAACAAGCCGGAGCACAAGCCCTACATCGACGCGGTCAACGCGTCCTGGAAGCGCGTCTACGATGGTTCTGACACCCTCGACAAACTCGAGCGATGGGTCGAAGGCCTGGATACGCAGAGTTGGACGCAATACCAGAAGGCCCAGACCAACGTGCAGAAGGCCTACGCGTTCTATCTGGACTCGACGAAGGACAACACGAAGCGCCTCGGGTTCGAGAAGGCCCGTGATGTCTTGTCCGAAGCGGCCCGCATCATGGAGAGCACCGGCAACAAAGCCGACGCTGCCGATGCTTGGTACTACGTTTCGCTGGCGCTGCAGAAGATCCCGGAGCGCACGACTCAGGACCGCGAAGACAACGTCGCCGCGCTGGAACAGTTCGTCGCGCTGCGCGAAGCATGGAACTACAAGGACCTCTACTACGTGCAGATCAAGAACCTCCTGAAGTCGTCGAAGGAGGAACTGGAGATCAAGAAGAAGGACACGACGAAGCGCGCCGCGGAGGGCTTCTCCGAGAATGCGAAGGGAGTTGACGCCCTCGTGCAGCCTGGCGTGCCCGAGAAGGATGCGCCGCTGCAATTCGCAGCCATGACGTCATGGGAAGACGAGCACGACTATTCGCAGCGTGGCGGACCGGTCCCAGCGTTCTGGTGGTATTCGACATTTGGACCAGAGGCAAAGGACGCGAAGCTCGGTTGGTTCCGAAAGCAGGATCTGTGGTTCGTCCGCAACGGCGCCAACAACTTCGGTGTCTCGACCTTGCTGTCCGAGCCTGCCCGCACGCAATCGATCGAACCGAGCACAAAGGCCAAGCCGGTGACCTTCCACCTCGACGCCGACAAGAAGATCCCCTACGCGATGTTCTGCTGGACTGGCAGCGATCGTGAGAAGCTCGGTGAGGCCGAAGTGAACCTCGCGCCGTCGCCGCAGAACACGCCGATCTACTATCGCTCCGCCTCGAGTTGGATCGTCGATCTCGGCGGCGACCAGATCACCGTCTACGACGACAACGCCAGCGGTCGGCCGATGGACGGCAATCCCTTCGACGGGGACTTCAAGATGGGTTCCATCGGGTTTTCGAAGGACGACGCGCGCAGCAAGGCGCCGCTGCTCGATTCGATGCGGATCGGCAAGGGCCCGCGGGTCCCGTTTTCCGAGTTCGTCAAGCTGTCCAGCGTCTGGTATCACCTGCGCCGCGTCGGCGAGGACAAGGCGGGCCTGCGACCCTTGCACGCGGACTACGCGAAGACCGGCAAGGTCCGCCTGGCATGGAACGGCCCGAAGCCGACGGTCCCGGACCAACTCGTCATCGGCGGTCGTGGCGACTTCCGCACCGCCAACTTCGACGTTGCTGGAGGCAAGGAGGTTGAGGTTCCGATCGGTGAGTATTCGGTGATCTACGGGCGCATTTACGAGGGCAAGGGGCCGCGCACGCAAATGGCGACCCTCTACGGTGGGGACTGCAAGCCGTTTTCGGTTGAAGCAGGCAAGACGGTCGAACTGCGCATGGGCGCGCCCTTCTCGCTCGCCTTCGAGGCCAAAGTCGATGGGACCAAAGCGAGCATCGACGGATCGCGAATCACCTTGCGCGAGAGTTCTGGCTGCGTGCTCGCCGAGTTGCACGGGCTGACGGTGATTCCCGAAGTGATGGCCGCCAAGGCAGAGGATGGCAAGGGCGCCAAAGTCGTCGGCAAGTTCGTTCGACTCACGGATTCGGAACAGCTCACGGCGCTCACGTCCAAGCTGCCCGACATCGGGCTCTACATGGGCACCATGCCGGTCCCACAAGGTCGGCGCGACAATCTCACGCTCGAACTGACGTTGCCGTCGGCGGGCATGAAGCTCGGGTTGGAGGTCAAGAAGCACGCATTGTTCGGGCGTCTCGTCTCGCCGTTTCAATGAGCGCGTGCCGCGCGGACCTCAGTCCGTGCGGTTGCCGATGCCAGCAGCGCGCGGGATCACGACGATCCCGGATTGGCTCACGTGGTAGCGCTTCTTGTCCTCGACCGGGTCATGGCCGATGACCGTCCCATCGGGAATGCGATTCCACTTGTCGATGATCACGCGGCGGAGCTTGCAGTTTCTGCCGATGTGCACGCCTCGCATCACGATGCACTCGTCGACCTGGCTCTGTTCGTCGACGTAGACGAGGTTGCTCAGCACGGATCGGCGCACGCTGCCGCCGCTGACGACGACTCCGGGGCACAGCAACGAGTCGTGCACTTCGGCGCGATGCTTGCCGCCTTCGCCGCTGTAGACGGTCTTCGCCGGCGGGTCGTTGTGCCACAACGTGTAGGTGGGCCAGTCCCTGCGGTAGAGATTGAGGCTCGGCGCCACGCTGCACAGGTCCATGTGCGCGTCGAAGTAAGCCTCGATCGTTCCGACGTCCCTCCAGTAGGGGCTCGGGTCCTCGCCAACGCCGCGAAAGTGGCTCGCATAGACCTTCCCGAAAGGGATCATGCGCGGGATCACGTGCATGCCGAAGTCGCCACTTTGGTCCTCGGGCATCGCCGCGTCCTCGTGCAGGCGGCGAACCAGTTCCTTGGTCTCGAACACGTAGATGCCCATCGAGGCGAGGCAGTAGCCAGGATCGCCCGGGATCTCTGGCGGGTTGTGCTTTGGCTTCTCCTGGAAACTCGTCACGCGACCGCTCGAGTCGACCTCGAGGATGCCGAACTGGTCGGCTTGATGCTTGGGGATGCGGACGGCGCCGATCGTCAGTGCCGCTTCGTGCTCGATGTGCTCGCGCAGCATCGTGCGATAGTCCATGTGGTAGATGTGGTCGCCCGACAGCACGAGCACGTTCGGCGGTTGCCAGTCTTCGACCGCGTCGAGGTTGTGGTAAATCGCGTCGGCGGTGCCGCGATACCATCGCCCTTCGTTGCCATGATGTGGCGGCCGGCACGTGATGAACTGCTCGAGGCGTCTTGGCAGGAAGTTCCAGCCGAACCGGATGTGTTCCTCGAGCGAGCGAGCCTGATACTGCGTCAGGATGTGGATGCGCCGCAGGCTCGAGTGGATGCAGTTGCTGAGCGTGAAATCGATGATGCGATAGGCGCCGCCGAATGGCACGGCTGGCTTGGCCCGGTTCACGGTCAGGGGTTTGAGGCGATTGCCAGCGCCACCGGCCAGCAGGAACACGAGGGTGTTTCGGGTGTCGAGGTTCGCCATGGGGAGCGACTGCGTTGCGGATCTTGGGCGCGTCTCTGCGCCCCGTGACACAATGCAGTCGCATGCGCACCTTGCCCAGCGAGAGTCCGGTGAAAGTCGAGTCGCCGCGCGTCATCGGATGGTTGCGACACTGGGTTCCTGGCGTAGTCTCCGTCGCTTGCGCAGCAGCCTGGATGTGACCGCAGCAGAACCAACCGACCGGGGACGCGCCCTGTCCGTCGTGGC
Source organism: Planctomycetia bacterium (assembly GCA_005776365.1). Taxonomy (GTDB): domain Bacteria; phylum Planctomycetota; class UBA1135; order UBA1135; family UBA2386; genus SXPK01. The sequence continues at coordinate 8,963 of SXPK01000183.1, forward strand.
GCCTTCGGCTATCGGCGCCGAGTGGCTGCTGTGCGATGGGCTCGGTGGCTACGGGTGCGGCACGACCAGTGAGTTGCCGACGCGTCGTTATCACTCCTGGTTGTCGATCGCGAGCGGAGGCGGCAGGCGCCGCCGGCTCCTGGCTGGGGTCGAGGAGCGACTCGTCGAATCGGGCTGCGAGACAGTCCTGACCCCGGCGCATTGGCGCACGCTGCAGAGCCCGAGTTTTCCGGTCGCCACACGAAGGTTCTCGGCCGATCCGTCGCCGACCTGGGAGATCCGAATCGACGAGCGCCGAGCCTACACGCGCAGCCTCGTCATGGAGCGCGGCCGCGCCGGCACGTTCGTGCGTTGGGCAAACATCGGCACGCAGCCGATCCGTCTCGTTGCGCGCCTGTTGCTCGCATGCGAGGACGCGGACGAGTTGTTGCGTGAGCGAATGGCTGCTCCATCGCGAGTCGTTCACGGCGGCCATGAGTTGCGCATCGACGCGGACATGCCCGGCGTGTTCGTCGCCACAGCCCTTCACGCCGAATACCGCTGCGATCCTTGCTGGTATCGCGATTTCCGCTTCTCCGTCGACGAAGAGCGGGGCTACCACGGCGTGGCGGACCGTCATTCGCCAGGTGCCTTGGTCCTCGAACTGGCGCCGGGCGAGCTAGCCTTCGCTGCATTCACGCCTGACTGTTGCGATCTCGATCCTGCGGCGTCGCATGCGCGCGCAACGGCGGCAGCGGCCGAGCGCGCGGCCTGGGCTCGTCGCGGCACGACAGACCGTGTCGCGCTGCTGCGTCGCGGCGTCAGCGACTTCTTGTATCGCGATGCGCACGGCCGCCCGGGAGTGCTGGCAGGCTTCCCATGGTTTTCCGAATGGGGCCGCGACGCATTCGTGGCGCTGCCGGGGCTTTCGCTGTCCGTCGACCAACCCGAGCGTTGTTTGGATGTGCTGCGCGGCGCGTTGCCGTTCTTGCGCGAGGGCTTGCTGCCAAACGTCTACGGCGACGCTCCGGCGACGAGTCACTACGGCTCGGCAGATGCTGCCCTGTGGTTTGCCCTGTGCGTGCAGCGAGCGCACGACAGCGCGAGTGATCCGTTGCGCATTCGCGCGGAGTTCGAACCGGCGCTCGTTGCCATCGTCGACGCCTACGAAAACGGCGCGCCGCTCGGCTTGAAAACGGATGCCGAGGGTTTGCTCTGTGCAGGCAGCCGGGATCGCAACGCGACCTGGATGGATGCCCAGACCGCAAAGGGACCCGTCACGCCGCGGGCGGGGCAGCCGGTTGAGATCGTCGCGCTTTGGTGTTCGTTGCTGCAATTGCTCGGCGAATGGCAAGGCGGCAGTCGGGCTCGGCATGCAGCGTCCGTCGGCAAAGCCTTCGTGCGCCGCGTCTGGAGCGAGACCACTGGCGGGCTGCTGGATTGTCGCGATGGCGATGGGTGCGATGCTTCGATCCGGCCCAACATGGTCATCGCCGCAGCCTTGCGCAGAAGCCCCCTGACCCGCGCACAGCGTGCTTCCATCGACAGGCTCGCACGGCTCCATCTTGTCACGCCGCGCGGCCTGCGAACGTTGGCGCCAAGCTCGCCGTCCTACCGTGGTCGCTACGACGGCGGTTGCGAGGGCCGCGACCTCGCCTACCACCAAGGGACGGTCTGGCCTTGGCTCGCTGGCTTCTACGTCGAGGCTTGTCTGCGTGCCGCAGAGCCGTCGCAACTCGCTTCGACCGCGAGCGAGATGGCGCACTGGTTGGACGGTTTCTTGGATGTGGTAGCCCGCGACGGCGTGGGCCACGTCAGCGAAGTCTTCGACGGCGATCCGCCGCAGCGGCAAGGCGGCACCTTCGCGCAAGCCTGGAACACGGGCGAGTTGCTGCGCGCAATGCACCTGTGCGGACGTGTCTTGGCCGGTCGGGACGTCGGAGGCGGCACTTGATCGACATCGTCTTCTACTTCCAGGTGCACCAGCCCTATCGGATCTCCAAGTGGAAGCCGGGCGATCGCATCCACAAGCTCGCCTACTTCGACGACCCGCTGAACAAGCTGGTTCTGCAACGCGTGGCGGAGCGTTGCTACTTGCCGATGAATCGCGTCTTGCTGGACGCGATCGATCGCACCGACGGCCAGTTCCGCTGCGCATTCTCGTTGTCGGGGACCGTCATCAAGCAGTTGCGGGACTGGGCGCCCGCGGCGCTCGACAGCTTCGTCGAGTTGGCCGAGTCGGATTGCGTCGAGTTCTTGTGCGAGACGAGTCAACACTCGCTCGCTGCCCTCGAGCATCCTGATGAGTTTCGCGCGCAGGTCGAGTTGCAGCGCGCGACGGTGCAGGACCTGTTCGGCAGCAAGCCGACGACGTTTCGGAACACGGAACTCATCCTCGACAATCGGATCTGCGGCCTCGTCGAAAGCATGGGGTTCTCCACCATGCTCGGCGAGGGCTTTGAGCGTGTGCTCGGGTGGCGCAGCCCGCAGGTTCCCTACACACCGAAGGGGTGCAAGGCGCTCAAGCTGCTGCTTCGGAGCTATTCGTTGTCGGATGACATCGCGTTCCGCTTCTCGAACTCGAAGTGGCCGCAGTATCCGCTGTTTGCAGACACGTTCGCGAGTTGGTTGCACGGCTTGCCGCCCCCAGCCCAGTTCGTCGGCTTGTTCATGGACTACGAGACCTTCGGGGAGCACCAAGGTGCGCAAACCGGCATCTTCGACTTCATGCGACGCCTGCCAGACGAAGTGCTGACGAACCCGGGCTTCCGATTCCGCACGCCCGCGCAGGTCGCGGCGGAGTTGCCGAGTGTCGGAGACCTCGACATCGCGCAACCGCTGTCTTGGGCCGACGTCGAGCGCAACCTGTCGGCCTGGCTGGGCAACCCGATGCAGACACAGGCGCACCGGGAGCTTTATGCGATGCGCCCCATGTTGATGGAGGTTGCGGAGCGCCGGCCCGACCTGCTGGAAGCCTGGCGGCGCATGACTACCTCGGACCACGTGTACTACGTCGCGACAAAGGGACATAGCGACGCGGAGGTCCACGACTACTTCAGTCCGCACGACTCACCCCATGCGGCCTTCGTCAGCTTGATGACCGCGGTCGACGACCTGCGCCTTCAGGTGCAGCGCGCACGCGGCGACGTCCGATCAACGGAACTCGGCCGCTGAGCGGCCGCCTCAGCCACATTCCATGACGCGTCAACCCCACCAGGTATTCGAGATCAGTTGGGAAGTCTGCAACAAGGTCGGCGGCATCCACACGGTGCTATCGAGCAAGGCCAAGACCGCAGTCGACCGCTTTCACGACGACTACATCTGCGTCGGCCCCTTGCTACTGACCGGTGCCGGCCAACAGCCACCCTTCGACGATGAAGCAGGGCACGAGGAGTTCATCCAGTCCTGCCGAGCCGCCGGTCTGCCGGTGCGCGTCGGACGCTGGCGCATCGCCGGTCGCCCGCGCTGCATCCTGGTCGGCTTTTCGTCACTCTTCGAGCAGAAGGACGGAATCCTCGCGGGCCTTTGGGAACGTCACAAGGTCGACTCCATCGCGGGCGACTGGGACTACGTCGAGCCCATCCTGTTCGCGACCGCCGCAGCCATGGTGATCGAGAAGTGGTGGGAGGAGCACCTTGCTCCCTTCCACCGCCGGGCCGTCGTGCACGCGCATGAGTGGATGACTGGCGCTGCGCTGCTCTACCTCAAGGAGCGCATTCCTAGCATCGGCACGGTCTTCACGACCCATGCCACGATGCTGGGCCGAGCGATCGCGTCGCTTGGCATCGACCCGAGCCAAGGTCTCGGTGACAAGACGCCACAGCAACTCGCGGAGGCGCATGGCGTCCGCGCCAAACACAGCAGGGAGGGCGCGTGCGCACGCTCGGCGGATGCTTTCACGACCGTGAGCGCAATCACGGCGGACGAGGCGCGATTGCTGCACGCCCGGACCGCGGACGTCCTGGTGCCCAACGGCATCGATCTCGATGTCGTAGACGAGCTTGCCCGCGGTGATCGCGCCGAAGCCAGAAAGGCAGTGGCGCGGTTGGCAGAAGCGATGCTCGGCGAAAGCGTGACCGACAGCCTCTTCGTCGGCATCGCCGGACGCTACGAGTTCCACAACAAGGGCATTGAGCTGTTGCTGGACGCGCTCGGCAGGATGAAAGACGTCCCGGGCCGCAACGTGATCGCGTTCTTGCTCGTTCCTGCCGGCAACTCCGGCATCAGGAGCGAGTTGCTGGAGCGACTCGAGACCGGCCCCAAGAATGGTCCGGTGGGCATCTGCACCCACAATCTCTTCGACGAGGTGAGGGACCCGGTCTTGGCGCACTGCAAGCGCCTGGCCATCGACAACAGGCGGGGGGCGCGGGTCAAGGTGCTGCAGATCCCGGTCTACCTGCGGCCCGATGACGGTGTGTTTGGGCGCGAATACGAAGCAGTGCTGGCTGCAATGGACCTCGGCGTCTACCCGTCGTTCTACGAGCCGTGGGGCTACACGCCGCAAGAAGCGCTCGCGGTCGGTGTGCCGACGATCACCACGGACCTTGCGGGTTTTGGGCGCTGGGCCCAGCAAGAGGGCCTGGGAGTCGCGGACGGGATCACGGTGATCCGCCGCCAACGGGTTCCCTACGAAGACGTCACCCAGGCGTTGGTCAAGGCGCTCGAGTCATTCGTCCAGCAAGGTGTCGCGACAGCTGGGTTGCGCGATCGCTGCCGCGCTGCTGCGGGCCGTACTGCGTGGAAGGACTTGTTTGCGAACTACGAGGAGGCCTACAGGCTCGCTCTCGACGCGGTGCAGAAGCGAAGCACGACCGGCGTCGTCCAGTTCCGGCTGCCTCGGCGCGCATTGCCGTCACCCGGCGTCGGCCCCAATCCACGCATGACCAGCTTCGAAGTCTCCGCGACGGTGCCGCCGGCGTTGAAGGCGCTGGAGAAGCTCTCGCGCAACTACTGGTGGAGTTGGCAGCCGTCGATGCGCGAGTTGTTCCTCGCGATCGACCCGGCCTTTGGTGCCCATGGCGACAACGCAGTTCAGTGTTTGCACGGAGCCAGCGTGGACGTCCTTGCGTGTCTGTCGAAGGACAAGAACTACCTGCGTCGTCTCCAGGAGGCGGAGCAGCGCTTCGACGACCACATGGCCGGCGCATCTCGCCCCGTGCAGTTGTCGGAGAATGGTCCGGCGATCACCGCGGAGTATCCGATCGCCTACTTCTCCGCGGAGTTCGGCGTCCACCCATCGCTGCCGATCTACAGCGGCGGCCTCGGAATCCTTGCTGGGGATCACCTCAAGTCCGCAAGTGATCTCGCGCTGCCGCTGATCGGCGTCGGCATGTTCTATCGCTTCGGCTACATGCAGCAGAAACTCGCGAGCGATGGTCAACAGATCACGGTCGATCGTGAGAACGATCCAGGGGATCTCGCCCTAGAGCCTGTTCGCGCCGCGGATGGTCGTCCGCTCGAAGTGACCGTGCCGATGCCCGGCCGCGAACTCGCACTCCGCGCATGGAAAGCGCAGGTCGGGCGCGTCTCGCTTTATCTGCTGGATGCCAATGTGCTGTCCAACAGTCCGGAGGACCGCGACATCACGCGCAACCTTTATGGAGGCGACACCGAGACGCGCATCAAGCAGGAGATTGTGCTTGGCCGCGGTGGCGTGCGCCTATTGCGCGCACTCGGGCTGCGACCGTCCGTGTATCACATGAATGAAGGTCACGCGGCCTTCCTGACGTTGGAACGCACGAGCCGGCTCGTTCGCGGCGAGGGCCTGACGTTCGAGGCCGCGCGCGAATACGTCGCGGAAACCACGCTGTTCACGACGCACACGCCGGTTCCAGCAGGCCACGATCGCTTCGGCGAAGACCTGATGCGTCGCTACTTCGGCGATGCCGAGGAGTGGGTGGGCTTGCCGTGGGACCGGTTCTTCGGTCTGGGCACCGGTGGGCAAGGCACGGAGTTCAACGTGACGTGGCTCGCGATGAACTTCGCCGGATTCATCAACGGTGTGAGCAAGTTGCACGGCATCGCTTCGCAAAAGCTGTTGCAAGCGTTCTGGCCCGGCTTGCTCGGCGCCGAGACTCCGATCCACACGATCACGAACGGAATCCACCTCGCGTCTTGGACCGACGAGGGCATCGCCAACCTGCTGCGTCGCGGCAAGCAGGCGGTGCGGCCCATCGACTTCGCTGGCGCCGCAGGGATGGATCGATCGGAACTGTGGCGGGCGCATTCAGCCTGCAAGGCGCGGATGATCGAGCACATTCGTGCTGCACTCGAGCGTTCCTTCCACTCCCGAGGCGACAGCCCGGCCTTGCTGCAGCAGATGATCGAAGGCCTCGATCCGAACGCGCTCTACCTCGGATTCGCGCGGCGGTTTGCGCCCTACAAGCGTGCCCACCTGTTGTTCTCGGATGCGGTCCGGTTGCGCCACATCCTGGACAACCCGCATCGGCCGGTGCGAATCGTCATCGCCGGCAAAGCGCATCCGCGCGACAAGCTGGGTCAGGATGTGATGCGACAGATCGTGCAGATGAGCCGCACCCCTGAGTTCGTCGGAAAGATCCTCTTCGTCGAGGACTACGAGATCACCCTGGCTCGCGCGCTGGTGCAAGGCGTCGACGTCTGGGTCAACACGCCAACCCGCATGGAAGAAGCCAGCGGCACATCGGGAATGAAGGCCGCAGCCAATGGCGTGCTCAACCTGTCGATCGGTGACGGTTGGTGGCCCGAGGCTGCGGACGGCAACAACGGCTGGACGATCGCTGGTGGCCAGATCTACGCCGACACAGAGCTGCAAAACCAAGCCGACGCGACGGCACTCTACGGCCTGTTGGAAGACGACCTCGTGCCGACTTTCTTCAACCGCGATGCGCGCGGCCTGCCAGAAGCGTGGGTCGAGAACATGGCGCACTGTCTTGCGACGGTTCCGCCGCAGTTCAACACCGACCGCATGGTTCAGGAATACGCAGACAAGGCCTACAAGCGGCTCGCCGGCAACTACTTCTTCCAACAGGCAGCCAAGAAGGCGCCGGCGCGGGAGTGCGGCAAGGAGGCGGTGCGCATCAAGAACGCGTTCCCGCAGGTGAAGATCGTCGCGGCGAACACGGTCGAATTGCAGGACTTCAAGGTGGGGCAGCACCTCGACGTGACGCTGGATGTCGATCTCGGCACGTTGTCGCCGCATGACATCCTCGTGGAGCTCGTTCTCGAACAGCTCGACGTCGCGTCAGGAACGACCTTGGCGGTAGTGCCGATGAAAGCCACCAACGAGATTCGAGGCACGGTGCACGGCTACGCCGGTTCGCACCGCGTGGAGAAAACGGGTCGCTATTCCCATGGCATGCGCGTCCGGGCCAAGGCCCCAGGCGTTGAAGGCGCCGTGCGTGGCCTCGTGATCTGGGCCTGATAGGCAGCAGACCGGCCGATGCGGCTGTGCCCAACGCACGCCCGCATCGGCGATTCGTCGCGCCGATCCAGCCGGTGTGCGGATCGCGCCGTCCTCGTGGTGGGGAGGACTCCTCGCCTTCGTTGCAGCGGCGACAACGAAACCACGAGGTGACGACGATGCGATTCCTGTCCACGATGCTGATGCTGTTCTTGTCTGCCGGCCCGATCTGTTCCCAGCAGGGCCAGGATTCGGGCGCGCCGGACCGCACACAGATGCAGCCGGACCGCGCCGATCGACCGGACGGCGGACGGCGCGGTCAGGACCGCGAGCAGCGCGCAAAGTCCAAGCAGCGCGATGATCAGCGGACGTCGGACTCGCAGCGCGAAGACAACCAAAGGGCGGAACGCGATCGGCGGTCCCAGCGGGCAAAGCGGGGCAAGCAGCAAGACCGCAGCCCGCGCGATGGGCAAGGCCAGCGCGGTCAGCAAGGCCAGCGTGGCCAGCGCGGCCAGCAAGGCCAGCGCGGTCAGCGCGGTCAGCAAGGCCCGCGCGGCCAGCGTGGCCAGCGCGGCCAGATAGGCCCGCGCGGCCAGCAAGGCCAACGCGGCCCGCGCAACGGCCGCGGCTCACAAGCGGCCATCCCCGATGCTGGTAAAGACCGCGCCGCGATGATGCTTCGCTTCTTGATGCTGCGCCGCATGCAAGCACTCCAGCGCGGCGAGATGCCATTGGCCAATCGCAGCAAGCGCGCTCCGGCGCAGCAGGGCACAAGCCCGCAGGCCCCGCAAGCTCGCCCCGACCGTCGTCGGCTGCGGGATGCCTGAGTGATGGGTTATGCGCGCGCGCCCTTCGCAGGCCGGCGCGGTGCTTCGTAGACTGTCGCGCCCCCCGACTCGGGGCGTCACGAAGCCATGCAGAACATCCTCCGTCCCTTCGCCTTTCTCCTCCCTTCGCTGCTGTCGGTCTCGTTGTCTGCCCAGGAGCACAAGGAGCTCGGGCGGATGTGGACCTTCGAGAACGCGCCGATCGGCTGGTTCCAGCAAGCCTATGACTGGAAGCCGGATGACAAGTGGCTCGATCACGCGCGACTGTCTTCGCTTCGCTTCGGCAGCAAGGACGACAAGGGCGGCACGCGATTCTTCTGCTCCGCGTCGTTCGTCAGCCCCTTTGGGCTCGTGATGACGAACCATCACTGCGCCCGCGATGCCATCGTGGCGGCGCAAGGGCAAGGCGACTGGCTGAAGGACGGCTTCTACGCCGGATCCTACGAGGCCGAGGTCAAGCTGCCTGGTTTCGTGATGTCGCAGATGGTGCGGCAACAGGACGTGACCAAGCAGGTCAACGAGTCCAGCGTCGAGGCCGTGCAAAAGCAGGCCGAGGAGCAGGACAAGGACCACATGCATCAGGTCATCGCCCTCTACCAAGGCGGCATGTACCAGCTTTACAGCTTCAAGATCTTCGATGACCTTCGCCTCGTTTGTGCGCCCCATGGTCAGGTCGCGCACTTCGGCGGCGACCCTGACAACTTCTGCTTCCCGCGCTGGGGCCTCGATTTCACCTTTGTGCGCGCCTACGAGGGCGGCAAGCCGGTCGACAGCAAGGCCAATCACTTTCGCTGGAAGACCGAGGGCGCGAAGGAAGGCGAACTAGTGTTCGTGACTGGCAACCCCGGAACGACTGGCCGTCTCAAGACCGTTGCGCAGTGTGAATACATGCGCGACCACTCATTCCCCGGTCGGTTGCGCATGGTCCACGCAGAACTCGAGGCGCTCAATGCGAAGGCGAAGGAGAGCCCTGAGGAGGAGCGAAAGCTGCGCGCGACGATCTTGCGCAACGAGAACACGCGCAAGGCGGTGCAGGGTTACCTCGATGGCCTGTTGGATCCGCGGATCATGGCGATCAAGCAGAAGGCCGAAGCCGACCTGCGCGCCGCCGTCGCCAAGGACGCTGGACTGCAGCAGAAGCATGGTGACGCCTGGGACAAGATCGTCGCCATCCAACTGGAGAAGGCGGCGGCGAAGGGCGACCAGAAGTTGCTGCAAGAAATCGTCGCGCGCGAGAACGCGGAGCAGAAGCGCATCGGCGAGGCATGCTTCGCGGTCTACGGCACGTCGATTCCGCCGGACGCGACGATGTCGTTGCGCATCAGCGACGGTGTCGTGAAGGGCTTCCCGATGAATGGCACCGTGGCGCCATTCTTCACCAGTCTCTACGGCTTGTTTGCGCGGCACACCGAGTTCGGCGGGCAACATCCGTTCGATTTGCCGCAGCCTTGGATCGACGCGCTGCCGAAGCTCGACCTGAAGACGCCCTTCAACCTCGTGTCCACGTGCGACATCATCGGTGGCAACTCAGGTTCGCCGATGATCGACAAGGATCAGCGCATCGTCGGCCTGATCTTCGACGGCAACATCGAAAGCCTCGGAAACAACTTCGTGTTCGACGACGAGGTCTCGCGCTCGGTGTCCGTCCACCCGGCGATCATCGTGGAGTCGCTGCGCAAGGTCTATGCGGCTGGCGCGCTCGCTGATGAGTTGGAGAAGCAGAAGCCGCGCCCACGCAGTGCCGATGGCAAGAAGTACGCGCCGGCCGACACGGTGGGTCGCTGAGCATTCGAGCTTGCTGCTGCCGCGACCGCGTCAGTTCGCGGTCGTTGCGCGGGCCGGCGCCGCTTCAGGCTGCTGCAGCGGCGCCTGATGTTCGGAAAGGGGAACCCCGCCCAGGTCCAGCACGCGCTCGACGAGGCGCTCTCGCTCTTGCATCGAGAGCGACTCGACGGGGATGTAGGGCACGTCGAACATCTCGAGCAGGAGCTTGACCATGCCGTCGATGCGGACGACTTCTTCCCACTCCAACCCCGCTCGCACGCCGTCGGCGCGGACCAACTCCTTGTGCGGCCGCAGGAAGAACACGATGCCTTCGCGCACCCAGTCCATGTAGTCCTTCAGGCGCCGGTCGCGGAAGACTTCGCCGAGAATGGTCGAGTGATGCGCTGCATAGGCGAGGTTGCAGAACGCGCGGTCGCTGACGAACGGCCCGCCGACTTTCTGCTCCGCCGTGATCTGCCGTCCGAAAACCTCGGCTTGGTAGCGATTGACCAGTGCGATGTCGGTGCGCAGTGAATCGAGGTGCGCTTCCATTTCGGCGAGCACGCCGCGCGCGACTTCCGCGATCATCGGGATGCCGTAGCGATCGCGGACCCAACGTGCGACGGTCGTCTTGCCAGTCGCGTGCGCACCGACGAGGTAGATGCGCGTGGGCGTAGCGGGGCGATTGTGGTATCGGTTCGTGTGCATCGAGGCCTTCTTGAGGGAGCGCGATGCTAACTGTCCGCGCAATCGATTCACGATGCGCGCGCCCTCTTCGTTGCAGCAGCGATCAGCGCTCTGTGGAAGGCGGTGGAGAATGTGGAAAGCGCTCGTGTGCGGCCAGAGCCATGCGCGCGCGTTCGGCGACAGATTGCTCGGCGAAGATCCCATCGTTCAGTGATTGCGGCAGTTGCAGGAGCTGCAGCAGAACATCGGTCAGGATCGCCGTGGGCGCCCCGGGCGGGAGCTCGAGCTTCTGCTCGGCACGGCTCTGCGCTGCTGCGCGCAGTTGTGACTTAAGCATCTTGCCGACCGCTGGCTCCGGCTGCACCTCAGCGAACGGCAAGCACTGAACCCTGCGATAGAGGCGATGGCTGTCCACTTCCGCGATTCGGACGCGCGCGAGGCCGAGCAACCAGATGTGGAACCGCCCATCCGGTAGCTTCTCGTGGCGGATGATCTCGCCGAGTCCGGCCACCGGCAGCACATGTGGCGGA
>SXPK01000184.1 GCA_005776365.1 Planctomycetia bacterium
CCTCGACGTCGGCCGCAACTGCATCCTCGACTACACCAATGGGCTCGAGGACTTGTACAACCGCACGATCCGCACGATCGGCGACCCTCGCGTGCGCTTCCGCGAGGATCCGGTGCGGATCCTGCGCGCCGCGAAGTTTGCGGGTCGCTTGGGCTTCCACGTCGAGCCGCAGACGCTCGCGGCGATGGCCGAAGCCGCACCCGACTTGACGCGCGCCGCGCCACCGCGCGTGCTGGAAGAAATCCTTCGCTTGCTGCGCAGCGGCCACGCGCTCGACAGCTTCCAACTGCTCCGCGACGTCGGCGCATTGAAGCATTTGCTGCCTGCGCTCGCGCACTTCCTGCAGGACGCGGCGCATGCCGAACGCGTGCAGTTCTGGCGCATCCTCGAAGCGCTGGACCACCGCATCGCTGAAGGCAGCCGTGTCGGCGCCCCGCTGCCGCAAAATGGCCTGCTGCTCGGCGCGCTGCTGCTGCCGCCAGTTTTGGCGCGCGCCGCCAAGGAGCCGCAAAAGAGCCCGAGCACGGTCGCCGAGGAAGTGCTCGGGCCCTTGTGCTCCCAGTTGCGCCTGCCGCGGCGCGACACGGGGTGCGTGAAGCGCATTTGCGGCGTCGCCCATCGCTTCTACCAGTTCGAGGATCCGCGCGGCTTCAAGGTCGCCGCGTTCGCGACGAGCCCCTACTTCGACGAAGCGTTGGAGTTGTTCCAATTGCGAGCCGAAGCAACCGGCACCGACCCAGAACTGTTGCGGCAGTGGCAGGTCGCAGCGCAAGACGCGCAAGATCAACGTCGCCACGGCGGCCTGCCGCCAGACGAAGGCGAGAACTTCGAAGAAGGCACCGACCAAGCGACCGAAGCCACTTTGGACAGCGGATTCGGCCAGCAGCGGCCCGGCCGCGAGTTCGGCGACGGGAACCGCGACAGCCGTCGCCGTCGCCGGCGGCGCCGTGGACGCGGTCGCGGTCGTGAGGATTACGCCGACAACTCAAGGAGCGACGAGTCGCGATCACAGCCAGTTGAGGCCACCCAAGGCAACGACGGCGAGCCTTCAGAACGCGCTGACCAAGACAGTTTCGAGTCCGGCGCAACAGCAACCGAGGACGTGGGCGCAGTTGCCCCGCAGGGCGAGAACGACACGCGCGAAGGCGAAGGCCCACTCAGTGATGGCGGCCGTCGTCGGCGCCGTCGTCGCCGTCGGCGCGGCCGCAGCGGCAACCAGGACAATGCGGGCGGTCCCGAGATGGGCCAAGAAGCTGCTGAGGTCAGCAGCGAAACGCAGGCGGAACCGAGCCAGGATGCGCAGCCGCAGCACCGACGTCGCGCCGATCCCGCCGACGCTGGCAGCCGAGAGCAGGGCCAACGGGATCAGGGCCAGCGCGATCAGGGCCAACGGGATCAGGGCCAACGCGATCAGGGCCAGCGCCACCGCGACCGCAACGACCGAAAGAACCGCCGCGACCGGCATCGCGATCGCCGCGGCCGGCGCGAAGGCGCCCCGCGTGATGTCGACGTCGTACCGCGCGGTGTCGACCGGCGCGGCAAGGTCGACGTGATCGAGCCACAGCAACTCGACCTCACGGCCTTCGACATCGAGCTCGATCCCAAGCGCGTGCCCACCTTCGGCTCCATCGTCGAGGGCAAGGGTCGCCCGAAGAAGCGCGCGCCCCGCGTGCCCGACGAAGGCCGCGACGACTACCGTCCGCCGCCGCCGCCAGGGCAAGGCGACGATCCTGCAAACGCGCCGCCGCCGCCAGCCGACGACGCACCGACCGGCGGCGACACGTTCGGCGATTGGTGACCCGCGGCGCACGAGGACGCGCATGACTCGCACGAAGATCACGACGGCCGTGCTGCGCGAGATGAAGGCGCATCACGAGCGCATCACCACGCTGACGGCATACGACCACAACTTCGCCCAGTTGCTCGACGAAGCCGGCATCGACATCGTCCTCGTCGGGGATTCGGTCGGCACCGTCATGCAAGGCCGCGCCGCGACGGTCTCGGTGACGATGGATCAGATGGTCTATCACACCGAACTGGTGAGCCGAGCGTGCAAGCGCGCGCTCGTCGTCGGCGACATGCCCTTCTTGAGCTACCAGGTCAGCATCGAGGACGCGATGCGCAACGCGGGCCGCCTACTCAAAGAAGGCGGCGCCGAATCCGTGAAGCTCGAAGGCGGCGCGTCGATGGCCCCCACCGTCGCGCGCCTCGTCGACGCAGGCATTCCAGTGATGGGCCACATCGGACTGACGCCGCAGAGCATCCACCAATTCGGCAGCTACAGGGCGCGCGGTCAGGATGAAGCCGAACGGCTGCGCATCCTCGACGATGCGCGCTCGCTCGATCAGGCCGGCGCATTTGCGATGGTCGTCGAGAAGGTGCCCGCCAGTCTTGGCAAGGAGATCACAGAGGCCGTGAAGGTCCCGGTGATCGGCATCGGCGCAGGCCCCGACTGCGACGGCCAGGTGTTGGTCACGCACGACATGCTCGGCCTGTTCTCGCGCTTCCGCCCCCGCTTCGTCCGCCGCTACGCCGAACTCGGCCGACTGATCCAAAGCGCGGTGCAGAGCTACGCCGAAGACGTCAAGCAGGGGACATTCCCCGGACCCGACGAAAGCTACTGACGCCATGGCCGCGCCTGCGCAATCGAAGGCTCCGCTCGCCTCGTGGCGACTGCGCTTGCTGCGCTTGTCGCAGACCATGGTGCCAGCGATCTGGATCGTCGGCGTCGCCGAGTTCCGTCGATGGCCACTTGGACCGATCGACTACGCAGCATTGATCGCCTTCCTGCTCGCGCTCCAGACCATTCGCCGCCGCGTGCGCCCCACCGAACGGACGATCGACCTCCATAGCATCCGCAATCCAAGCCTCATCGCTGCGTTGGTCGGCGGCATGACGGCAACGATGGCCTTGCTGCTCGGCGGCGTCTTCGAATCGCTGGCGCGCCAGCCCGAACCCGAACACGCGCCGTGGTGGCTGCGCACCATCTGGCACGGAGCATGCGCGTTTGCGTCCGCCTATGCCGGCTTCTTCACCCGCATCGAAGCCTCGCGCCTCGCACAAGCGCGGCCAGGAACCGGCAGCGCGACCTGAGCCACCGCGCCTTGGCAGCCCGTCAAAAGAACGGCTGCGTCGTCGAGAGCATGGCAGCAGGGGCGAGATCAACGAGTGCGAACGGAGTCGAAGCTGGGGATTCGATGCTTTCGCGCGACGCAGCGATCGGCCCGGATGCCGGGCTCGAGAGGCAGCATGCGTTACTTTGACGGGCTGCCAGCCATCACCCGTCGCCGAGCAATTGCATGCGGCCCTGCGCGACGCCGATCTGGGCGCGCGCGCCGGTGCGGCGCTGCAGTTCGAGCGCGTCGATGCGCGAGTGCAACAGATCTCCCCATGCCGACAAGGCCACGAGGGTCTGTTCGCGGGACTCGCGCACGAACTCGACCCGCACGCGCCGCACGCCCATGCGCAACAGCCGCGGCACCGCCTCGGCCGCCTGCTGCGGCTCGTGGTGAAACACAGTGTTGCGGCAGCCGACGTCGACGATGACCGGGTGCTGGCGCTGCAGATGGTCCTGCACCGCAATCTGGTGGCGTTCGCAGGGCCGACCGCACGAACGGAAGTCGCGGCCGTTGCTGAGCAAGTGCGAGTAGAGGCAGTGCTCGGTGTGGAATGTCGGGATGCGGTGATGCACAACGACGGCGAAGCGTCCCTTCGGCGAAGCATTGAGCATCGCCAGCAACTGCGCTTCGTCGAGGTCGAAGGACGCGGTGAGCGTGTCGAGGCCGAGCCCGAGCAAGTGCATCGCCGTCAGCGAATTCGTGACGTTGAGCGAGAAGTCCCCGTGCAAGGCGATCGTGGAGCCCTCGCGGCGCGCGCGCAGAAAGCGTTCCATTGCGCCGTAGTGCCGCACGAGCACGCCGTCCGGAGAGAGGCGCAGAATGCGCTCGTCGATCGGCTCCTCGCCCGGTTTGCCGATGCGCGGCGTCGCAACAACGACTGCGAGGCCCGCCGACCTTGCCCGTTCGACAGCGCGATGAAGGCCGGTGAACTCCATCCAATCGAGTTCGACTTCACGCAACCCTGCTTCGATCGCAGCTTCGAGTTGCGCGTCACTGCGAAGCAGAGGCACCACATGGGCATGCTCAGGAATCACAGTCTCGCGCACCGTGGCGCGGAGCTTCTCGCGCAACTGCGGCAGCGACGGCAACGGATCGATTGCGCGTTCAAGGCCCCGCTCCAATTGCGGCAACAGGTCTGCGACGAGGCTTCGACGCAGATCCTTCAGCTCGCCAGGTGGGACGTGGAGTCCCTTCGCGAGCCCGTCACAGTCCATGTGCGCCAAGAAAAATGGCGTGCCGCCGAAGCCGCCGAGCTTGTCCTGCAACAGTTCGCGATCGAGGCCGCGGCCGCGCGCCGCCTCGGCGACTGAAGAAGTGGCGGCGACTGCGGTGGCCTTGGCGCTGGTCGCGCGCACGCGCAACGGCTCGCCGAGCGCGCCAGTGACGACGAGTTGCACAGCCACGCGGCCTTCGGGCTCGTCACGCAACACGAGCTTGTCGGCCATCGCAGCGAGCGCGTTGTCGTTGGTCGCAAACACGCGGTCGCCGACCCGCACTGCGGCGAGGTCGGGCCCAGGTTGGCCAAAGCGCAGGCGCAGTTCGTGTCCGAGGTCGTCGACAGCGAACACGGGGCCGCCTTGCTCGTCGCGCTCCGGCTTGCCCTGGTCAAACACGATGCCCATGCCTGCGCGCAACTGCAGCGGCGCAGGCACCACGTTGTTCGACAGCGGAGAACGGACCTCGCCAGCCGGCGCGTCGGGCCGATCGCGTTGCGCGAGCGCGCCGGTCCAACGCTTGTCCGTCGCGTCCTTGTTGACGACCACGACGTCGCGGTCCACGCGCACCACGCGGCCGACGTAGACCCCGCGATGCTTGGGGAAGCGCCCCTCCACCAATGTCTGATGGTCCGAGCCGGCGAGGAAACCGTCCGAGAAGCCGCGCGTGTAGCTCAGCGACATCGCAAGCAGGTCAGTAGCCAGCTGCTTCTCCGCCGACTTGCGGTCCTCGCCGCTCGCAATCGCGTCGACCCAGCGACGGTAGCCACCGGTGGCGGTCGCGACGTATTGCGGCCCCTTCTGTCGCCCTTCGATCTTCAACCCATGCACACCAATGCGCATCAGGTCCGGAATCGCCCGCGCGCCCGTCAGGTCCTTGGGCGACAGCAGGTAGCGAACGTCGCCGAGATCCTTCTGCTCGCCATCCACGACGAGCGAATACGGCATGCGGCAGCTCTGCGAACATTGGCCGCGATTGGCCGAGCGCCCGCCCCAAGCCTCGCTCGTCAGGCACTGCCCGCTCCACGACACGCACAGCGCGCCATGAACGAAGACCTCCAGTTCGAGATCGGTGTCCGCTGCAAAACGTTCGATCTCCTGCACCGACAGTTCGCGCGGCACAACGATGCGGCTGACGCCGAGCCGCTCGGCAAAACGGCACGCCTCACCGTTGGCGATCGTCATCTGCGTGCTCGCGTGCAGCTCGAACGAGGGGCACACAAAGCGCGCGAGCAGGCACACGGCCGGGTCCTGCACGATCAGTGCATCGACGCTGCTCTTGGCGAGCGCTCGCAGCGCCCGCTCACAGCGCTCGAGCTCCGGCTCGAACACCAGCGTGTTCATCGTGACGTAGGCGCGAGCGCCGGCACGATGGATCAGAGCAACGGTTTCCGGCAGTTCCTCGAGCGCGAAGTTCGCGGCCCGGGCACGCGCGTTGAAGCCGTCTTGCAGGCCGAAGTAGACCGAGTCGGCGCCGCTTTGCAGCGCCGCCATCAGCGAGTCCAGCGAGCCCGCCGGGGCAAGGACTTCGGGTTTCGGCGATTGGGCGGCCACAGCGGGCCGCGTAGTATTACGCTCCCTCACCAAAGTGGCAATGACCGCCGAATCCAGCCAACGACTCCAGCAATTGCGCGCCGAGATCGACGCAATCAACCGCGAACTCGTCGCCGTGATCCAGCGCCGTGCCCGCGTTTGCAAGCGCGTCGCAGCGCACAAGAAGGCGCACTCACTGCCACTGGTCGATCCATCGCGCGAGGCCGACATGATGCTCGCCGCGCTGCGGGACTGCGGCGATGGATTCTCACGTGAGTCCCTCGCCCGCATTTTCAGCGCGCTATTCGACGAGTCGCGCGCGTTGGTGCTCGAAGAAGGCTCCTGACCGGATCAGATCGCCGACTTCGCGTCGGCGGGCCAGACTTCACGCAGGGTGCCGCCGCGTTTGCCGGACTTCTGGCGGTACATCAACGCGTCCACGCGCGCCACGATCTCCTCGACGCCAGGCGGATGCCGAAGGACGGTGAGGCAGCCAATGCTGCACGAAGCTCCAAACTCGCGCTGCACCCAGCCCGCGAGCAAGGAGTCCAGCCGGCGCAACACGGTATCGGCGCCAATCGAGTCCGCGCCCGGCAGCAGCATCGCGAACTCGTCGCCACCTAGGCGCGCGACCAAGTCGACCTTGCGCACCGCGTTCTGCAGCGAGTAGGCCACGCGCTTTAGCAGCGCATCACCAGCAGCGTGCCCGAGCCGGTCGTTGACCTGTTTGAAATGGTCCACGTCGAGGTAGACGACCGAGAAGGGCTGGCCGTAGCGCCGGCAGCGTTCGGCCTCGCGTTCCAACTCCGCCACGAAGGCGCGACGGTTGGGCATCCCCGTCAGAAAATCCGTGCGCGCGAGCTTGCGCTCTTGCTGCAAACGACGCCGCAGTGCGCCGATCAGCAGGCCGAACGACAGGAACACGAGCAGTTCCATGACGAGATTCGCGCACAGCACCGCGAACGGCTGCGACTCGACACGGCGCAGTTCCTGAACAAGGAGCCAAGCGCCGGCGCACAGGACCGCGAATCCGCCGGCGAACACGCGCGGCAACCGCCAGGCTGCGAGCGCGAGCGGCAGCAGGTAGCCGAGCGTGAATGCGATGTCGGCCGAACTGAACCAATCCGCCACCGCGACTGCCGCGATCAGCATTGCGACGATCGCAGAAGCGGTCGCGGGGCTGCGTCGGTCGATCCACCGCAGCAATGGTCCGTCAGCGGACGAGTCCATCTCGATCAATCTACGGCAGGCGCGCAGTCAGTTCGCTGCCGGTGACGGAAATCAGCGACTCGTCGCGGTCGGCGCGGCCGGCAGTTCGGGCAGCGGCATTCCTGCACGACCGATGTTCTTGCTGTCGAGCACCTGCAGCATGCGCAGATTGCAAGCGCGCAGGGAGATGCCGGCGAGCACGTAGCGACTCGCGGTTCGGAACGCGGCCTCGGTCACTTTGCGGTCGGTCACGGTCTGGTCGAGGATCATGGCCCGTGCGCCACTTGCGTCAGCAGGACCGTGGACCTGAAAGCGGATCGAAACTTCGGCGATCGCCCTGCCGCCCGCCAGTTCCTCCACCGCGCCGGTTCGGAACGCGACGATGGTCGGAGTCACGATGATTTGCGCTGCCATCGGCGACTCGATGACTTCGCCGAAGATCTCCGATTCCTCGATCTCTGTGCGCAGCACGTCGTCGACCATCTCGGCAAGCGGCCGGTGCCAGCGCGCATCGGTGTCGTATTGCACGGGGTATTTCCCCTCCGACGCGTCCGCAACGACAACCAGATCGCGGGAATCCGCGACTGGGACGATGAACGCCGTCCGGTCGCCAGGCAGCTTGCACGCATAGCCCGACGGGGCGTAGAGGTCCTCGTTCAGCGCGAGGTCCGGGACCGGGGTGGACTTGCAGGCCACGAGGGCAAAGAGGGCGGCCAGGAGCAGCGGAAGCCGGGGGGCGAACATGCCCATGCCATCGGCAAGATCGGACCGAGACTTGAGGGCACCCGGCGATCTTCCAAGCGCCCCGGCCCCGCGATAGAAACCTTGCCCCACATGGTCGCCAACCCATTTCGCGCAAAGGCCGTCCTGAAGGCCGGAAGCCGAGCCTTCACCTTCTTCTCCCTCCCGGCGCTCGAGCGCAGCGGCCTTGGTCGCATCGCTCGGCTGCCCTTCTCGATCCGCGTGCTCCTCGAACAGGCGCTGCGCAACCTCGACGGCTACGTCGTCAGCGAAAAGGACGTGCGCAACATCGCCAACTTCGGCCCCGAGACTGCTGGCAAGGTCGAGATCCCGTTCTTGCCTGGCCGCGTCGTGCTTCAAGACTTCACCGGCGTGCCGTGCGTCGTCGACCTCGCCGCGATGCGAGCCGCGATGCAGCGTTTTGGCGGCGACCCCAGAAAGATCAACCCAATCGTGCCCTGCGATCTCGTCATCGACCACTCGGTGCAAGTCGATGCATTCGCAAGCCGCACGGCCGAGCAGGAGAACCTCAAGCTCGAGTTCGAACGCAACCAGGAGC
>SXPK01000185.1 GCA_005776365.1 Planctomycetia bacterium
CGCCGCGCTCGCCGACGCGCGCGAGCAGGCCATCGCGCAACTGCGGCAAGTCCTGCGCCAACGCCGCGGCCTCGACCGCGTCATCGAGGTCCGAGCGCGACGGGCCTGGTCGTCCGAACGCGATGTTGTTCTCGATCGTGTCGCTGAACAAGAATGGCTCTTGCGGCGCGAACGCGAACAAGGACCGCAGCGAAGCCGGCGCGATGTCGAGCGCATCCTTGCCGTCGACGAAGATCGTGCCGCGCGGCGGTTCGTAGAAGCGCAGCAGCAATGCGAGCAGAGTCGACTTGCCGCTGCCGACCGGGCCGACGATGCCGAGCTTCTGGCCGGGAAGCAGCCGGAATGACACGTCGCGCAACACGGGCTCCTTGTCCTCGGCATAGCCAAAGGTCAAAGCGCGCACCTCGATCTCGCCGCGCAGTTGCGCCTCCTCGCCGACCGCTGGTTCGATGGGCTCCGCGAAGAGTTCTTCGACGCGCTTGGCCGCGGCGACGGCTCGCGGCATCGTCGCGATGGTCCAGCCGAGGATCTCCAACGGGAACATCATCATCGAGAGGTAGACCGTGAACTGGAACAGCTCGCCGACGGTCAACGTGCCTTCGATCACCGCGTGCCCGCCGAACAGCAGCACTGCGAACAGCACGAGCCCGCTGGTCGAGTGCGTGATCGCGTGCACGAGGGAGCGCAGGCGAACGAGACGCAGGTTGGCGCCGAGGTAGCGGCGATTCTTGGTCGCCATCGCCGCGAGTTCGCGATCCTGCGCCGCGAACTGCTGCAGGACGCGGATGCCGGCAAAGTCCTCCTGCGCGCGCTGCGAGATGGCGCCGATCGCTTCCTGCGACGCCTTGCTCCATTGGTGCAGCTTCGGCATCAACAACCGCAGCGTGAGCGTGAGCGCAAAGAACGCGATCGCGCAGGCAAAGGTGACGCCGAGATCGAGTTGCGCCATCAGCCAGATGCCAGCCGGCAGCAGGCACAACGCGCTGCCGCCGTGCAGCAGCAGCGGGCCCATGACGAAGCGGACGAGTTCGACGTCCTGCGTGAGCCGACTGACGACGTCGCCGGTGCGCGCTTTGTCGAACCATCGCACCGGCAGTCGCTGGATGTGCGCGAGCGCCTCGTCCTTCAGGTCTTGTTCGACGAGTCGAGAGACGTCGATGAGCCAGCGGCGCGACACGTAGCGGAACACGGTCTCGGCGACTCCGAGCGCCAGCAGGATGACGCAATGAAGCAGCAGCGCCGCTTCGCCATCGAGACTGTTGACGATGTCCTGGTCGGGCCGCAGTCGGTCGATCGCGTCACCCATCACCGCCGGCATCGCCAGCATCGCAGCGGCGTGAAACGGCACGCACAGGAGCCCGATCGCGACCATGCCGCGACGGCGCATCAGCATGTCGAAGGGGCGTCGCAGCGCCGACTTGGTCGTCACGGGTCGGGACAAGAGGTCGAGCATCAAGGCGACAGCGGCCGGATGCAAACCGACCCTACTAGCGCGCAGGAAGGCGCTGCCTGAGTGCCCGACAGCCGGGACGATCTCGGCGTCGTGCGAACTACGTCGAATCCGCGGATTCGACTTCGTTCGCCCGATTGGATCGCGCCCGTGCCGCGAGGCTCTGGGCGACGCAATCGTGTTTCTCTGGGCTGCCGGGTGGGCGCAGATGTCGGGAAATGCGACATCGAGCGTCCAGGTGCGGGACTTCGGCCCGGTCCGGCTTCACCTGCGGACCAGCGCGCGTCGACAAGCGACCTGGACTCTTGTCGCCACGAGAGGCCAGGCAGCCATGTTCCAACGACGCCATCGCATCGAGCCCAAGTTCTGTTGTTCTGCAGTCGCGCGCCGGATTGATGCGCGCATCGAGTCGCAACGGGGCCTGAGCCTTCCAGAAGTCCTGCTCGGACTGATGATCATGGCGACCGTCGCCGTGGTCTTGATCAGTCACCTGACCATGAACCTGCGCAGCACGGTCAACGAACGCGACCGGGTGTTCGCCTTCGGCAAGGCGCAGTCGATCCTCGCCGAGATCCAGAACAGCGTCGATCGGACCGAGAACACCGATTCTGTTGGCATCGACGCGCTCGACGATGGCTCAGAGAGCAAGGCGACGCTGTCGATTGCGACCGAGGACGACGGCACGCTGGTGCCGCCGGACCATGTGCTCTCCGCCAACTGGCAGCGCGGCGGCGAGTGGGTCTGGTCGCGCAGCGTCAGCGTGCAACCGTTGCCCGGACTCGACAACCGCAACGTGCGCTACGTGACGGTGCGCGTCTTTGCGCGCGACCTCAATGGCGTCGAGCGCGAGGCAGCCAACCTGTCGGCGCTCGTCAATGCGCCTGGCGCCGCGTTCCCGACGACGCAAGTCTTCGACCTCTACCTGGTGGCAGTCGAGAACATCCCGGGCTGGTGGGTCTTCATGGATTCGATCCGCCCCTTCGTCGAATCGACGATCACCGATCTCGAGACGCGCAACCCGGGCCTCGAGGTTCGCACGCACTGGATCACGAAGGCTGCATTCGGTCGCAACCCGACCTATCGGCCCTACGTGAACGACGCGGTCGACAGCCTGCAGAGCATTCCGCAGGCCTACTTCTACCCCGGCCGGATGCCGAGCGGCTCGGCCTCGAACTACTACTACGTCCCCGCCAACATCAAGGGTCGCATCGCCAAGGATGGCGTCGAGACCAATGGCTACGACGCGACGGCCAACCCGCATCCCTATCCGCTGGCGGACTTCTTCAACCATGCAATGCGCCAGCCCGACGAGATCGCGTTGTGGCAAGCGCGCGTCGATGCCATCGAACAACGCGAGGCCGAGATGGCGGCCGACGTCGCCGCCGGCCTGACGCCGCGGGCGGCGCTCGACGACATGTCGAAGGAACCGACCTTGCGTCTGTTCCTGGACGATCTCTGCCGCAGTCCGCAGAACTACAAGAACGCGTTGGTGGTCAATCTGCACGGCGAACTCGTGCCGATGCCAGCGACGCGCAACTTCTCGGACGCCGCGCGCGACCCAGTGCGCGCGCCCGAGGTTCGTGTCGTCACGCACAGCGAGAAGATCCGCACCGTGCGCACGGCGTCGGCTGCGAGCAGCGAGAGCGCGCGTTTCCGCGTCTACGCCTACACGTCCAACGTCGCCGCCGGTCCATCGACGGTCGCTCAGATCGCGCTCGACGTGATGGGCATGGACCTGACTGACTCCGCCACGCCGCAGGCAGAACTGCGCGCTGGCGTCGTGCTGCAGAATCTGCGCGGTGGCGTCACGGTGGGCGGCTCGACCGCTTACTTCCCGTTTGCGAACGCCAAGGTGCAAGGCGACGCGACCCTCGTGAGCGGCGAGATGTATTACGCGGCGAGCTTCGTCAACTCGGGTAGCGGAGAGACGCCCTACACGCGGATCATGCTCTACAACACGCCGTGCGTGGCGACCGCGGTCTCTGGCCGTGGCCTCGCGAATGACGCGCGCTCGTTGCTCTACGGCATGGCCTACGTGCCGAGCCCTTGTTCGCCGACGCGTGAGTTCGGCTACGACCTCTATGCGGCGCCGACTGGTTCGCGCGCCAAGAACACCGCGCGTTGGACGCTGCAGGTTCCACCGAGCATGTACACGGAGCAGCGCTTTGTGACCGCGGACGGGACCTACATCAACCCGAACGGCGACGTCACGCTGGCCGTGCGCACGCGCATCTGGACCGGCGCCGAAGCCGAGACCGGCGGCACGATGTGGCCGGCGAGCCTGCGCAGTGCGCCGGAGAACCTGAGCACGACCTACACCTGGTGGTGCGACAGCGTCAACGACGTGCCGTTGTCGGAGCGCGCGCAGTTCCTCGGTGACCCGCGGCACTGTCCCTACAAGGACCTGATGCGTGGCTCGCAGAGCGGCGATCCCGATCATCCGGCGGCGACGCCTGACTTTGCCGACGGCTACAACTGGTACTTCGACTCGCTGAACAACACCAACGACGCGCGGCCCGACTACCCGGGCCTGTCGACGGCGCGGCTCGCCAATCTCTGGCGCGGTCGCGTCAACTTCGACGCTCCGCGTTATCTCGGCTGGATGCGGCAAGGACTGGTCAACAGTCGCTGCGTCTACACGACGTTGACGGGCTTCTCGTACTACTACCTCGGCATCGGCGCCGACATTGGCTACGACGCGGCGAACGGCTATCCGAGTTCGATCCCAGTCAACCAGACGCCATACGGGTCACCGGGAGGTTCTGGTTTCGTCAACAACATCACGGGCCAACGCACCCTCGTGCGCGCCAACACTTCGGGCACGGGCTACTGGTGGAGCATGCCGTGGCTCGGCGATCTCTATCCGGACTCGGCGGCTGCGAGTTGGAACGCAGTGGACGCGAGCGGCAATCCCTCCGGCAATCTGCCGGCGGGAAGCGCGAGCACGGTGTTCCGCCATGTCGCGGCCAACACGGTGCACTCGGGCAGCGCGCGCAAGGCCTATGGCACGGCGATGACGAACTCGCAGCAGCGCCTGCAGGACGAGGGCTGCACCTCGTTCTTCAACATCGGCACGTCGACCTCGACCTTCCACCATCAGTATGCGTCCGGCACCGGCACGCTCTCCGCGTTCGGCAGTGAGATCGCGAACAACTACAACTTCAACATGCCGACGGGCACGGCGATCAGCCGCCCCTTCGGCCTCGCGACCAACTCGAGCGGCACCACGGGCACGGAGTGGAGCCTGGCGCCATACAGCACAAATCGCTACTCGGGCCAGATGCTGCGCACCTACTACACGCACCCCAACGGCAACGTGGGAGCGGGCCTCGTGCGCCTGCAAGACCCTGCGGCGACCAACTCGGCCTACGTGGTGGTGAACGGCATCGACAACACGGTTGCCACGGGCTCGAGCTTCATCGCCAAGTATGCGGTGCTCTCGCTGGTGCACTCCTACTTCGAAGCTGGCAACCCGTCGCTCGCGCACCGCATCCAGCAGCCGGCGCGCGTCGAGCTGATGTTCCCGACCGACATCTCGGAACTGGTCGACCCGGTGGCGATCGACATCGTCTACGAGACGAGTTGGCGGCGATGGGACGGCCTGCCCTACACGACCACGAACTCGGCGACCGAAAGCGAGTCGCAGCTCGAATACCTGCTGACCTACTCGACCGACGACGGCGTGACGTGGAACCACGTGCTCGACGACACCCCGGCCTTGCCGGGCGAGCGTCCGACGAACACGAGCCTGTTGATCGCTGACTCGGGCCCAGGCAACGAGACCTACTCGTGGAACGTGCCCACGACGCGGTTCCCGAACGGCAGCTACCAACTGCGCGTCGACTGCTTCCGCCAGGGTGCGCCGATCCACTTCTCATACCACAAGACTCGCCTGTTCATTCAGCGGTGATCGGAGACCAAGCCATGGCACATTCTCGACAGTCCGGCTTCAGCCTCGTCGAGGTCGCGATCGCTGCGGCCATCTTCATGGCCCTCGTCGTCGTCATCAGCACGCTTGCCGTCACTGGCACGGATGCGCAGGAACTCGGCCGCCGCATCAGCAAGATGACCGAGATCGCTCAGGACGTGACCGACGACCTTCGGCTGGAGATGGTGTCGGCGTCGCGGCTCTACGGCAATGACGTCGAGGGGCAGGAGTTGCTCTCGCTGCTCGATCTCACAGAGGCGCCGGCGTCGATCGCATCGACGCGGTTGCCCACGGTCGACCTCGATGGGCCATTCCGGCAGGACACGTCGGGCGACGAGATCACCGGCAATGCCGCGCTGTTCTCGTATCTCGCGTGGCGAGATCGGTATCGCTGTGCGTCGGGCACCGACTACATCGTCGATGTCTACCGGCTTTCGCATTACTACCTCAGCGACCAGGGTCAGGGCCCAGTCGCGGGATCACGTGGTGGGCTCGATCTCGTGCACTTCGTCAGCGAGCCGCTCGCTGATGGCGCTGCGATCGACAACATCGCTTCGACCGTGGATCGAGACGAGGTTGCTCGTCACCTGCTGACCGGCACGCCCGACATCGACGGCCGTTCGCGTGATCCGATCCAGGTCGTGTGGTTGCGCTCGGCGCCGCCCAATGCCGTCGGCACGCTGCGGCAGATCGACGACGACGGATCGCTCAGTGACACGGTGCTTCCGGGCACCGATCGGCCTGTCGGTTGGTCGATCCTGCCGCGCGAGAATCCGGTGCGCGGCATCCTCGAATACCGACGCGCGTCCGTTGCGACCAACTTCGACCTCGAGGCGCCTGGCATCTCACGCTTCGCGCTTCGCGACGACGCCAGCGGTTACCCACACGGTCTCGAAGTGCAGATCATCGGTCCCTCTGTCGCGCGCCAGTTGCTCTGGCATCTCGTGCTGATCGACCCGTTGCGAAAGGGGCCGCCGGCTTGGAGTCAGGTCCAGACGATCATCGCGTCGAGGGATCGCTGAGAGTCCGTCGAGGGACTGCAGCTGCGAGCCGCCGCGAACAGCGTCATTGGCGGGCAGCAGCCTGCAACGCCCGTTGCGACCGAGCCAGCGCCGCATGCCTTGATGCGGGACGACGGCTCTTCCCGAAGGTGATCGAACGCCGATACAGACAAAGAGCGCGGCCGCACAGAGGCCGCAGGAGTCCTTGCATGAACCTCGCACCTGCCTGCGTCTGCGACCACCATTCTAGCGCCGCTGATGCACGCCATTCGGAGCGCGGCATGGCATTGATCTTCGCGCTGTTCTTCGCGATCGTTGCGCTCGGCATCACGCTGTCGGGAACGATCTTCGTCAAGGCGCATCACGACAGGACGAGTGTGCGGTTTGCCAGCAACAGCCAAGCGGTCGAGTTCGCACGCTCTGGTCTGGTCGAGGCGATCGGCTGGTATCGAAAGCAGACCTCGCAGCCGGTGACGAGCTTCTCGCCGCAGTTTGCGCCGACAGCAACCAATCCCGTCTACGACACCATCGAGCCGGACATCGGCATCGTGCGCGAGTTCGAGATCAGTGGCTCGCTGTGGGGTCGCTACGAAGTCTGGAAGTCCTGGTCTGCCGACCCGGATCTCGATCGCCGCGCGTTCCGCGCGCAGGTCCAGTGCGAAGACATCTCGGACCAGCGCGGCAACTTGAGCCCAGGCTCGGTTTGGCGCATCCGCAGCATCGGCTACGTGTTTCGCCGCAATGACCAGACGGCGCGCTTCGACGAACTGCCCAATCGCGTCGTCGCCAAGGAACTGACCGAGACCGAGATTCGTCGACTCGCGCTGCAACCTCCCGGCCAGGCCGCGGTGTGCACGCGCGTCGCGAGCACTTGCCGCGTCATCACCCGTGGCCGCATCTACGGCGGCACCAACGCGTCCGGCGTCTACACCAAGTCAGGCACCGGCTTCGTCTCGATCACCGGCACCGGCGCAACCGTGACCGGCGGCGTCGGCTCGATCGCGAACTACGACGACAGCATGACGGCGGTCTTCGGCGTCACGCTGCCGGAACTGCAGGGCATGGCCGACCTCTCCGTGGTCAATGCCAACGAGTTCCCGAGTCCCTTGCCGGAGACTTCGGTCGTGGTCGCGGAGACCGACCTGGTCTTTGACGCCGCCAAGCCCCTGACCGGCACCGGCATCCTGGTCGTCAATGGCGATGTGACGATCCAGCCGGGCAGTTACTCGAGCTTCTCCGGTTTGTTTTACGTCAACGGCAACTTGCTCGTGCGCGAACCGTGCGAACTGCAGGGCGCGTTCGTCGTGACCGGCACCGTCACCGTGCAGGGATCCGCGAGCGACTACGCGACCGTGACTTGGGACGATGGCATCGTGGCCCGCCTGCGCCAGTCGCTCGGCACCTATCGGCAGGCGACTTCGACCACGCGGCCCTTCTGGGGCGATCAGCGCTGACCGGTTCCTGCCACGAGGCGATGCGCGCATTGCGCAGTCGCTTCGTCAGCCGTTTCAGTTCCTAGACTCGGCATCGAACGGCAGCCAGACGCCAAACTCGGAGCCGTGGCCGAGTTGGCTCGTGACCGAAAGCGTGCCGCCAAAACTGTCGACGATGCTCTTGCTGATCGACAGACCGAGCCCCGTTCCGCCTCTGGCTCGTTTGGTCGTGAAGAAGGGCTCGAAGATTCGATCGAGCAGAACTGCCGGGATCCCGACGCCGGTGTCCTGCACCGCGATGCGCACGCCCGCCTGATCCGGTTCCAGGCGGACCATGATGATCTTGTTGCCGTCCCGCCGCGCGATCACTGCATCGCGCGCGTTGTTGAGCAGGTTGATCAGCACCTGCTGCAGCTGCGATCGGTCTGCGCGCACGGTGGGGACCTCGGCCATTGCGCTGACCTCGAGCTTGATCCCGAGCCTGGTGAAGTTCTCTTGCACCAAGCGGACGGTGCGGCGCACGGCGTCGGCGGCGTCGGTCGGTCCCAGCTCGCGCGTGTCGCTGCGGGCGAACTGGAGCAGGTCCTGAACGATTCCGGCGATGCGAGCCGCCTCGTCGGCAATCATCTGCGAGTGCTCCTGCGGCGAGTCACCGTCGCGGATGAGCTGCGCGCAGTTGAGAATCGTGTTGATGGGATTGTTGATCTCGTGCGCAACGCCCGCCGCGAGTTCGCCGATCGCGACGAGGCGCTCTGCGAGTGAGAGCCTCGACTGCAACTCCTTGCGCACGGAGATGTCGCTCAGGATCGCGACGAACACGCGGCGGTTGCCGACGACGCCTTCGCCGACGGAGAGATGGATGGGGAACTGCGAGCCGTCCTTGCGTTGCGCCATCACTTCGCGGCCGATGCCGATGACGCGTGCGACGCCGGTGTCCAGGTAGCTTTGCACGTAGCGCTGATGCTCTTCGCAATACGGCGATGGCATCAGCATCCTGACGTCCTGCCCGATCAGCTCGCCCGGGCCAAATCCAAACATCAGCTCGGCGGCGCGATTGACCAGTTCGATGTCGCCATTCTGCGTCATGGTCACGATGCCCTCGGTCGCCGTCGCGATGATCGTGCGCATCAGCGTCGCCTCGTCGGCGATCGACAAGGGCCGCGACCCGGACCCCGGCCTTGGAGTCGGCTGCCGGTCGGGGTCTGGAGTCGTGGGCGAGGTCATGGCGCGGATGCTAGAACTGGATGCGCAAAGTGCTAGCAGTCGCGCAGGCGCTCCCTGCGGCATGGCTGCAAACTCGTTCCATGCCTTTTGGCTGCGTTGCCCCGCATCGTTCGAGGGGCCTTGGCCGTCAGCAGCGGCGCGCCGTGCAATGGCGCATGGGTCGATTTGCGTAGATGCAGCTACGACATCAGGCTGGGTTTCGCGGCTGGCGCAATTCCACTCCGTAGGGGATCTTGGTCGGATCGCGGCACCGCATTTTCCAGACGCCATGGCCAGGATCCTCTTGCTCGACGACGAAGCCAACCTACGGCGCACGTTGGGTCGTTTGCTCGAGAGAGAAGGCCATCAGGTGGTTGCCGGATCGAGGTTCGCTGAACTCGAAGCGCACATCCGCCCGGGAGGCTTCGATGTGCTCCTGTCAGACATCGTCATGCCGGACTTCGACGGCATGCAGGTGCTGCACGAAGTGACGCAGCGACGTGGATGCAGCGAGCCGGTTCTGTTGGTGACTGGGTTGCCAACGCTGGAAACCGCGTCCGAGGCGGTTCGGAACGGTGCATTCGACTACATCAGCAAGCCGATCACGAAGGAGCGTTTGCTCGAAGCGGTTGCGCGCGCAGTGCGCCACGTCGAGCTGCTGCGCGAGCGGGATCGCGCCAGGAACAAGGAACTCGACCTGTTGAAGAACCTCGCGATTCTCGGGCAGGAAGCCTCGTTCCTGACGCACGAGATCCGCACTCCGATCACCAGCCTCCGGCATGCGCTCGCTGCGGTCGCAGACAAGCTCGGCGTTGCGGAGCGAGTCGTCGTCGAAAGCCTTGTCCAAAACATCCAACGCATCGAACGGCTGCTGACGCACACCCTGTCGTTTGCGAAGCCGCTCGAACTCGACCTGGAGGAATTCGATCTCGCGGATGCTGCGCGTTCTTCGGTGCGCCAGATCGAGGCCCTGCCGTTCAGGCAAGGCGTCGATATCCGCATCGAGGCCCCGGCTGAAGCGGTCGTCGTCAGCGCTGACCGGCAGTTCGTCGAGGAAGCTGTCGTCAACCTGCTGCGCAACGCCTGCGAAGCCTGCGGCCGCGATGGCCGGATCCTCGTTTCCGTGCAGGCGGAGCACGATTCGGGCTGGATCGAAGTGCTCGACAACGGGCCGGGCGTGCCTATTGCGCAGCGCGACGAAATCTTCCGTCTGTTCCGTAGTTCCAAGGAAGGAGGCACGGGCGTTGGCCTGGCCTTCAGCCGAAAGATCGCGGAGTCGCATCACGGGACCCTGGACTTGGTCGACGCACCGACGAATGGCGCGTGCTTCCGACTCACGCTCCCGAGTCGTGTCGACTCACATCTCAGGTTGGTTTCCAAGGCAGCGAGCAACTCGTAGGGATTCACGTATGGCAGATCAGCAGACCATCTCGATCGTTCTCATCGACGATCAGGCCATCGTTCGCGCTGCGTTCCGTTCGTTGCTCGAACGCAACCAGCGCTTCAAAGTCATCGGCGACGCCGGAGACGCGCGCGAAGGCATCGAACTCGTGGCGCAGACGCGGCCCGACATCGTGATCCTCGACATCACGATGCCAGGTTTGTCGGGCATCGACGCGGTCGGGCCGCTGAAGAAGGGCAGCCCGCACACGAGGGTGCTGATGGCGTCGCAACACGAAGGGCAGAAGTTCGTGCAGCAGGCGCTTCAGAATGGAGCCGACGGCTATCTGTCGAAGGACAGCGATCCGACCGAACTGGCCTTGGCGATCGACGCGATCCACCGCGGCGACTCGTTCTTGTCGCCCAAGGTGGCGAGCGGGGTCATGGCGCGTGCCGTGCGCGGCGAGTCCCTGCCACTCAGTGAGTCCTCGGCGCTTGGCGGGCTGACGCCGCGCGAGCGCGAAGTCTTCCAGTTGTTGGCGCTCGGCAAGGCCAACAAGGAAGTGGCCGCGGCCCTGGAACTGTCGCTCGGCACGGTGAAGAAGCACCGCGAGAACCTGCAGCGAAAGCTCGACTGCCACTCGCCTGCCGAGATCGCTCGCCTGGCAATCCGCGAAGGCCTGCTCGGCGCGTGAGTCGACCGCGAGAGTGGCCTCAGGCCAGTGCAGCGCGGAAGGTCAGCACCGGAATCGGCGACAGCCGGACGACTCGTTCTGCAGTGCTGCCGAGCAGCATGTGCTTCAGTCCGGTGTGTCCTTGGGTCGCGATCGCGATGAGTTCTGCGCCGATCTCCTGCGCGCACGCGATCACTTGCTCGTGCGGAATGCCTTCGCGGACTTGCTGATCGCACGCGACGTCGGCGGGGACCTTGGCGCGCAGCGCGGCGAGGTCCTGGTCGACGACCCGCTTGAGCTCGGCGCGCAGGTTGGGCATGCCCGCGCTGCTCGCGAGCCCTTGTAGTGGATAGGCGCTCTGTGGGATCACGTGCAGCAGCACGAGGCGCGCGCCGAGTCGCCGGGCGAAGTCCACGACGCGCACCAGTGCGTTGGCGGCAGGCGTGGAGAAGTCGGTGGGAAACAGGATGGTGCTCGGCTTTGCCATGAGGATCGGGTCGATGGGACTGCGCCTTGTAGCCTTTCGACGCGGTCACCTCCATGCCGCACTATGCGGATGCAGCGCGAGGACGCGCATCGGCGGCTGCTGTGACAGCGCGTTCGTGGTAGCGTGGAATGGCCCGAATGGAACTCGAGCCCAGAGGAATCATCCCGCCCGACGACGACCCAGTGCTCGGTCGTCATCCCGCGGTCGCGCGCGTCGAGTCGGCGCTCGACGCCGGCAAGGACGAGGAGGCGCTGCAACTCGCCGAAGCCGCGCTCGAAGCGGGGGAGGGCGACCGCCTCGACCTGCTCTACCTCGCGGCCGACGCACTGCTCGCGCTCGGGCGGCCGCATGAGGCCGAGTCGCGGCTCCGCGCCGTATTGGCCGAGGATCCATCGTGCCCGACGTCGCGCTGCTGGCTCGCGCTCGCGTTGTTTCGCTTGTGCCGCTTCGCGGAGTCTCGCGTCGAGGTCGAACGCTCGCTCGAGGCCGAGCGAGCGCCGACGGATGCGCATCTGGTCCGCGGGCTCCTGCTCGAACGTGAGGGGGACCTGGAAGGCGCCGACGAGTGCTTTGCGCTGGCGCACGAGACCGACCCGGACCGCTTCCATCTGCCGATTCGCATGACGCGCCGTGAGTTCGATCGCGAAGTGCGCCAAGCGGCGCGCAGGCTGCCGCGTCAGTTCCGCCGCCACCTCGAGCGCGTGCCCGTGATCGTGCAGGACATCCCAGCCGTCGAGCTGCTGCGCGGCGGCGAAGGTCTCGATCCCGAGATCCTCGGGCTATTCGACGGCACTTCGTTGCCGGACACGGCCGAGGCGACCGATCTGCGGCCGAACTACATCTACCTGTTCCAGCGCAACCTCGAACGCATCGCGCGCGACCGCGAACATCTCGTCGAAGAGATCGCGATCACGCTCCAGCACGAACTCGGGCACTACCTCGGCTTGGACGAGGAAGAGGTGGACGAGATGGGACTCGGCTGAGCGAGACTCACGCAAGAGGCCACGGGCGTCGCTTCTGCACGCGGCCATTCTTCGCCTGCAGCACGAAGGTCACCGGGCCGTCGTTGCTAAGCGTCACTTCCATGGTCGCGCCAAAGCGTCCGGTCGCGACCTGCAGGCCGAGTTCGCGCAGTTGCTCGCTCACACGCAGGTAGAGGCGCTCCGCGTTGGATGGATCCTCGGCGTCCGTAAAGCTCGGGCGATTGCCCTCCGCGAGTTCGGCCGCGAGCGTGAACTGGCTGACGACGAGCACGCCGCCGCCGACGTCGACGAGCGTCAGATCCATCGGCGTGCGACCGGGGAAGCAGCGCAGCCTGGCAAGCTTCTGCGCGGTCGCGTCCGCATCGCCCTCGCGGTCTCCCTTCTCGACGCCGACGAGCAGCAGGCAACCACGTCCGCAGGCGCCGACTTCTTGGCCGTCGACGCGGACGCTGGCGTGCAAGACGCGTTGGACGATCGTGATCATGCGGGGCGGTTCGTCAGCATGGCGAACCGGCGCGTGCGACGGAAGCCGCATCGTGGCGCGTCGGGCCTGCGTTTGGCCCTCGACGCGGACGGGTTGCGGCTTCCCTGCCTTCGGCCCGGGGACCGTCAACACGCCGTGCTCGAGTCTCGCCGCCACGCGCGCCGCGTCGAGCACGAGCGGCAGCGTGATCACGCGTTCGAAGGCGCAAGAGCGTTGCTCCTTGCGGCGCCAGCGCGCGCCTTCCTGTTCCCAGACCGACCCGCTCGACCCTCAGTTGCTCAAGGCCGCGCCAGTGTGATCTCGCGACCGAATAGCTGCGCAAACAACTCGCCCTTCTCGGCGACGGCTTGGCGCTCGAGCGTGAGCTGCGACTTCTGCCCGGTCTGCAGTCTCGGCGTCAACTCAACGTGATCGGCGCCGACCTTCACCGCGATGTTGCGCACCAGTCCGGCGTGCTGGCGGTCGAGCGCGTCGGCGACGCGCAGCAAGGCCGCGAGTCGCTCGACCGTCGAGCGGTCCTTGCGGCGCAGGCTCGCGAACTCCCCGTGCTCGCGGCTTGGCGGCGTGCGGCGGTGGTAGCGCGCCAGCAGTGCGACGATTCTGCGTTCGTCGTCGCCGAGCCCGACGATGTCGCTGGACTCGATGAGGTATTGAGAGTGCTTGTGGTGGCCGTCGTTGTTGACCGAGATCCCGATGTCGTGCAGTAGAGCGGCGGCTTCGAGCAGCACGCGCGCATGCGCATCGAGGCCGTGCAGGCGCTTGGTCTGGTCGAACAACTGGCGCGACAGTTCGAGCACGCATTCGGCGTGCTCCGCTTCGTAGTGGAACTTGCGTCCAAGCGCGCGGCACGCGGACAACACCGTCTCGACGTGCTGTTCTGGCGCGAACGCATCGAGATGGCCTTCGGCGAGTTCTGCCAGCAGACCGTCCTTGATGCCGACGCGCGGCACCAGCAGCTGGGCGCAACCGGCGAGTTCGGCGATGCGCAAGTAGACGATGCCCGCAGGCACGATGGTGTCGGCGCGGTCGGGCTTCAAGCCGTGCTTCTCGATGCGCTGGTCGTAGTCGAGGTCCGCGAGTTCGAGCACCTTTTCGCGCGCGGCATCGATGCGGCACGAGTCGATGCTGCCGTTCTGATGGGTGGGGCCGATGAGGTCGCAGAGGCTCTCGATGTTGCCGCCGACCGCGACATAGCGATCGACGCGCGCCGACGAGAAGTGGTCGCCGATGCGCCGCTCGAGGCCGCGCAGGTGCTTTTGCAGCAGGTCCACGAACGTCTCGCCGGTTGCCTTTGGGTCAGGCAGCATCGACAGCAACCGCAGCGCGCCGAGGCGGTAGCTGTCGGCTTCGAGCACGTTGCCATCCTCGACGACCACGACTTCGACGCTGCCGCCGCCGACGTCGACGAGCACGGATCGGCCGCGCCGAAGGTCGACCTTCGTCGCCGCGGCGCGCGCGAGCAAGTAGGCCTCCTGCGTGCCCGAAATCACGTCGATGTCGATGCCGGCGGCCTCGCGCACGCGGTCGACGAGCACTTCGCGGTTTCGCGCTTCACGCACCGCAGCGGTCGCGATGGCGCGCACCTGCGTCACGTTGAGGCGGTCGCAGGTGGTGCGGAATCGACGGAATGCATCGACGACGCTGGAGATCGTCGCCTCGGGCACTTGCCCTGACGCGAACACGTCTCGGCCGAGGCGGACGGAGAGCCGGTGGTTCTCGAGGATCGTCGTGCCAGAGGGTGAAGCTTCCGCGACCAGCATCCGGATCGCGTTGCTCCCCATGTCGACGATGCCGATGCGCGGGGCAGTTGGCATGAGCGCACAAAGTAGGAGTCGATGGAGTAGGCTCAAGGGGCCTGATGTCCACGAGGCTGCTGGCTTGCCTAGTGCGCGCTACGATTCCGGCCCCATGAGTGAGCGGAAAGACGATCCCCTGCAAAAGCCGCCGCTGTCGAGCACGCTGCGCCATGTGAAGAGCGTGCAAGCGTCGGTCGATGTCGACATCCACTGGAACAACCTGCACGCGAAGATGCAGAAGTGGATCGAAGAGGCGATGCGTGGCCAGAACCTGCCCCCCGACAAGAGCCTCGACGACCTTGCCCAGGATGTGTTGTTGCAGATCTGCAAGGACATCGGCGAGTTCAAGGTCGACGAGGAAGGCGCCTCGTTCTCGGGCTGGGTCAAGATGGTCGCCAATCGAAAGTTGCTCGACATCTGGCGGCGAGCGCGCGCCGACAAACGCGGCAAGGGCAAGACGCGGCATCTCGGCGATTACGACGAGGAAGGTGGGCGCGAGCACTTTGCCGACGAACGCACGCTGCGGCCGAGCGTGCTCGTTCGCTACGACGAACTGAGTCGCTCGATGCTGGCAGCGATGCAGCAACTGAGCGACAAGCACCGCCGCGTGATCGAGCTGCGCATGTTCCAGGGCAAGGCCTACTCCGAGATGCTCGTGGAACTTGGCTACACCAAGGAAGTCACCGTGCGCTCGCTCTACATGCGCGCCATGCAGGAACTGCAAGTCCTGCTGCATCATTTCGCGACCTGATGGAGTGCGGGCGCTGGCCCAAGGTCACCAGGGTCGGCATCGGCAGCGCCAGCGATCGCATGCGCTGGCAGGCGGGTTCGAAGTGCCTTGCGTCCTGTTGCATCACGGCTGCATCACTGCCGCGGCGACGCCTCGACGTCCGTTTGCTTCTGGTCGCGTTGCCCCAACTGAGCCTTCAGCTCCCGCAACAGCGAGTCGACTGCCAGCCGCTGGGCGCGCACCGCGACCAGCAACTCGCGTTGTCCGGCACTGAGTTGCAGTTGCCG
The DNA here is from genome assembly GCA_005776365.1 of Planctomycetia bacterium. GTDB lineage: Bacteria > Planctomycetota > UBA1135 > UBA1135 > UBA2386 > SXPK01. Next base: position 15,837 of record SXPK01000185.1, read on the forward strand.
CTGCAGCGCTGCGTCGCGTTCCTTCTCGACTTCGGCGGTGCGAGCAGCCGCCGTCTCGCGCAGCGCAGCCAACTGTTGCTCTAGAACATGCAGCGCCTTGCCGTTCGCGGCTCGCTGGTCTTCCAGTTGCTGCTCGATGCGGCGGATGCGTTCGGCGGAAGGCTCCTTTGTCGATGCGTCGCTAGCTTGGCCTTCGGGCACTCCACGACGGTCCGGCACGGCGACAGCCTCGCGCCTCGAGTCGGCGATGGACTTTGCCGCGGCCTCGACGCGATCCAAGGCGCGCATCAGGCGATCTGCCGCGGCGGCTGCAGAAGGCGCAGCCTCGGCGGCGGCTTGCGCGGTGGCCGTTGCGGCAAGAGCGGCGGCTAGGAACGGAGCGACGATGCGGTGGGTCATGCTGTGGATCCTTGGGTGCGGCGGAAGGCTATCCGTCGGCGCGAGCCTTCCTAGTCGGCCCCTCACCGCGCTGACCCGTTGCCTCTCGTGCCTTGGGGCTGAACAATCCCGCGTCCATGTCGCCGCAGCGTTTCGTCGGCTCCGCCTGGGCCTCCATCCACGGCCCAAGCGATCCAGTTCGCATGCTGCGTTGGCTGTGCGAATCGCGGTTCGCCGGAATGGTGGCGTCGCCGTCGCCGCGGCCGATTGCATTCGCCGCCATGCATGAGCTTGCGCGCGACTACCCGATCACCTTTCCTGCGGTGCGCTGCAGCTCGATTTTGTCCGAGCGGCCCAATACCGCGGGCCTCGCGTCAGCGCGCGATGGCGAGGCTCACGTGGCGCGACAGGCTGTGCACACGGCGGTCGCACTTGCCACCACAATCGCTTGCCGCGTCGTAATCGTCGAACCTGGGCTCGTGCCCGTGTTCGGCGAAGTGGAACGCGAGGACCTGGGCGACGCGAGCTACGACTGGACCCAGCAACGGCTGCAGGCACTGGCTGCGCGCCGCAAGTCCGGGCTCGCGCCGGCGCTCGACCGCGTCTGTCGCGAACTGCATGGGCTCGCGCGCGCGTTCCCCGACGTGACGATCTGCCTGACGCAGAGTCGTTCTGCGCTCGCGGTGGCGAGCCTCGACGCGCTGCAGTTGGTCTACGAGGATCTGCCCAACCTTCGCCTTGGCTACTGGCACGACGCGGCGCTGTGCGCGCGACGTGAGCAAGCATTCGCGGAGCCGCAGGGTGCATGGCTCGAGGCCTTTGGCGACCGGTGCCTGGGGTGCAATCTGGGCGATGCGCGCGCAGATGGCCTCTATCTTCCGCCCGGCGCAGGGGGAGTCGACTACGCGCTCTTGGCTTCGAGCCTCAGGCCCCATGGCAAGGGAGCTTCCACCTGTCTCGAACTCGATCCGGCGATTCCGTCGGTCGAGCTTCCCGGCATGCGGGCATGCCTCGAACACTTCGGCCTGTAGGATCTTTCCCCGTTCCGTCGATCCGATAGGCGCATGTCCCCGAAGACCCCGCAGCCAAGGCCGAGGCAGCCGCTCGGCAGGACCGAAAGCCTGCTCGCTTTGCTCCGCGGCAAGCGTCGGTTGCTCGTGCTGACGCACAACAACCCAGATCCTGACTCCTTGGGGAGCGGGATGGGGCTCCGCTACTTTGCCTCGGTCGCAAGCCAGGTGGAGAGCAAGTTTGCGCTGAGCGGCCGCATCCTGCGCGCAGAGAACCAGGAGATGGTCAGGCTGCTCGGGATCGACTTGACGCCGCTGGATCAGATCCGGCCCGAGGATTTCGACTGCGTTGCGCTGGTCGACACGCAGCACGGCTTTGGCCACACGATCGTGCCGCCAGGTCTCGCAGTCGACATCGTCATCGATCACCACGTCGGCGAATCGGGCCAGTGCCCAGGCCAGGAGCCGTTCCGCGACGTGCGCCTCGACGTCGGCGCCACGAGTTCGCTCGTCGCAACCTACTTCCGCGAGGCCAACTTCGTGCCGAGCTGTGAAGTCGCGACTGCGCTCGCCTATGGCATCAAGACCGACACCGCCGACTTGTCGCGCAACGTCAGTGACGTCGACTTGCGCGCTTACGACTTCCTGTTCCCATTCGTCGACCGGCAGAAGCTGGTGCAGATAACGCGGCCGCGATTGCCTGCCGCCTACTTCCAGACGCTCAAGGAAGCGCTGCGCAAGGTGCGTCGATATCAGCACGTCGCGCTGTACTCGCTTGGCCAGATCGGCAGCGTCGAGATGGTCGCCGAGGTCGCCGACTTGCTGCTCCGCATGGAAGGCATCCGCGCCGTGTTCTGCGGCGGACTCGTCGGCTGCAGCTACTACGTGTCGGTGCGCACGGAACTCGGCGGCGACGCCTGGAACCTCATCAACTTTGCGATGAAGGGCGAGCAGGGCACCTTTGGCGGCCATGGTTCGGTCGCGGGCGGTTCGATCCAGCTGCCGTCCGGCGACACGCGCACCTTGCGACGTCTCGAGCGCCGACTCGAACGCAACATCCTGAAGTGCGTCGGCGTCGAAGGCGTCAACGCGACGGGACTCAGCGATCCCGACGAGTAGCATGCCATTGCGCGCGCGAGTCCTCGTCAGCGGCGGCC
>SXPK01000186.1 GCA_005776365.1 Planctomycetia bacterium
ATCGACGAGTCCGATGGCGCGGTTGGGGATTTGCCGCGCGGGCTCGATCTAGGTTACGCCGGAACGAGCCACAAGAATTGCAAGGGCATCGTGAAAGGGATCGCGAACGCGTGCCTGCTTGAAATGCACCGGCGACTGGGTCGGCAGGTCGTGCTGACGGGCGAGGATTTGTGCAACCTTGGCCCGGTGGCGCTGCTTCAGGATTTGGCAATGATGTCGCTGCTCGGCATCGGGCACGTCGAACGCAATGGGCATCATTATTATCGCGGATTGGGCATGTGGCCAGCGGACTGGCAGGACGAAGTGCTCACAACGCACGGAGATATTTACGAGCGTCACCGCGATGGTTTCGCGTGTCTGCGAATTTGCGAAGGTCGCATCGCGCTCGACGGTGCGAAGTGGGACACCGGCGATCGGCGCACATCGCTCCCACCCGAACGACGCGCGGTCGGGTTCGTATTCCAAGACCATCGGTTGTTCCCGCGGCTCGACGCCCGCGACAACGTCGCATTCGCGCTGCGCTGCCAAGGTGTGCCAAGGCCGAGCGCGCGGGCGACCGCAGAAGCCTGGCTGCAACGAGTCGGCCTGCAGGACCGCGCGCGCGCACTGCCGTCTGAGCTCTCCGGTGGCGAATCACAGCGCGTCGCGCTCGCACGCGCACTCGCCAGCCAACCACGGGTGTTGCTGCTCGACGAGCCGCTCGCTGCCGTCGATGCGAGCAGAAAGGCAGAGTTGCGGCGCGATCTGCGCGCGCACCTCGACGCATTCGAGGGCCCCCGCATCGTCGTCACGCACGACGCAGTGGACGCATTTGCGATCGCGGACCGCGTCGCTGTGCTCGAGAACGGCGTCATCGTGCAGCACGGCGCGCCGGCCGACATCTGCGCCGCTCCGCGCACCCGCTACGTCGCCGACCTCGTCGGACTCAACTGGTTGCGAGGCACCTGCCGGGCCGGGACCTTGGCGATCCATGGCGGCGGCGAGCTGAAGGTCGCGTGGCAAGGTGAAGGCAACGCGATCGCCACGATCCACCCGCGCGCAATCGCGCTCTTCCCCTCTCGACCCGATGGCTCGCCGCGCAATGTGTGGCAGGCCACGGTCGCGTCGATCGAACCGGCGCTCGACGGTCTGCGGGTTCGGCTCGTCGGGCCAGTGCCGCTCGTCGCCGAGATCACTGAGTCCGCTCGCTCGCAGCTTTCGTTGCGCCCGGGATCGAGCGTCTGGCTCGCGCTGAAGGCGACCGAGATCGCGGTCAGTCCCGCCTGACGACGGAAGGAATGATCGCGCTGCCGCGTTCGGGCGACGCATCGACGTCGCGCATCGGCGCACTTCGGCGCGAGATCGGGCGCCTTACGGCCGCGCCGTGCGCAGCCCCCCGTGCAGCGAACCGTCCTGGCCGATGACGACCGCCTCGAATCCGCCGTAGGACGGATTGGGGATCAAGATCCATCGCGTGCCCCACCATGACGCGCGCTCCGCGACGATCGCGGCGCGATGCTCTTCGGTTGCGCGACAGTTCGCAGCATGGCGTTCTGGATCCGCGTCCTTCTTCGGGTCGGTGTCCGAGGCGAAGTCACCGAGGTTGTCGCCGACCAGTTGCACGACACGGAATCGATCGGCGACGAGCGCTCGCCGAGACGCTTTGTCGGAGCCAGCGCCGCGCTCGCCCTTGGTCAGCACCACATCGAACCCGTCGTGCTCGTCGATCGGGAACCCCAAGGCGCGCAGATTGGCTCGCGTATCCGACTCTTCGGAACTGGGCGAGTTGACGTCGCCAGAATCCGCCTTGCGGTTGGTGAGATAGACCACACGGACCGACAGCTTGTGCGCCATGCGCGCGTATTCGAGTGCGCCTGGAATCGCGGTTGCGCGACGCTCCGCAACCCAGCCTGCCCACGCGACCGGATCAAAGCCCTTGCCGTCGCGGATCCGTCGTGCCGCGAACGCGGTGTTGTCGAGCACGGTTTCGTCGACGTCGACCACGACTGCGAGCGGCTTCTGCGCGAGAGCCGCGTCCGCTTGCTGTTCCAGACAAGCAGTCCACGTTGCGTCCGCGATCGTGCGCGGCAGCGCATCGGCCGCAACTCGATAGGCCTGCTCGCAGGCCGCGCGATACTCAGCGGCGCGCTGCATCCAGACGACGGCGAGCGCCTGGTCGTGCTGCGGCGACGGCTCTACTGCGCATGCGGCAAGCGCCAGGAGAAACAGGACGGCGGCGACGGAACGACTCACCGAGAAGGCGACGGTCATCGACACAGTTCTAGGCGGAGCCGATGAGCGTGTCGAAACCAGCGACGGAACTTCAGCGCAACAAGACGAGTTGCGGCACGGCATCCGCGTCGCACCAAACGATCGCGTCCTGCCCCCACTTCGCGCCGATTTGGCACGCGTCCTCGAACAGCAGGCCAAAGCAGAGGCAACTCCGCTCTTCGGGCCAGCCGTTGTCCGGATGCCCGCCTGCGCCTTCGTAGGACACGCAACCGATCTTCGCGAGGTCGGCGAGCAACGCCGCGTGCCGCGCGAGATTCTCCGACTCTTCGATCGCTGCGCCGGACGGATTGAACGCGGTCACGAATGCGCAGGTCGCGACGCCGTGCCGCCTCATCGCCTCCGCCAGTGCCGCATTTGCTTCGCCGATGCGCAGCGTGATGACCTCTGGCGTGCGCACGGAGTAGTGCGTCTCCATGTAGGCGACGAGCTTGTCTTCCGCGACGACGGTCGCGTGCGCCGTCGTCGGCGCGGACGGTCGCTGCGTCGCGAGCACGACGTGCGGAGCGGTGTTGTGACGGCGCCACGTCATGGCTTCGCTCGCGTGACGGCAACGCAAGCCCACGTCGAGCTTCTTGCGAGTGAGTTCACTTGGCCTTCTTGCCGCGGGGACGCTTCTTCTGCGCCGCCGAACGATCGATGAGCTTGCCGCGAGCTGTCCGCGGCAACGGGGCGCCACTCGATTCGATCGCTGCAGCAAGCAGCGCCTCGATATCTGGGTGCCGAAGTTGCTTCGCGGACTCCAGCACCACGAACCGCACCTGCTTCCCCGTTCCTTGCAGCAGCTTCTTGGCGTCGGGCAAACGGGGCCCATTCATCAGGTAAAGGCGCACGCCGTCGCCACGCGCCGCGATCGATGCGACCGCATCCAGGGGATGCTCCGTCCTCGAGTAGGCGATGACGAAGAAGCTGCCGTAGTCGTAGAGCAGTTCGTTCGTGGCCGGCAGTCGCTTCTGCATCGCGAGGCGTATCGACTGAATCACCTTCTGCTCGGCAGCATCGAACTTCGCCATGCAAACGCGAAGCTTGTCCAACGCGGGGTCTTTGTCGCCAACGAGTCGGCCTGCCATCGAATGTGCCTCTTGCTTGCTCAAGATCGTGCGCCAAAGAGGCGCAAGTCAACCGACCTTTTGCCGCAAGCGTCAAAGCGACGCTCGTCGACTCCGAAGTCGCCTGGACACCGATCCTACAGCTCTGGCGCGTCACGCGATCCTCGGCCTTCGGGCGCGGGTAGAAGCAAGACCACGCTCACGGCACCGCTCTAACCTTGGGGCAAGGCTTCCGTTCCACGTTGCGTTGGTCGTCCACGCGCCAGCACTACGAGTCAGGCTCCTCCGGCTCTTCCTCGAGTTCGTCTGCAGGCACGAACTTGTTGCCCTTCCACCCATACTCGTCGCCATTGATGCTCGCTCTGCTCTCCTGCGGACAGATGCTGCGCGCCAACCTCAGCAACTCCGTTTCGCTGATGTGCCGCGACAGGAAGCTAGGGTCCGTCGTTTCGGTCAAGAAGGTGTCCGCAGTGGCCAGCGCCTCCTCAATCGACTCGTAGGGACCGGTGGTCGCCCAATCCGTCGATATGCAGATACAGATGTCGCCCACCACACGGAGCCACGACGAGCCCGAGTCCCAGCAGAACTGCAGCGCTTCCTCCGAGCATGCGTCGAAGGCTGTGCACGCGCAGTCGAACAAGTCGGGAACGCCCTGGGCACAGCTTTGCTTGAGTTCTTTCACGAACGCATCGACGAAGTCGGAATCCTCGAGCAGTTTAGGCAGCGCCTTCACCCACAAGTTGGCGTCATACATGGCGGTTGCCTCCACGGCGGACGCCGCCTTTGTCGGCCCCAGCGCGACCCGGCAGGCGGCCGCTGGCAGGCGAATGCAATCGCAGCCAGATGGCGTGCCGACGCGCCGCGAAGGACCGCAGCGTCCAGAGACGTTGCTGGAGATTGGACTGAACAGTTTTCATCGGGTTCTTCCTGCGCCCGCACCTTGCAGACCGCGCCATTGCGGAACGCATGCCAGGGCCTCGAACACCGGGCGCGGCGCCAAGCGCCGCAGGAGCCTTCGTTCGCCGGGCCAACCGCCCGCGCGCATCGATCCGGCGAACTCGCCGGATCAAGCCACCTTGCCGCTCCTCGGCAGGTTGGCCGCCCCGCGCTGCCGCGTGGGACTGTCCTGATGCTGGTTCCCTTCTCGCATCTCGGTGCGCGGTCGTCAATGCGCGGATGCTTTGTGCTCGTGTCATTGTGTGTCATGACGTTCCCCCGAACGAGCGATGAGCACATTGTGACCCCATGGACCCTTGCATCCCAAGGTGTTGGATCCGAAGGATGCGCTATGAAGTCCGACTCGACCGTGTCCGCCGACTCCTTACGCGACGAAGTGCGCGCGCACTACGCCGCCATCCCCTCGGCGGCAGTTGGCGCTGCGTGCGCGCCAGGGTGCTGCGGCGCCAATCCCGACGCGTCGCTCGACCTCGGCTACACGAAGTCAGAACTCGACGCGCTGCCCGAGGGCGCCAACCTCGGGCTCGGCTGCGGCAACCCGCAAGAACTTGCGCGACTGAAGCGAGGCGAGCGCGTGCTCGACCTTGGCAGCGGCGGCGGCATCGACTGCTTCCTCGCGGCGAAGCAGGTCGGGCCTGGCGGCCGCGTGATCGGCGTCGACATGACACCAGAAATGCTCAAGAACGCGCGCGCCGCCAGGGACCGCATGGGCGCCGCGAATGTTGAGTTCCGCCTCGGCGAGATCGAACACCTGCCGGTTGCCGACGGCTCGATCGACGTGATCTTGTCCAACTGCGTCGTCAATCTGTCGCCCGACAAGCCGCAGGTCTTCCGCGAAGCCTTCCGAGTGCTCGCGCCGGGCGGCCGCCTGGCGATTCGCGACGTCGTCGCCACTGCGCCGATGCCGACCGAACTCGCATCCGACCCGCGCATGGTCGCCGGCTGCGTCGGCAACGCCGCGCCAGTGCAGCAACTCGAAGCCGCGCTGCGCGAGGCCGGTTTCGGCAACGTCGACGTCGAGGTCGACGAGTCGAGCCGCAAGGTCATCGCGACGTGGTTCCCGGGCGCTGGCGTGGAGAACTACGTCGCCTCGGCCAGCATCACCGCGCACAAGCAAAGCGCCTGCGATTGTGGGCTCGGCGACTGCGCTTGATTGAGCAAGGGTCTTGCGGCTCCTGCACGTGCCGGCCTTCGCCACCCCTGCCACTACCCGCTGCCACAACCTGCTGCCAGCCGAAGGCACCTCACGCAAGTGCGTGCTCGGTCTCTACTAGGAAGCGTCCGACTGAAGAATGGTGGGCCGTGCAGGATTCGAACCTGCGACTTCGACCTTGTGACGATCGCACTCTACCAACTGAGTTAACGGCCCGTCCGAACGGGGCGGCGAACACTAGCCAGCGGCCACGCCTCGTTCAAGCGGAGACTCCCCTTCGGCACGCGCGGACACGGGCCTGAACAGGGCACCGCCCGCGGGTCCAGCTGCGTTCGCGAACTCCTGTTGCCATCGGCGCATCTGCGGAGGCAGAACGAACGCGCGTCTGCACACCCGCGAAGCCATGCCTTTCCGTCCACCACCAGGTCGCCCCAAACTGCCTGAACGGCTGCAGCGCGCCGTTGCCGTTGGTCGATGAGCGACAGGTCTTCGAGGAGAGCACGACCCGATGCTGCATTTCGTTTCCGCATTCTTGGCCCTGCAAGTCGCAGCGCCGCAGAACCCGACCGAGCCCACGCTGACGTCTGGCAATGCAGTCGTTGCCGCGGTGCCCACCGCGCCCGCAGTCGACTCGGCGATGGCCGCCCCCGCCTTGCGCGGAGCGGAGAAAGCCGGACCCGGCGAGGAAACCACAGCCTTGGTCGCCGACCTCGTGCAACACCAGGAGACTTCGATCGCAACGCGCGCCGCTTGGCTGCTCGGCGAATGGAAGTCCGTGCGCGGCGTCGACGCGCTTGCGCAAGCGATCAAGCAGAGCAGCAACGCCGATCTGCGACTGCAGTGCGCAGCGGCGCTCGACCGGATCCAGAACAGCCCCGCAACGGAAGCGCTGATCAACGGGCTGCACGACACCGACATCTCGGTGCGAGCATTCGCGGTCCAGGCGCTTGCGCGGCGCAGGCCGACAGGCGCCTCCCAACAACTGCTCGCGCTGATCGAGCGCCAGGGCGCAGCTGGTTCCGATGATTCGCACAAGGACGTCGCTGCCGCGCTGATCGCGCTTGCCGACCTCGGCGACACCAGCGCGATGTTGCCAGCCGCCGCAGCGGTGCGCTTTGAGTCCAAAGAAACGGGTCCGGCGCTCGCCTTCCTGTTTCAAGAACTGTCGCACAAGCTGCCGCAGTCGTTCGAAGCGACGACTCTCGTCGCCGCGCTCGATCACCAGGAGCCTCTGCTGCGCCGCTATGCGATCCAGCGCCTCGGCGAACTTCGTGATCCGACTACGGCGCGCGCGCTCGAAGGCCGGCTCGCGACCGAGGACCAGGCGCTGCAGCCATTGATCCGTGTCTCACTGGCGCAGGTGCGTCGCGACCAGATCGAGAACGGCGCCGACCTCGCACTGCGCGCAAAGAACAATGCCCTCGCGATCGGCCGCATGGTCGAGCGCCAATGGAACTCGCTGGAGACCGGAACACGACTGTCGACGGCGGCGACGACGTGCGTCGTCTCGTTCGGGATGCTGATGATCCTCGTGGCCCGCCGGCGCGCTCGCCACGCCGAAGCAGCGACCATTGCCGCCGCGGCAGGTGCCTGCCATCCGACGATGCTGCGCACCGCGCGCCCCGAGACCCGCGCAGTGCCTCGCTTCGAAGAAGCCTCGCGCACGCCGGTCGGCAGCGGCAGGTCTTGAACCAGGACACGACAAACCCATGCGCCGCAGCCCGACGCGCCTGACGACCGCCGCGATCGCCGCGGCCATGTCGATCGCCTGCGCGCCGGCGACGCTCGCGCAGCAAGCGTCGTGGCGCGTCGCCTTCGGCCCGTCCGCTAGCGCGATCGGCGCCTCCGCAATCGACTGGATGCGGCGTGAGCTGCTCGCCACGAATGCCGCTTGGCCGCTGCTCCGCGATGCGTCCGCGCCATTCTGCGCGTGGAATGACGGCGACAAGATCCTCTTCGGCGAAGCGATCACGCTGCCCGGAGAATGCGTCGCCGCCGGCGAGTTCGTCGTCGACAGCTCGACGATCGCGTTCGAGTGTCGCAACGACGGCAGTGAGACATGGCGTCTGGCTGGCGCCCGACTGCCTGCGCCGATCGCAAACCTGTTCGCGCAACTTCGGATCGACGTCGACGGCCCACCGCGCGCACTCGACTTCGCATCGCTCGCGGGCAACCTCGCTGGCGTCGCAGTCGAAGAAGACTCGCGCGCGCGCGTGCTCCACCTCGCCGCGCTGCAATGCGGCGAAGTGACGCTCGCTGCAACCCGCGAGCAGGGGCGCATCGTCATCACCGGTCGCAGCGGCGGCGGCCTCGTCGGACCCGCATGGATCCTGGCCGAGTTGCGGAGGCGCGATGCAGCGCAGACCATGGATGCCAGCGTGCTCGCATGGACGGCACGCGCTTTTGCTGGCGCCGACGCGGACCGACTCGAAGCCGCCCGGCAACTTCAGCGCGCAGGCGCGGCGGCGGTGCCCGCGCTCCGCGCGCTGCTTCACGGAGACGAAGCGAGCAGGCTGTGCGCCATCGATGGACTCCTTCGATTGAAGGCTGTCAGCGAGTTGCCGCGCATCGTTGCCGCCGCCGACATCGACATGCCGCTCGCGACCGCGATGGCCGAGACTGCGATCGAAGAGTTGCTGCCGCTGGCGGATTCAGACACTCGCGAACGGGCACGAAAAGCGCTCGCCCGCAACGCCGCGCTAGCACCAGGGCTCATCGCATCGTCGCCGCGCGCCTCGGGCGAACAGCGACAGCGCCTCGTGACGATTGCGACGCTGACGCTCGCGTGTCTCGTTGGACTGTGGCTGCGAGAACGCGCGCGCCTCGCCAGAGCGGAGCGCGCCTTCGCCTGAGGGCGATCAGCCGCGCTTCTTTCGCCAGATCTCGAGCAGCTCACGCTCGCGCTCGGCCGCCAACCCGGTGCTGCGGAACGGTCGCTCGCCACGCTCCGTCTTGGCCCATTGCAAGGTGTCGCGGATCGTGTCGGCGAGCGGACGAAAGCGCATGCCTTCCTTGCGGGCGCGCGAGTTCGCGTAGACACGACGCCCATCGCGCGGAATCCACAGCGGCATCTGCATCCACGGACCGACCTTGTTCTCGGCGAGGAACTCCTCGTCGACCCAGGTCAGCGAGCCCGGCGTGCTCGTCGCGCACTTGCAGCCATAGAGGACCTCCTCCATCGTGACTACGCCGTCGTAGCCCACTGCGTTGAACACGCCGACGACTCGCCCTTCGACGCAGTGCAGCATCCAGTCCGCGAGGTCGCGCGCGTCGATCATCTGCACCACGGCGTCGCGGTCGCCTGGCGCGAGGATCTCGCCGCCGCGGTCGATGCGCACCGGCCACCAGGTGAATCGATCACTGGTATCCCGCGGGCCGACGATCAGTCCCGGACGGATGTTGCAGACGCGGCCTGGCATCGCTTTTTCGGCGGCTTGCTCGCAGCGCGCTTTCATCGCGCCGTAGTTCGGCACCGCCTCACGGATCGTGCGCGCCTTCTGCGCCTCCTCGTCGGAGATCGTCATCAGCGTCGCGTTCTCGTCGAGTTCCTGCTTCGAGTCGCCCGATTCTTCGTAGACCGAAACCGTGCTGACGAACACGTAGTGCTTCGCAGTCGCAGCGAACATCGAGGCGCTCTGCTCGACATGCGACGGAACGTAGCCCGACGTGTCGACGACCACGTCGAACTCGCGGCCCTTCAGCGCCGACAGATCGCCGGTCTCTCGGTCGCCTTTCACGTGCTCGACCGTTGGAAACAGGTCGGCTCCGGTCTTGCCGCGATGGAACAGCGTGATCGAGTGGCCGCGCGCCAGCGCTGCGCCGACGAAGTGCGGCCCGAGGAAGCCGGTGCCTCCGAGCATCAGGATGCGCTGCGGCCCCGCGCCGGAAGCCGCTGTGCCTGCGGCAGCCAGTGTGTCGCAGAACGGCAAGGCGAGCCCCGCTGCGGACGCGCGGGCGAGGAAGGATCGTCGGGTCGGTTGGGCCATCGGCGTGTTCTACGTCACCGACGCCGCGATGTTGGCGCGCACGCCAAATCTCCACGACGGTTGCCGAGATCGGGGTGCTGGTCCCAACCAGAAGCGGCCCGACTAGAAGAAGTCCAACTCGCCCGTGCTGTCTCCAAACGCTGTCGCGCGCAAGCCCATGTGCCGCATCACCGCGACGTAGAGATCCGCCATCGGCGTCTCCTTGGCGCAGACGAAGTGCTTGCCGCCGCTGTGCCCACCCGCCACCAAGACCGGAAGGTCCTCGTGGTTGTGCTGGTCGCCATCGCTGATGCCGCAGCCGTAGACCACCATCGTCTGGTCGATCAATCGGCCTGACTCACAACGCGAATCGACGAGCTTCTGCACGAAGGCGGCAAGCCGTTCGATGTGGAACCGGTTGATCTTGCGGATGCCAGCGAGCTTCTGCGCGTCCTTGCCATGGTGGCTGAGGTCATGATGGCCCTCCGGAACGCCCAAGAACCGGTAGCTGCGGTTGCTGCCTCCGTTGCCGAGCATCATCGTCGCGACGCGCGTTTGGTCGGTTGCGAACGCGAGCGCGAGGATGTCATACATCGCGTCGAGTCGCGCCGCGAAATCGCCGCGCTCGGCCATCACGGAAGCGGGCACTGCCGGTGCTTCTTGCTGCGAGTTCTGTTCGCGCTCGATGCGACGCTCCAGGTCGCGCACGCTGTCGAGATACTCCGCGAGCTTGCTGCGATCCCGACCTCCGAGTTCGCGGGCAAGGCTCTGCGCGTCCTTGCGAACGGCGTCGAGCAAGCTGCGGCGCGAAGCCCGCGCGGCGGCTTGCGCCTCTTGGTCCATCGCCGCATCGGGGTCGCCGAACAAACGCGCGAAGGCGGCTCGCGGCTCGGCTTCTTTGGCAACCGGCGTGCTCTTGCCTCGCCAACTGATGTTGTTGCTGTAGGCGCACGAGTAGCCCGAGTCGCATACGCCACCCGCAGCGCCGCGTTCCATTCCGAGTTCGAGCGACGGGAACCGCGTCTGCTCGCCCACCGCCGCCGCAAGCTCCTGGTCGATCGAGACGCCGGCCTCGATGTCTGCGCCGCCGGTTTTTCGCGGATGCGCGCACGTGAGGAACGAGGCCGCGGCGCGCGCATGGTCACCGGCACCGTCGCCGTGTGCGCGGCCGCCATCCAACGCAAGGCCGGAGATGACGGTCACGCGATCCCGCACGGGATCGAGCGGCTCCAACAAGAACGGCAACTGGCCGAGCCGCCCTGGTGAGGCGGGGCGCCACTCATCCATCTTCTTGCCGTTGGGCGCGAACACGAACAAGGCGCGACGCGGCGCGGCGATCCCGCGCGGTTCTAGTGCGCGCTCCATCGCGTCGAGGAAGGGCAACGCGAGCGCAGCACCGGCCCCGCGCAACACGGTGCGTCGACTCAGGCAGCGGTTTTGGAACATCGAGTTCATCGAACTGTCTCCCGCATCAAGAACGCTTGGCTTTCGACGACGACGCTTACGAGATCACGGATGCTCACCTTGCCCAACGTCGCCAGCCGATCGACAGCAGCGTCGAGCACGACGCGCTCGACCGGCGACGCGTCGCGGCCGACGCCATAGACGAAGAGCTTGCGCTGCAGTGCGCGCAAGAAGGTGGGGTCGTCGCGCAGCAACGCGCGCAGGCCTGCGACGCCGTCGACTCTGGCGCCGGACGGGAGTTCCGCGCTCGCGTCGATCGGTTGCCCCGCCACAGAATCGCGCAGTCGCCCCACCGCGTCGAACTGCTCGAGCGCGAGGCCATAGGCATCCATGCGAACATGGCAACTCGCGCACTCGCTGCGCTCACGATGCGCCGCCAGCTGCGCGCGCAGACCCTGCGGCGTCGCAGCAGCGCCCTCATCAGCGAAGATGGCATTCCCCGGCGGCGGCGGCGGCGGCGCCTGGTCGAGCAGGTTCTCCAGCGTCCACTTGCCGCGCTTGACCGGCGACGTGCGCGTCGGATTCGAGGTGACGACAAGCCACGAAGCGTGGCCGAGAATGCCGCGGCGCACCGCCAATTGGCCGTCTAGCTGCACGCGCTCATGCGTGGCGTCGAACTCACCCGCGATGCCATAGAAACTCGCCAACGCCGCGTCCACGTGCGTGAAATCCGCGTCCAACAGTTCCCGCGCATCGCGAGCTTCGCGCAGCACGGCGAGGAACAACAACTCCGTCTCCCGTCGCATCGACGCACGCAGGCTGTCGTCAAGACGAGGGAACAGCGAAGGGTCCGGCATGCGCGCCTCGAGCGATCGCAATTCGAGCCATTGCGCCGCGAAGTCCGAGGCAAGCCGGTCCGCGCGCGCGTCCGACAGCATGCGAGCAACCTGGGCCTTGCGCCCCGCCGCGGTGCTCAGTTCGCCGCGCCGCGCAGCCGCCAGCAGTTCCTCGTCCGGGCAACTGCTCCACAAGAAGAACGACAACCGTGAAGCGAGCGCTTCGGCTGGCACGGCTTCCACGCCATCCACCGCGGCGCGCGTCGACGGCGCCTCGATGCGGAACAAGAACCGCGGCGATGCGAGCGCCGCAGCCAGCAGATCAGCGAGCGACTCGGATCGCGACCCGCCCGCCTTGTGCCGCCTTGTCGCCACGGCCGCCAATTCGCGCACGGCCTCGGGTTTCGCAGTCCCGCGCCAAACGCTCGCCGCGATCGTTCGCGCGACGAGATCGAATGGCTTGTCGTCGAGTCCTTCCAGCCATCGTTGTTGCGGCGGGATCGTGCGCGATTCGAACGGGCCTTCGATCACGACGCGATCGAGCAGCAGATTGCGATCGCGCATGGCCGGATCGGGATGATCTGGATCCCAGTGATCGTTGATGAAGGCGATCTCGATGCGATGCCGGCCCTTGCCCACGGGCAAAGTGATCGTCTCCGGTCGCAACTCGCGCTGGTGCACATCGACTACCGCGAGCTCCCTGCCATCCAGGCGAACGCTGAGCCGAGCCGGCTCATCACCCGCTGGCGTCGCGCCGGCATGCACGGTGATCCGACACGTGCCGCTCCGTGCGATGTCGAAGGCGCTGCCCAATGTCGCATTGGTGTAGAGATTGGCGATGTCCGAGTTCGCGTCGAACCCTGGGCCGTCGACGAGATCCATGGACTCGCCTTCGATCGTGCTCATGGCTGGCGTCGCGCTTTCGTCGAAAAAAACCTGCGACGCAACGTCTTCAGCTGCGGCAAGGTAGGCCTCGAGCCGCAGCGTCGAGAAGGAGAGCGCATCTCCGATCGAGTCAAATCCGTAACCGAGATCGTCGGCGGGGAACGCCGTCGACTTCTCGGTCGCAACCCCAAACAGATCCTCGATGCAGCGGTCCCATTGGGTCTGCGACAACCTTCGCACGGTCACCCGCCCCGGTCGGGGCCGTAGTTTCGCCGCTTCTTGCACGAGGAGCGCATCGCATGCCGAAATCAGCGCCGCACGATCCGCTGGAGTGATCTGGTCTGCATCCGCAGGCGGCATCTCGCTGGCGCGCACGCGATCGCGGACCTTGCTGAGGGCGATGAGCCTGGTCTGCAAGTCCGCATTTGCCACGGCCTTGAGGTCGAGCGCCCCCTTGGTCGCATCGCCGCCGTGACAGTCGACGCACGATCGCTCGAATGTCGCGTGCATCGGCTCGGACCATGGCCCTTGCGCGGCTGCGGCTGTTGCGCTGAACGCGAGCGCAAGACCGGCGATGACATCGGGATGACGCACGGATTGGAGAGTAACAGGCGGATGACCGCGCAGTGACATTCGCGGCGACGCAGCGGCTTAGCAGTGCGTTCTCAGAAACGCCAAGAACGCACACCATGCAACGTCGACTCCTCCCCCTCCTGTTCCTATCCGCCACGTCCGCCGCGCAGAACTACCTCTACCTGCCTGCGTCCACGTCGCCCAACGTCGTCGAATCGTCGAGCTACAACCTCCGGCCGTTCATGCAGACGAATAGCCGCGTGCAATTGTTTTACAGCGCGACCGAAGTCGGCGGCTCGCTGTTCACCGCCAACGCGTTGTCGTTTCGTTATGACGGCCCGATCCCGCAGGTCGGCGCGCCGGGCCCATTCTCCGTGCAACGCCTGCGCGTGCACGTCGGCACGACGCAGATCGCGCAACCGACGGCCTCGTTCGGCGCCAACCTCTCGCAAGCGCTGACCACCGTGCACGACGCGGCCTTTTCCTATCTGCCCGACCCGGGCTCGGCATTCCCGCATCCGTGGGAAGTGCCGAACACGTCGATGCGGATTCCATTCAACGCACCGCTGGGCGTCGCGATTCCTGCCGGCGGCTTTTTCGTCGTCGACGTGCAGATGGAAGGCAACAACATCGCCAACTTCGGTTTCTCGCACGCAATCCTCGACGGCTTCATGGCCACCGGAGGCGTCGCGAACGGCACGACGAGCAATTTCGGTCAGGGCTGCAACGCCGCCATCGGTGCGCCAGCAGCGACGATCAGCACGACGGGCACGCACGCGCCCGGCGCTGCGCACTTCGTGTCGGGCCAGAACCTCGGCGCCAGCACGATCGCGCTGCTCGTGCTTTCAGGCAGCAACACAACGAGCCAATACGGCCTGCTGCCCTTCAATCTGCCCACCACCAACTGCAACCTCTACACCGAGACCGAACTCAGCTTCGTGATGTTCACGGATGCGAGCGGCGCGATCGCGCCAAACGCGCAAATGGGCGCGATCTCCGTGCCGGCCGACCCTGCATTCGCCGGCGTCACGATCTACGAGCAGTTCGTCTCGCTGGTGCAATCCGCGAATCCATTCGGCTTCGTGCTCAGTGACGCGCGCGCGATCACCCTCGGCTCCTTCACGGCGCCATCGCTCGGGGTCTACACGGTCTCGCACGGCGCCGACGCGAACGCGGCGACCGCGGACAAGGTCGAGCCGTTCGGCTACGCTCTGCGGATTCAGTTGAACTGAAGCCCCGCCGTTGACCCGCAAAGGCCCGCTCCTCACTGCCTGCTTCCTCGTCGCCAACCTCGCGCTCGTTGCTTGGTGGACATGGTTCCAGGTCGCGCAGGCAACCGCGCTGCAAGATGCGGGTCAGTTCCTCGCCCGTGGCGAAGTCGATGCCGCGGCGCGCGCACTCGGCGCGACGGACGCACAGACGCTGCCCGAGCTTGCCGCGGCGCGCCGGCGCATGTTCTTGAGCGAGGGCTTGGCATTCACTGCCGTGCTCGCGCTGGCTGGCTTCGGCGTCCTGACTCTGTTGCGCCGTGAAGCGAAGCTCCGCGCCGACCAGGATCGATTCCTCGCCGGCGCGACGCACGAACTGAAGACGCCGCTCGCAACCATCCAACTGCTGCTGGAGTCGTTGCGCGACGAGCGATTGCCGCAGGAGAAGCGCGACCGCTACCTGCAAAGCGGCCTGCTCGAGGGCCAGCGACTCGAATACGGGCTGACGAACCTGCTGACTGCGGCCGGCCTCCGCAGTGCTGGCGCGCGGCGCAGCACAAAGAGCGAAGCCGACCTCGCCGACGACGTGCGGCGTTCGATGCACAAGCTGCAGGCCCGCGCCGAAGCCGCCGGAATTCGACTCTGCGAGGATCGCGTGAGCGCCGTGCGCATGCTGCGCGATCCCGAGGCAATGCACCTGGTGCTGCACAACCTGATCGACAACGCGATCAAGTACTCGATCCGCGGCGGCCGTGTGATGGTGTCGCTGCGCGAAGAGGCCAATGCAGCCGTCCTCGTCGTGCGCGACGAGGGCCTGGGGATGGACGATGAAGCGCTCACGAATGCCTTCGTTCCATTCTGGCGCGGCCGTGACTCTGGCACTGGCGGCACGGGACTCGGGCTGTTCCTCGTGCGCGGGCTCGTCGAATCGCATGGCGGCACGGTCGCGGCGGCAAGCGAGGGTCTTGGCAAGGGTGCGACGGTAACGGTTCGCATGCCGCGCCGCAGTTCCACGCCCATGCCTTCGCCGCGCACGAATGCCGCGCCCGACGAGGGCCGCGCATGAGTCGCTGGATCCTGGTCGTCGAGGACGAACCAGTTCTCGGCGAGTTGCTCGTCGACAACCTGCAGCTCGAGTCCTACCACGCGGAGCTGGTGCGAAGCGGAGCAGACGCGCTGACGCGCATGGAGAAAGGCGGCATCGATCTGCTGCTGCTCGACGTGATGCTGCCGGGCTGCGACGGCTTCACCGTGTTGCACCGACTGCGGCAGCGCGGCGACACGACGCCAGTACTGATCCTCAGTGCCCGCAGCGCCGACCACGACAAGATCCGCGGCCTCGAGCTGGAGGCCGACGATTACCTGACCAAGCCCTTCAATCTGCGCGAACTGCTGTTGCGGGTCGACGCGCTGCTGCGGCGCACGAACGCACCGAAGCCAGGCGCAGACACACTTTCGTTCGGCGGCAACTCGATCGACTTTCGCGCCATGCGCGCGACGACATGGTCCGGCGAGGACCTCGAGCTCACGGCGACCGAAGTAAGGCTGGTCAAGCTGATGTCGGCGCATGCCGGCACCGTCGTCAGCCGCAAGATCGTAGTCGAACATCTATTCGGCAGCTCCGCGCCATTGACGGTGCGCACGCTCGACAACGTCGTGTTGAGGCTGCGAAAGCTGTTCGAGCGCAACCCGGCTGAACCGAAGCACCTTCACACCGTGCGCGGACTCGGGCTTCGGTTCGATCCCTAGCCGCGGATGCTGCGACAGATGGCGAAGGGCGAGGGCCACAGGGCGCGCTCGCGCCATCGGCTCGGCATTCCGTCGGAACCGAGACACGCGCACCCTGCGGGAGTAGAACTCCTGCCCCAAATCATGAAGCCGCTCTACGTCTCGTCCTTGTTTCCGTCCCTCCTGTTGCTCGCGCCGCTCGCTGCCCAGGACGCCATCCAGCTCCAGCCGCCCAAGTCCGGCAAGATCGCATTCGTCCAGCTCGGCAAGCAGGAGCAGAACATCAATGCCGGCGGCCAGGAGATGAATGTCACCCAGGAGATGACGCACCACTTCACCATCGAAGTGACCGGCGTCGCCGACAACGGGACGCGGACCTTCACCGTCACGATCGAGCGCATCAACGGCAAGCTCGACATCCCGATGGCCGGCGAGATCGAGTTCGACTCGGCGGCGAAGGCCGACGGAGCGACCGAGGAGGAAGGCGAGGACGGCCCGATGGGCGGCATGGGCCTTCCGAGCGGCACCAAGATTTCGGCGGGTCTGCGCGAGCTCGCGGGCAAGTCGTTCACGACGGAAGTCAGCGCCGATGGAACGATCGTGGGCATTGCTGGCTTCGACGAAGCGCGCAAGGCGGCGAAGCAAGCGTTCGGCGGCCCGGCCGCGCAGATGATGGAAGGCGCATTTGCGGACCGCGGCCTCCAAGGCCTCGTCCGCGGCGCGATCGGTCATTTGCCGAAAGAAGCCGTTTCGGCCGGAAGCGAATGGGAGACGAAGAACGACGTCGGCGGCCAACTCCCCATGGAGCAGTCGCTCAAGATCACGGTCGCCAAGCTCGACGCGGCCACTGCCGAGTTGACCTACGCTGGTGAGTCCAAGGTCAAAGAGGGTGCGCGCATGCCGATGCCGGGCGCCGAGGTCGAGGGCGGCAAGGTCGAAGGCAAAGCGACGATCTCGCGCGCGGACGGCTTCACCATCCATTCGAAGATCAGCAGTGGCATGTCGATTTTCGCCGAGAACGAGATGGTCGGCGAGATGACGATCGAGATGAAGATGACGTCGGAGACCAAGCGGGCGGATGCAGCAAAGGCGGAGCCGAAGCAGGACGAGGCGCAGAAGGAGCCCGCGAAGACGCCCGAAGCTGGCAAGTGAGCGCGCCTGGATCGGTCGCGGGCGCCATCGTGGCGCCCGCCGCGCGGCGACTCAGAACACGCGCACGGCAAGCACGTTCGACGACGACAGCGGCAGCGTGAAGTTGGCAGGATCGAATACGACCGTCTGCAGCCAGATCTGACGGCCCGAGCCGACGCCGGTCGGCCCTTGCAGGTTGACGGTCCAAAGCCCGCTCGCGTCGGCGATGCCGATTGCCACTTCTCCATACGAAGTGAAGTTGTTGCCAAGACCGAGCGAGACGATGCCTGGTGCGACGCTAGGCACGTTGTCGAAAGCGGCGAGCAACAGGTTGTAGCGGCCGGCGTCTGAGTAGACGCGGAATGGGAACTGCACCTGCGTGTTGAGCACCGGCGGGCCTTCGAACCGCGGCGGGTCGATGCCATTGACCTGGATCACGAAGGCCTGGCTCGGTCCCGCGCCGCTCTCAACGGTGATTGGCGCCGGACCGATCGCCGGCAGAATCGGTGGCGTCACGCGCAACTGCGTCGACGACAGGACCTGGAAATTCACCACCGTGCTCCGAAACAGCACGCGAGAAGTCTCGTCGAGGCGTGCGCCCGTCAACGTGATCGCCGGCGTCTGGTAGCTCGGAACGACCGACGGCGCAGCGCCGGTGACGACCGGCGGCTGCAGCGATCCATAGGTGCGGCGCAAGACCTCGAGGTCGCCGACACTGAGTTGCGTCCGCTGCCCCATCGTCGCTTGCTGCGATTGGTTGGGTGGCAAGGCGACGATCGTCGTTGCGCCGTTGATGCCGCCCTCCGTCGCGCCAAAGTGCATCACCGAGGCGAAGTCGTAGGGCTGGCCGTAGGTGTTGCCCAGCGGCACGAGACTGAACTCGACCGCCCGCGCCGGATCGATGTTGGCCTGCTGCACCTGAACGTAGGTATCGCGATCAGGCCGCTGGTGCTCGTGCCAGAAGCCAAGCACGTGCATCAACGCGTGAACGACTTCAAAGCGCGTCCCCCAGTTGGCGACGAACAGCGTCTGCATGCCGCCTTGACGTCCGATCGGAGACGAGTTGATGCTCGCGTCGCGAACCAACACGTAGTCCGTCTGCGTCGAGTGCGGCACGAACTGCACGCGCACGCGCGAGCTGAGTTCTTGCATCGCCGCAGCCAGACCTTGCGCCATCGCCGGAGTCACGCTCGCGTGCAATGCATAAGGAACGACGCCGTTCTGCCAAGCCTGCCCACCGAACAGCCGCGCATGTGGCGACCCTCCAGCCATCAGGACGCATCCTGCATAGGGGCGCAGCAACACCGCGTCATCGACGGCGAGACGTTGCGCAGAAGCGGCAGCGCAGAGCGCGAGGACACAAGTCGACAGCAGGATGCGCATGGCGAGGGCCGTGGATTGTCGCCCCGGTCGCCGATGACGCCACCCCCGACGTCGCGTCATCTTCCGCGGCTCTAGAACCGCGGTCTGAACAGCCGGTCCGCGAAGGCGCTGCCTTTGTGCCGCTCCGCGACGCGGTGCGTTCGACGCATCGCCTCGGCGATCGGCAACAGCACCGCAGCATCGGGAACAGGGAGCCAGATCGCGTGCCCCTGATGCGAGTCGATCATGCGGTCGAACTCGAAGGTGTCCTTCGCTTGCTCGAGTCGGTCCAGCAGCGCCTGATCGAGCAGCACACAGCCCGCCGGCGCGAACTGCTCCCCGCGGCCAAGCAGCGTGTCGACGCTGACGCGAAATAGATCCGCGAGCTTCAACAGGTCCACGTGGGTAGGGGATCGCGATCCGCCTTCCCAGCGACACACCGCCGACTCATGCACGCCGAGCTTCTTGGCGACCTGATCCTGGGTCAGGCCGTGGCGCGCCCGCAGTTCGCGAAGCTTGGTCGCCAAGATTCTTGACACTTCCGCGTAGGGGTCGGGTTCAGGAACCAACATGGGACGACCGAGTCTAGCTGGGAGCGAGTCTGAGGCTACGCCTTGTAACAAAAGAACTTTTACCATCCTTACGGAACACGAGAACCAGGGACTTTGCCGCCTCCTCCAGAAGATTCTTCGTCACTATTCTTGACGTTTTGGCATTTCTTCGGCTGAATCCCCCATCCGTGAGGAGCCAAGCCGATGTGGAGTGCCCCGCCTGCTTTTGACCCTGCCCGTCTGCTGCGCATCGCCAGCCGAGCCGCCAGCCTGGTGACTCGCAACCCGCTTGTGGTCGAGGAGGCCGCCGAACGCGCCTTGCACCAGCTTCAGCTCGCGTTTCTGACCGGAACCCCGATCGACCACCCCGAGGCTTGGCTGTGCACCGTTGCCCGCCGCTCGGCCTTGGCGATGCAGCGAAACGCGAGGGCACGCACGCGGACCATCGAGGAGAAAGACGACGTGCCCGAGCCCGAACCCAACGCGTTCCCTTGGACGAGCGACCGCCTCCGCTGCGCGATCCGCTCCGCGCTGACGCCGCGCCAGCGCGACGCTCTCGACGCCGCACTGAGCTGCCGCACCACGCGCGAAGCGGCGCGCACCTGCCACATGAACCCGCGCGACTTCCGCCGCTACCTGGCAGCAATCTCCCGCCGCGCACGTCGACGACTCGATGCCACAGAGGGCAGTGATGGAGCGGCGGCCGCCGCGACGCCTGTCGACTGAGTCAGAATCCGGTGCGTGCCTCGGGCACCGCGCGGCTCTAGCCTTGGTCGAATGATCCGGCTCCAACTCGCTGCCTTCGCCTGCTTCATTGCCGTGGCCTCCGCCGCGGCCCAGTCAAAGGGTTACACCGACACGCCGATGCTGCCCGACGGCAAGTGGCGAGTTCACGACGCAACCCGTCCGCATCCGCAGGTCGTTCTGCCCGGCTCGGCTACCGACCCGGTCCCGCCACCCAAGGACGCGATTGTCCTGTTCGACGGCAGCGACCTGACGCAGTGGAAGGGGAGCAGCGATGCCGCGAAGTGGACGGTGGCGGACGGCTGCATGACGGTGAACGGCAGCGGCGACATCCACACCGTGCGCGAGTTCGGCGACTGCCAACTGCACGTCGAATGGGCTTCGCCGGCGCAGGTCGAAAGCGAGTCCCAAGGCCGCGGCAACAGCGGCGTGTTCTTCTTCGATCGCTACGAGATCCAGGTGCTCGACTCCCACGACAACGTCACCTACGCGGACGGTCAAGCTGCCTCGATCTACGGGCAGCAGCCGCCGCTGGTCAACGCGTGCCGTCCACCAGGCGAATGGCAGACCTTCGACATCGTGTTCCGCGCGCCGAAGTTCGGCCCCGAAGGCGGTCTGCTTGCACCAGCTCGCGTGACGATGTTCCACAACGGCGTCCTCGCGCATCTCGACCGGCCGATGTGGGGAGCTACCGCGCATCGCACATTGCCTAGCTACAAGGCGCACGATGCGAGAGGTCCGATTCGTTTGCAGGACCACGGCAACCCAGTCCGTTTCCGCAACATCTGGGTGCGCGAACTCGACCTGACGGGAACGCCGCCAGCGCCGACGCCGGGCGGCGCCAGTTTCGAGCCCAAGAAGTCGATGGAC
This sequence comes from Planctomycetia bacterium, assembly GCA_005776365.1. Classification (GTDB taxonomy): domain Bacteria; phylum Planctomycetota; class UBA1135; order UBA1135; family UBA2386; genus SXPK01. The sequence continues at coordinate 20,685 of SXPK01000186.1, forward strand.
CAATCGATCGCCGATGTGATGGGCCGCACCGAGATCATCGACGATGCCATCGTCGTGCAGCACGTGCTGGTGTCATTCAAAGGCGCGCCGCGCATGACCACGATCACGCGCAGCAAGGACGACGCGCGCCTGTCCGCCGAGAAGATCTGGTCGAAGGCGACCAGCGGCGCGGACTTCGCAGGCTTGATGAAAGCGCACAGCGACGACACGGGTCCGGGCGAGTATCCGATGACAAAGGCCACCCGCTCGCAAATGGTCCGCGGCTTCGGCGACGTCGCCTACCGCCTGCGGATCGGCGAGATCGGCGTCGCGCCATGGGACGCAGCCGGCAGCCCCTACGGCTGGCACGTCATCAAGCGCATCAAGTGACGCCGGGAGCCGGCTTCAGGTCGGCTTCAGTAACAGCTCACCTGTCGACAGCCATCGCTCGACGGCGAGCAGTTCGTCGTGGCAGGGCACGTGAACGTGGCGAGGCACTCGACGAACGCGCGAGTCATCGCGCGAAAAGGGCGGCGGTGGATCGACCGACCACAAGGCGCTGGCGGCGCGCGGCGTCATGGCGAAGAAGATGAGCTCGGGCTCGGGCAACTCTTCATGCCACCCGACAAGGCGATCGGTGACGTCGTTCAGCAGCAACTGCCAGTTCTGCAAGCGCAGCCGCGATCCGTAGCGCGACTTGCCCTTCGTCCTTTGGTGCGTCACCTGCGCCTTGCCGTTGCCGCGCACGACGTAGCGCTTGGCTGCCTTATGGCGCACCAGCGCGTCGCCATCCCAGTAGCCCATCGCCATCGCGCCATACTGCAACAGAACGACTTCGTGTCGGAGCGGCAACAACGAGGCTCGTGCGAGATAGGCCGCGGCGCTCTCGCCCGGCCTCGCGTCCTCGAACACGGCTGGGAGGAGAAGTCGTGGCGCGAAGGGCTCGCCCTCCGCCACAAAGCAGCGACCGGCGGAGTCGGCCAACGAGCGCGGATATGCCGCGACAAAGTCGGTCAACTGCTCCTCGGCGTCCGCACTACAAAAGCGCATGGTTGGATTGTCGCACGGCGGCTGCCATCACAACGCATCGAGTTCACCTGACCCTTCGACCAGGTGACCCAGCGCTCCAGACGACGCTGCTGCCTTCCCACTGGTTCTTCGCGTCCCTTGGGTCATGCGTCGCACGTCGTCGCGACACGAGCAAACATGAGCGACGAGACAGACGCGCAGGCCCGCAGATCGAGGTAGCATCGACGGAATGACCCAGGGCCTCGGCAGCGGCAATCTCCCGATCCGCGTCTGCACGGTCGGTTCGGGCCCGTCGGCGTTCTACGCCGTCGAGGCGTTGCTGAAGGCAAGCGGACTCGACGTGCGCGTCGACATGTTCGAGCGCCTGCCGACTCCCTTCGGCCTGGTTCGCGGCGGCGTCGCGCCGGACCACCAGAAGATCAAGTCGGTCAGTAAGGTCTACGACAAGATCGCGGAGGACCCGCGCTTCCGCTTCTTCGGCAACGTGCGCATCGGCAAGGACCTCACGATCGAGCAGCTCGAACGCAGCTACCATGCGATCGTCTGGGCCATCGGCTGCGAGAGCGACAATCGCCTCGGCGTGCCTGGCGAGGACCTCGCTGGCGTTTGCTCCGCGACCGAGTTCGTCGGCTGGTACAACGGTCACCCCGACTTTCGCGATCGCACCTTCGATCTCCAGCGGTCGCGACGCGTCGCTGTCGTTGGCAATGGCAACGTCGCGATGGACTGCTCGCGCATCCTGCTGCAGAGCGCCGATCGACTCGCCGACACGGACATCGCCGACCATGCCCTAGCCACGCTGCGCCAGAGTTCCGTGACCGAAGTCGTGCTGCTCGGTCGCCGCGGACCAGCTCAAGCGGCGTTCTCGCCCAAGGAGATCGAAGAAATCGCCGAGTTGCCAGACGTGGACGTCGCAGTCAGCGCGGAGGACGCGCACGTCGACGAGCATTCGGCCAAGTGGCTCGAGACCCAGGCGCGCAGCGCGCAGCGAAGCGTCAAGTTCTTGCAGGAGTGCGCAGCCCGCGGCCCTCAAGACCGCAAGAAGCGACTGACTTGCCGCTTCCTCGTCGCGCCGGTTGCGTTCGAAGGCGACGGCGGCCGCGTCCGCGCAATCACGTTGCAGCACGCCGCCCTCGATCTCGACAAGGATGGCACTCCACGCGCGCGACCGATCGACCGCTTCACGACCCTAGAAGTCGACCTCGTGCTGAAGGCAGTCGGCTACCGCGGCGTGCCGCTACCTGGTCTCGCCTTCGACGATCGACGCGGCATCATCGCCAACCTCGATGGGCGCGTGCTGGACCGAGTCGGCGGCGCGGCGCGCAGGGGGCACTACGTCGTCGGTTGGGCGAAGCGGGGGCCAACCGGTTTGGTCGGCACCAACAGCCCAGACAGCAAAGCTACGGTCGAACAGCTGCTACAAGACGTCCGCGCCGCCACGACACTTGCGCCGACTGTGGAAGGCGGCGCGGAGAAGGCGCTGCGTGCCGCCAATCTCGACTTCGTGACCTGGCAAGACTGGCAGCGGCTCGATGCGCATGAACGCGCGCAAGGTCAAGATCGCGGCAAGGTCCGGCACAAGGAGCCTGACGTCGCCGCGTTGCTCCAGGCAGTTCGCGCCCTGCGCAAGTAGCCAAATGCCAGAAGGCGGCCATGCCGCCTTGCACTGCGTCGGGGACACGCAACGGCGCCACCCCCTGACTTCGATCTCCGCGGCCCGCCGTCTCGCCCTATGTCAGCTCCCCGCTGCGTTGCCTCAAACCAATGAGTGCACAGCAGTGAGTTCACCAGCGGTCTGCGCGCGAGACCGGGCACCGAAATCCTGGAGCCGAGAGCGAGTTGGCAGCGAGATCCGAGGTCGCTGCGAAGAACTCGCATCGAGGCGACCGGATTCGGAGTCGGGCGTCCGCGCGATTGCCTCGTGAGGTCACGGCCAGCAACACAGACCCTGTCATGGACATCGCCGATCTCGCGTTCGCACCCGACCTCATCCTGAGCGCCGGCTCGCCCTTGCTCGCAGCCGTGCAACAGATGCGAACAAGAGGAATCGAATGTGCCCCGGTGATCGACGCGCAAGAGCGCCTCGTCGGCGAACTTCGCATCCGGCGCGCCGCCGATTCGCTGCAGCACAGTTACGCGCACAACGGCCCGGTACTCGTCGGCAGCGCGATGGCATGGGACGTCCAGACGGTGTGCTCGCGCACATCGCCGCGCGCTGCCCAGAACAGGATGCAGCAGCGCAAACTCGAATCGGTCTATGTCGTCAGCAGCGAGCTGCGACTCTTGGGAGTTCTGCTGCGGACTCATCTCGACAGAGCAGCCGCCGGCTGCGAAGGGTGCCCGAGCGATCCGAGCCAGCACGGGAACTGCCGCGGCCGCTGGTGTCGCCATGCTGGCTTCTGCGCCAACGCTGACAAGCCGAGTGACGCGGCGAACAGCGCATGATCGAGCCACAACGAAGGCGGCTCGCAGTGATCATGGTCTGGGTGCCCGCCAAGGGACGGCTGCGTCGCGGGTCCGCTGCACAATCCCGAGGTCGCGATGGGCGCGCGGTCCTGGTCCTCAAGTCGGATCGTTCGACTCGGCTCGCAGTCACTCAATGAGCCCACGTTGGGCGCGTGTTCATCGCTCGCGAGCGAGCACGCATAGAGGCGCAACGTTGCGAGCCCTTGGCTGTGGATGACGAAAGGATCACGCGAGATGCGGCTAAGCACTTCGCCCCATCGCTCTGCCAAGTGGACTGAAGGCAGTCGCAACGAACGAATGCTCGGGAGCCGCCGACGCGAAGCATCCACTTCGAGCAATCCTGGCCGTCGTTCCAGTGCGAATGCCGCACATAGGCCCAAGCACTTCCACTGAGAACTCGCGATGCATCGCAGCTGCAACGCGCAACACAACGAGATGCCTCGGCACCACAGATGGGCTGACAAGAGATTCAGGGCCTCGAGTCCTCACGCACCGTCCCGAATCGACGAAGTGCGCGAAACAAGGACTTCGGCGCCAGCGTTGCGCGACTGACCACTCCAGCATCCTGCGCTTCCGACAATCCGTTGTGACGATGGCAACCCGACCTGGCTACGAACTTCTGCTGCGCATCGCGCGGGATGTTCGTTGTGCACTGCCGACGCAGAGTCAGCAGCGGCGACTGGGCGAGATCCATCGCTGCGGTGCGCCGCTTGGTGATGCAGCAAGGCCATTGCGCATCGTCGTCGGCGAACTAGGGCCCGTCACTGCCTTCGAACTCATGCCCGCGTCGCTCGGGCTTTGCTGGGTTCTCGTCACAAAGCCGCGGCTCGCCACGATTCGTGCGAACCAGGCGCCGGTCTTGTGCGCAGTGAATTGCGCGCCCTTCAGCGCGTTGTCGTTGACCACATCGAGAAGAGCACAAAGCGGCACTCGCGGACCTTCGCGCAATCGCCACCGAGCTACACGCAGCCCATCGACGCATGCGCGTCATGGCGAGCGAGTCTTCTCGGCAGCGAGGCGCTCGAGCGGAGTCTGCCGCAACCCATCTACATCGAGACCGCGCACGGAACGCGCGCGTGCCCTCGAACTGAATCAACCACCGTCGCACCGAAGGAAGTGCTTATGAGACTCGCCACCAGGACCATTCTCGCGCCGACTGCCACCCTGTGCCTTCTCGCCCTCGTCTCCGCATGCGGTGGCGACGACGCGAAGGCGCAACGCCGTTCCTTCTCGGTCCCTGCCGCCCGCAAAGAAGCGAACGACCTCTACCAATCGCTGTGCTCCACCTGCCACGGCCCGTCCGGGCGAGGCGATGGGCCAGGAGCAGCTGCCTGCGACCCCAAGCCTCGGACCTTTCTCGACGTAGCTTGGCAATCGTCGGTCACTGACGAACACATCGTCAAGACGGTGACCTTTGGCGGCGCAGCCGTCGGGAAGAGCCCGCAGATGCCGGCTCAACCCCAACTCAAGGGCAAGACCGAAGTCCTCCAACACCTCGTCGCAATCGTCCGCGGCTTCGCGGCGCAATGACGACCGTCCGCCGAGCTACCGCATTCCCGCCAGTTCCCATGACTCGAAGGAGCATTGCCATGAACGACAGTCCCCGATCCATCCGTCTACTGGCCTTCGCAACGTGCGCCGCGCTCGCGGCCTCGTGCGGTGAAGGCAGCCCAGCGTCCGCCGGAGCCTCCTCGATCGGAGGCGACGCCCGGACGATCATCGCCGAGCGCAACCTGAACGAAGCCGACGTGTCGGCAGCGCTGTCGACCTACACGCCCACGGGACGCCACGACGAGTACTACACGTTTGCGTCCGGCGGCCACGCAGGCAACATCATCGTGATCGGGGTGCCGAGCATGCGCATCCTGAAGTACATCGCGGTGTTCACCCCCGAGCCGTGGCAGGGCTACGGCTACGGCGACGAGAGCGGCGACCTCCTCAAAGCAGGCAGCCGCGCCGGCAACCTGATCACCTGGGCGGACCAGCACCACCCTGCGCTCAGCGAGAGCGGCGGCGAATATGACGGCCGTTGGCTGTTCATCGGCGACAAGGCGAACCCGCGCATGGCGGTCATCGACTTGCGGGACTTCATGACCAAGCAGATCGTCACGAGCGAGCTGCTGCAATCCGATCACGGCGCAGCCTTCGTCACGCCAGACACTGACTACGTGATCGAGACGTCGCAGTATCCGGCGCCACTCGGCGGCAAGTACGCGCCGATCGAGAGCTACGACGCCGAGTATCGCGGCGCGATGGTGTTCTGGAAGTTCGACAAGCAGAAGGGGCGGATCATCCCCGAGCAGTCCTTCGCCATCGAACTGCCGCCGTACATGCAAGACCTCGCTGACGCAGGCAAGCGGGTCAGCGACGGCTGGGTGTTCTGCAACTCGATCAACACGGAACGGGCATGGGGCGGCACGATGGAAGGTAAGCCCTCGCTCGAGTCCGGGTCGACGCAGAACGACATGGACTACCTCCACTGCATTCCGTGGAAGAAGGCGGAGCAGGTCGCGGCCGCCGGGAAGACGGAAACGATCGCCGGCATGCGCACGATCCGGCTGCAGACCGCGATCGACGAAGGTCTCTTGTTCCTCGTGCCGGAGCCGAAGAGCCCGCACGGTGTCGACATCACGCCAGACGGTGAGGACATCGTCGTCGGCGGCAAGCTCGACACGCACTGCACGGTCTACAGCGCGACGAAGATCAAGGACCTCGCGGAGCAGAAGAAGTTCGCCGGACGTGACCCCTACGGAGTCCCTGTCCTCGACTTCAAGCAGTCGATCCGCGGCCAGTGCGAGATCGGCCTCGGCCCGCTTCACACGCAGTTCGACGGCCAAGGCAATGCCTACACCTCGGTGTTCATCGAGTCCGTCGTGGCGAAGTGGTCGCTCAAGGACCTCAAGTTGATCGAGAAGATCGACTCACACTTCAACATCGGTCACCTGTGCGCCGCCGAAGGCGACACCGTGTCCCCGGACGGCAAGTACCTGCTGGCGATGAACAAGTGGGCGCTCGACCGCTTCGCGCCTGTCGGCCCGCTGCTGCCGCAGAACTTCCAACTCGTCGGCCTGGCAGGCCAAAAGATGACGCGGCTCTATGACATGCCACTGCCGCTGGGCGAACCGCACTACGCGCAGATGATCAAGGCGGACAAGCTCAAGCCCATCGAGGTCTACACGCCGATCGGCACCAACCCGTTCCACGAAGGCGTCGATCCAAACGCGGTGACCGCCGGCAAGGAACGCATCGAGCGCAAGGACGACGGCGTGCACGTCTGGATGACCGCGGTGCGCAGCCACTTCACCCCGGACATCGTCCGCGTGAAGGAAGGCGACGTGGTCCACCTGCACGTCACCAACGTCGAGCAAGCGCACGACGCCACGCACGGCCTCGCGATCGGTTCTCACAACGTCAACCTGAGCCTCGAGCCGGGCAAGCACTGCAACGTCACCTTCACGGCCAAGCGAGCGGGCGTCTACCCGTTCTACTGCACCGAGGTCTGCTCGGCGCTGCACCTGGAGATGGCGGGCTACTTGCTCGTCGAGCCGCGCTGAACCGGAGCGATCCGCAGAACGGTGCTGCAATGAACCGCCTCCCTTTCCTCCTGCTCGCCGCCCTTGCCGCATCCTGCGGCAAGGGGCGCGCAGCGCCGGTCGCGAGCCGCCCGGTTCCGCAAGGCGGAGTCGTGGTCGAGGCGGGCCAGAAGCTCCAGGCGATCGTCGATGCAGCGCAAGATGGCGCCGTGCTGACGCTCGCCGACGGCGCTCACAGAGGGCCTGTAGTCGTCGATCGCGGCATCACCTTGCAGGGCAAGGTGACTGCCTGCATCGAAGGCGGCGGTTCGGGCTCCACCGTCACGCTGCGTGGCAAAGCCAGCAAGTTGCTCGGCTGCACGATCCGTGGCAGCGGCGATCGACTCGATACGCAGGACAGCGCGGTGCACGTCGAAGGCGAAGCCATCGTCGTCGAGGGCGTGCGGATCGAGGGCGCATTGTTCGGCGTGCTGGTGCACAAGAGCAACGCGGTCGTCATCCGTGACAACTTGATCCTCGGCAATGGCGCCGAAGCGATGGGCCTCCGCGGCGACGGCATCCGCCTCTGGGAAACACGCGGGTCCGAGGTCTCGGGCAACTTCGTCCGTGACCACCGCGACGTCGTCGTCTGGTACTCGCCGAACAACCGCGTCACCGGCAACCACGTCGAACGATGCCGCTACGGGACGCACTACATGTTCAGCCATGACAACGTCGTCGAAGACAACGTCTATCTCGATGACGTGGTCGGCATCTTCGTGATGTACAGCCACGACCTCGCAATCCGCCGCAACCTCTTGGCGCGCGCCTCCGGCTCCGCTGGCATCGGGTTGGGCGTGAAGGAATCCGGCAATCTCCGTGTGGAGGACAACTGGTTCGTCCAGGACACGACCGGCATCTACCTCGACACCTCTCCACTCGACCCCCAGCACCACGATTGGTTTCGGGGCAACGTGATCCGGCTGTGCGACACCGCGCTTCATCTGCACGCAAAGACGCCGCGCAACGACTTCCGCGACAACCTGTTCGCGGACAATGGCGCCGTCATCGCGGTCGGCGGCGAAGGCGACGCACTCTCGTGTGTGTTCGAAGGCAACTACTACGACGTCTACCAGGGCTACGACTTGGATGGCGACGGCTTTGGTGACGTGCCGTTCGAACTGCGCCGCTTGTCGAGCCAGATGGAATCGCGTTATCCGGACCTCGCGCTGCTGCATGGCGCGCCGGTCATGGCCGCCGTCGACATGATGTCGCAACTGGTGCCGTTGTTCGCCCCGCGCACCCTGATGCGGGACTCGCGGCCGCGCCTGGATGAGCCTTCGCCCGTGTTCGTCCCCGCGCCGATCCTGGAGGCAGAGCGCCATGCGCGTTGAACTCAAGAACGTCTGCAAGCGCTTCGGCAAGTTTGCGGCACTGCAGGATGTGACGCTTGCCTTCGCCTCCGGCTCGCGCACCGCGCTGGTCGGACCCAATGGTTCCGGCAAGTCGACGTTGGTCCGCATGCTGATGGGGATGCTCGAGGGCGACGGCGAGTTGACTCTCGACGGCCTGGATCCGGCGCAGCGACGCCAGGAGCTCGCGCCCCGCATCGCCTACGTTCCGCAAGTCGCGCCGAGGTTGTGGGCCAACGTCCGCGACCTGGTGCGCGCCACGGTCGGACTTCGTGGAGGAACGGAGTCGCGCGTCGTTGAGATTGCGGCCCAACTCGGGCTCGACCTCGAGGCCGTCGCGCTGCGGCCGTTCCGAGCGTTGTCCGGAGGCATGCGGCAAAAGGCGCTCGCAGCAACCGCCTTGGCGTCCGCCGCGGACCTGCTGATCCTCGACGAGCCGACAGCCAGCATGGATCCGCGGAGCCGCGCGACCTTTCACCGCCTGCTCGACGACTTGCCGCAGCGCCCCACCGTGCTGCTCTGCTCCCACCGCCTCGAGGAGATCCGCCGCCACGTCGACTCCGTCGTCGAGTTGGCCGAGGGCAAGATCGCATGGCAGGGCGCATCGCGTGACTGGCTCGAAGCGCATTCGGAATGCGTGGTCGAACTGAGAACTGTCGACCAGCGAGCCGGCGAATGGCTCGCGCTGCGCGGCTTCTGCCGCGTGCGCAGCGATTGGTGGCAACTCGCAGTGCCGACCGCACAGCGGGCCGCGCTCGTCAGCGAAGTCATTCGCGAACTTGACGACGCCGTGCTCGACCTCCTGGCGCGAGATCTCGAGAGCGCCGAACCACAAGCCGTCCCCCTTTGAGGAATGTCGATGAGCCCCTCTGCCCTCGGAACCCGCATCCTGCTCGCCGCTGTCTTCTTGACTGCGGCAAGCGCGCTCGGGGCCGCAGTCCTCTCCGCGAACGCACTGCCAGATGGTCCAGCGCACGTGGTCTGGGACAAGGCCGCATGCGAACACTGTCGCATGCACCTCGGCGAGCCGGCGTTCGCGGCGCAAGTCGTCTGCAAGGACGGGCGCGTCGCATTGTTCGACGACCCAGGTTGCTTGTTCGAGTGGCTCGACACCGAGCGCCCCGAGGTGCACGCGACATGGTTCCACGAGCTGCGCGGCACGAGTTGGCTGCGCGGCGAAACGGCGATCTTCGAGCGCGTCGAACAAACACCGATGGGCTACGGAATCGGCGCAGTCGCGCACGCGCACGGCGACGGCGCGACGATGACCTTTGAGCAAGCCAACGCCCATTGCCTCACGAAGAACTCCACCCCGTCGGGAGTGACCCGGTGACTTTCGCCACCCAGCTCGCGGTCGTAGCGCGGCTCGATCTCGCGGAAGTGCGCCGCTCACGCTGGCTCGCCTCGTGCCTCATCGTCCACTTCTTGCTCGCGGCGGCGTTCGTGCTCGTCGGCCTACGAGAGTCGTCGGTGCTGGGTTTCACGGGCATGGGCCGCGCGCTGATGTCTCTGAGCCACGCACTCGTGTTCCTGCTGCCGCTGCTGGCGTTGGTCGCGACTGCACAAGTGGTCAACGGCGCACGCGACGATGGCACGCTGGAGTTGCTGCTGAGCCACCCGGTGTCGCGGCGAGGTTGGTTTGCCGGAACGACGCTGCTGCGGCTGTGCGCCCTGGTCGCGCCACTGCTCGTTGCAATGCCGATCATGGCGATCGTCGGATCCCTCGCGTTCGGCCAGGACATCCCGTGGAGCTACCTGGCAAGAACGCTGCTGGTCGGAACCTCACTGCTCGCTTGCTACACGGCGATCGGACTGTGGATCTCGACCTTCGTGCGCAACCAGGCCAAAGCATTGATGCTCGCCGTGCTCGCCTGGGCGGCCAGCGTCGCATTCCTCGACTTCGGTCTCGTCGGCATGATGTTGCAGTGGCGGCTGCCGCCAGCGTCCGTCTTCTCGATCGCTGCGCTCAATCCAGTCCAGTGCGCGCGCCTTGCGCTGCTCTCGGCGGCGCAGCCCGAACTGTCCACCTTCGGTCCCGTGGGATTCTGGCTCGCGAATCGAGTCGGCACGGTCGGCCTGTTCGCGATCGGAATCGGCTGGCCGCTGCTGCTCGGGCTCACGACGTGGACGCACGCGCAGGCCCGGTTCTGCCGCCGCGACCTCCTCTGAGCCACGCCATGAACCCTCTCCCCAGCTCGTTTGCCGACTACCTCGACACGCCGTTGCGATTCCGTTCGCGAATCTTCCTCGCACTGCTGGTCGTGCCCCTGCTGTTCAGCCTCGCGCTCCCGCTGTGGCGCATCAGCATGACCGCGCCGCAGTATCCGAAAGGACTCTGGCTCGACATCCACGCCGGCGGTCTCGACGCAGGCAACCGCGGCCACGACCTCACGGAGATCAACACGCTCAATCACTACATCGGCATGGCGCACATCACGCGCGAAGAACTGCGCGACCTCGATTGGCTGCCATTCGGGTTGATCGGGCTCGCTCTGGTCACGCTGCGATGCGCAGCGCTCGGCAACGTGCGTGCGATCATCGACGTGTCGATGATGGCCGCCTACATCTCGATGGTCGCGTTCGGACGATTCATCTGGATGCTGTGGACCTTTGGCCACAACCTCGACCCGAAGGCGCCGGTGCGCATGGACCCCTTCATGCCGGTCGTGTTTGGCAGCAAGCAGATCGCCAACTTCATGACGCACAGCTGGCCGCGACCTGGATCCGCCTTGCTGTTCACATTCACGTTTGGCGTTTGGGCGCTGACGGCCTGGTTGCTGTGGAGCGGCAGGGCCAAGGCCCGAAGGTACGCGCTCTCCGCGGCATAGCCGCGGATCAGGATCGAGTCAGTCTGCGCGACGTCCCCATCGGGCACCACGGCCTCGCAGCAGTCCCAGGCGGTGCGCTTCCACGCCGCTGCCGCTTTGCCTCAAACTAGGTCGCTGTCGCCCGAAGTGTGGAACCACTGCTCGCGGTAGAACAGGGTGCCGCGATTGTCGAAGGGGATCACGACGAGGAAGTAAGTCGTGCCGTAGACCCGGAACCCGAGCGACTGAAACTTCAGGAAGCGCGGATTCATCTGCGGGAAGAGCGTCGCGAGCACGGGGCAAGCCTGCTCGCTCGCGAGCCTCTCGCAATGGGCCACGAGCGAGGTCATCGCGTCTTCGTCCTCGACCGGACACAGCCAGTCGACGATCTGACCAGCGCCCGGAAACAAGAAGTCCGTCTTGGTGAACACCGCGACGCCGCGCAACGCGCCAGTCGCTGCCTCGCGACATTCGACCAACGTGTACTTGGCATCGACTGCGTCGGCGTAGCGCCAGTTCAGATAGCGCGCATCCCGAACGATCGCGAGGCGACACTCGTCCTTCAGCCGGTCCCACAGCGCGTCGACGTCTGCCGACACGCGCGCAACGACGCGAGTCTGCAACCGCGCCGACGTCGGGCGGGGCGCAAAGCCGCCGGCCTCAGCCGTGCGAAACAAGAAGTCCCAGTCGCGAATGTTCTCGTAACGGAGGTACTTCTGTCCGATGCGCCAGTTCGGGATCGGCCAGCCGTAGTGGAAGCGAGCCTGCCCGGGCGCCGAGCCACCGAAGATCTCGTACATCTTCAAGCCGATGTGGACGAACAACCCCGGACGCACGCCGTGGCGCCGGAAGTCAGGCAGCACCCACATGTCGAGGCCCTGTGCCGCGATCAGGTCCTCGCCTTCCATCCGCACGCGCACCGGCAGGCTCGTGTAGCTGCCGATGATGCCATGCTGCTCGTGCTCGGCGACCGCGATGTGGTAGGCGCCGACGGGGTTGTCGCGGAACTTCCAGTGGAAGTGCTCCAGCGACCGCGGCTTCGTGAACACCGCGTTGTAGCCCGCGAGCAGCGCCTGCTCGTCGCCTTCGCGGAACGCACGGATCGTGATCGGGTCACCCATGGCAGTGTTGTTCACTCTATCGGCGCACATCGTGTGCCGCCTCCGGTTGCTCACGGCGCCGCATTGCGCGTGTACCACGCTTTGCCGTGCAGCATCTTCGGCGCCACTCGACCAGGAAGGGCCGCGGCGCGGACTGCGGACGCATCCAGCGAATAGACGCGGCCGTCGACCAGCGACGAAAGCGCCATGTGCACCATTCTGCCGTCGCCGTTTCCGACCGTCGCCTTGGCGATGTGCGACTGCACGTCGCGCGGCGGACAGCCGTAGCTTTCGTGGTGGTCGTAGGTCCAACTCTTGATCTTCAAGGAGTCCAGCGAAGCACCGTCGACCGGCATCGAGAACAACAGGTCGAAGCCAGTTGTCGTCGCCTTTGCCTCGACGAGGTCGAAGGGCGTCTCGCCGTTCCACCGCAGGCGCTGCAATCCGTGTTCGGATTGGCCGAGCGAGCCCCAGCCGCGATTGGTGAGCCCGCACCAAAGCGAGCCGTCCTTCGCCCACAGAACGCGCACGATGCCGCAGGCAAAGCCGCGGCGGAACGGATAGCACGCGCCCTGCCAGCGACCCTGCACGCGCTCCAGCGACATGCGGAACACTTCGGAGCTGTACTGGTCGCCGCAGAAGACTTGACCGCGATAGGGGCCAAACCGACCGGCGTCATCCCACACGAATCCAGCCGGCGAACGTCCGCACTCGTCGTAAGGGATCCACACGGCGGGCAGCCGAAAGTTCGGGATGGTCGTCGCAGCCTCGGACATGCGCAGACCGCTCTTCACCTCGCCTGGATGCGCTGCCTTGCTGCGCGGGTCCTTGCAAGAGTCGATGCCCCACGGGTGACCGTGAAAGTCACCGCGCTGCAGCGGCGCGAACTTGCTCGTTGCGCACCACTCGCCCTGATTGTCGCTGTAGAAGACTTCGCCCCACGGCGCCGTGCCGATTCCCGCGGGCGAACGCAGCCCCGCGCACTCACCAGTCCACGAGCCGTCCTTCTGCACAGCGATGGCGAAGCCGCGAAACGGAGCGCGGCCAAAGGGCTCGTCGCCAAACGGCTTGTTCAGCGACAGCCACATCGAGCCATCCCCGGCGAGCGCAGGGCCGAAGCAAGACTCGTGGTAGTTGCCGGACAAGACCCAACCGCTGGCGACGGTCTCGAGATCATCCATGCGTCCATCGACGTCGCGATCGCGCATGCGCGACAACTCGCCGCGCTGCGCGCAATAGAGCCAGCCCTCATGCTCGAGCAGACCGAGCGGCTCCTGCAGGCCCTCGGCCCACAACGCAAACTTCGGCTGCGCGGAGTATGGCTCGGTGATGCGCCAGATCTCGCCGCGTCGCGTGCACACGTAAAGGCCGTCGTCACGTTCGGCGATGCCGCCGACTTCGAGCACGACGCCCTCCGGAACTGGCACGTCGACGATCGTGGCATAACGCGCCTCGCCCTCCACCGACACCGCAGCGACCGGGGCCGGTGAAGCGGGCTCCTGCGGAATGGGCTCAACGAACACGAGCGACAGGAGCGCCGGCACGAAGTGGATCACGCGCCGCAGCGTAGTGGCGAGCCGAGCGACGTCCCAGCCTGAGATCGAGCGCTGCGAACGAAGCTTCAGACTGCGAAGGTCTCGAACACTTCTACCGTCGAGATGTGCCGCGCGATGCCGCGGCACCGCGCCAGGATCGCCGGGTCTACGGTCTCACGATGCGCTTCGAAGGCCTGCCCCAATCGTGCCGCATGCTCCGAAGCCAGGGCTTTGAGGCACGCCGGAAGAAGTTGATCTTCCTCGCGAGCGATGTGCTGCCGCTCGCGCCGGCAGAAACCGATGGACGCGTGCGAGAGTCGGTTCGCGTCGCGGCGCGCAAGCGCCTCGAGAATCGTGCGCATCATGCGGCGGCCGTCCGCGTGCTCGGCTGAGAGGGCCATCACCGAGTCGATGTGTTCCGTCAGACCGAGGCGATGCAGCTCGGGGAAGAGCACGGACTCTTCCTTCTCGTGATGCAAGCGGTCGAGAAAGTGCTCGAGGAACTCGACGACGCGCCGCCAGAACTCCGGCTCGAGGTTGCTGCCCGCCAGCATCCGTCGCGACTCGCGCTCCATCGCATCGACGACCGTCAGCATCAGTCGATGCTCGTCGCGGAGGACGGCGACGGGATGCTCAGGCGGGGATCTGTGCCGATTGGTCGATGCGTGCATGCGAAAACCCACTGGGAGCCGTGAGGATCGTGACCAGCACAACGTCGCTTGGGAAGCGCGGCTTTCGTGCAAATCGATGAAGCTTCTGTGCACCGACGGATTTCCCATGGGGACATTGCAGACGCGTCCAGCAGCCAAATCTAGAACGGCTGCACACGAAGGCCCTGCCAGCATCGACACGTCAAAGCAGTGCGAACGATGTCGAGTCCACGGACGCGCCGCTATTCGCACGACGCCCGGATCGGCCGCGATGCCAGGGCATCCTGGTCCGCGCGAGGCATCGTCGCAGTCGGTGATGCGACGTCCGGCGCCATCGCAACCATCGCGCACGAGACTCCGCCGAGGTCAGACGCATGCCGCCAGCAAATGGCGGCCAGGCCCCGCGTCCCCACTCCAACTCTCGACCAACAATGCGTCGCCGATCCTCTCATGCACGAGCTGAAGAAGCCGCCACGTCCGGGTGAAGGCTTGGCCAGCGACGGGCTCTCACCATGAGTATCGCAACGACAGCGATTGCCCGGCCTGTAGATCCCTTGGCCCGGCGGGCGCGCCGTCGATGGTCACGCGCGCAACGCCGCTCTGCGCCGCGGCCTCGACCCGAAGTGCGCCCTGCTCACAGCGGATCGTGCGAACGAACTCGACGCCTCGGCTCGTCAACTCCGGCGCGATCGAGTCTTCGAATAAACAATCGCCGACTCGAGAACGAAAGGTCGGATGGCCATCGTCCGTGCGCCGCTGGCCGATGTTCCGTGCAATCGCGCTCGCTGCCGTCGCATCGCGGATCGGCAGCGGATCCAACGTGACGCGATCGTCCGACAACGGCAGGAGCAACTGTCCCGCACGGCCACTCCACGTTCCTGCCGCATCGATGAACGAGCCGCGCCACAACCACGCGAGTTGCGCATGCTCGACGTCGTATGCGTAATGGCCGCGAAGCGGCGAGCCGACCGCGACACAACGCGCCGAGAGTCCCTTCAAGAACGCGCCGTGCAGCACCGGTCGTTCGAGCGGGTCGAGTTCCATGCCATCGCCGACGCTGCGGTAGCCGTTGGGCACCGGCGCGGCAGCGCCGAGTGAACCCCAGACTCGTATCGCGTCGACTTCGGCCTTGGCCCTTTCATCGTCGCGCAGCCAGAACGCCGGCATGCGCGTGCCCGGCCGCAACGCCGTCGCGTGCAGGAGCCAGTCCGCGAACCATGCGGGCTTGAGACGTTCGTGCTGCAGCGCGAGGTCCATGCCTTGCGGACCGATGGCGCGCCGACCGCCAAAGGGATGGCACGTCACGCAATTGCGACCGTTGACACCCACGAGGTGTTGGCCTCGTTGAGCCATCTCGCCGTCGAACGCTGGCTCGACATCATCGCCCGGCCTCGCATCGACGCGCTCGAACAACTCCGCGAACGAAGTGGCGAGATCTTCCGGCAGGCGCGGCATGCGCGCCTTCAGGTAACCCCGGGCGCGACGCTCACCCACGAGCAGAAGGCGGAGCCAATCCTTGCGCAACCGATGGCCGGCGCGCGACAGGTCCGGGGGCACGCGGCCTTCTTCGCCGATGTCTTCGACCTCGACGAACCGAGCGCGCACCGCGGCATCGATGCCACCGCTGCCATTCCGCTCGTGGCACGACACGCACCGCCTGGCCTGCATCGCGGCACGCAGCGCAATATCGGGCGCAGGCTCGATGCGCGACGATTCTCGCGCCGCCGCAAACACCGCTTCGCCGTCTGTAGCGACGACGCAGCGGCCTGCGCGCAGCTGCGCCCACGGCGCGGCCTTTCGTGGCGGCGCGGCGCCGACGTGTTCGTGACAGGCAGCGCAGTTGCGCGCCAAGAACGCTGTCTCGCCGCGCGCAATGCTCTGAGCGTCGACGCGCGGCATCACACTCGCGGTCGGCACGAGGCTCAGAGCCTTGCGCGCAAAGGCGGAGCTGGGCACCGGCGACTCTTCGATGGAAGGTCCCCGCCACAGCAGCTCGAGACTCTCCTGGCCGGCGAGTTCGGTGAACACGATGCGCAGGCGGCGGGCGCCAGCGTCGAGACGAACGGTCGCGCTCTTCCGGCGATGCGGGGCGACCTTTGCGTTCTCGACGACGAGCGCATCATCGATCCACAACCACGAAGAATCGTCGCTGCCGAGCGTGAACGTCCAGTCGCCGGCCTCCGGCACGAGCAGCAGGCCGCTGAATCGCAACGCAAAGTGGTCGTTGCGCGTCCGCAGGCTGACGTCGACGTGATCCGTCGCGCCCTTGGCCTTCGGCACGACGCCATCGAGACTCGGCAACTCGTCGCCGACGAGATCGATCTCGAAGCACTCCCAATCGAGTCCCTGGGCGGGGGCGTCGTCCCGGTTCGGCGCCTGCGCGCGCAGCAAGAACGCCGCGAGGTCGGTGGCTTCGCTGGGCGATAGCGCGAAGTCGTGCGCAAGATCGGGCCGTCGCGCGCTCGGCTCCTTCAAGAAGGCGACGACGTGCGCGTGGTCAGTCCGCGCTGCAAGCGAGGCCATCGACGATTCCGCATGGCACGCGACGCAGCCGAGTTCGCCGAACATCCGCTCGCCGCGTGAAGTTGCGTCGGCTGCGACCGTCGCTGGTCGCAAGGCCTCTGCGGTGCCGCCACGCAACATCGCCGCGATCGCGTCGGCATCCTCGCCGGCGTGGTGCGACTTCAAGAACTCGACCAGCGCGCCGCCCGAATGCCAACCGGTCGCATCGCGCAGCGGGATCCGCGGCAACGGCGCGAATGCAGAGGCGGCCGGACCATCCAGTGCATGGCATGCAACACACCGTGATGTCTGCGCCGCGGCCATTGCGGCATGCGGCTCCAGCAGTGCGAGCGACGTGGCGTTTTCGTCGGGCAAGCCGGTTTCGCGCCCGCAACCGCCGCACGCGAGGACGACCAGGACGAAGGTGCTCGCACGCAAGAAGCGCATGTTCGCAGCATGGACCGATGGTGAGTTCGCGGCAAGCGCGCGCTACCGTGCCCGCCCCCATGGAACTCGATCTATTCGCCGCGTGCCTGCCTGGGCTCGAGCCGCTGCTCGCAGCCGAACTCGCGGCACTGGGCACAGAACCTGAGCCGCAGCCAGGCGGCGTCGCGTTCTGCGGCTCGCGCGAACTGCTGCTGCGCGCCCACCTGCACGTCGGCACCGCGAGCCACTTGCTGCTGCGCTGCGCGACGTTTCGCTGCCTCAACCTCGCCGATCTCGAACGCAAGATAGCAGCGATGCCCTGGCGCGATTGGGCAACGAGCGACTCGGTGATCGAGGTCGACGCGACCGCGCGCAAGAGCCGCCTCTACCACACCGGCGCGATCGAGGAACGCGCGCAGAAGGGCATCGCCGCGGCGCTCGGGGTCGAGTTCCCTCGCATCCGCGAAGCCGCGCAGTCGACGCCGGCGACGCAACGGAAGAAGCGACTGTCTGACAAGCCGCTCAGCGCGGCGGCGCGTCGCGGCCGCGGCCCCAATGCCAAGCACCCCGATCAAAAGTGGCTCGCGCGCCAGCAAGAGTTGACTGAAGCGCGCAACAAGCAAGAAGCCGAAACCAAGGCGCGCAACGAGGCCGCCGAGATCGAGCGCCTCGCGACAGCGCCGCGCGTGCGCGTCGCGGTCCGCTTCGTCGATGATGTCGCGACGCTGTCGATCGACACCTCGGACACGCCGCTGCACCGCCGCGGCTATCGGCTCGACGGAGCCAAGGCGCCGCTGCGCGAGGACCTCGCGTTCGCGATGCTGCGCGCCGCTGGCTTTGTGAAGGGGATGTCGCTGCTCGACCCGTTCTGCGGCGCGGGCACGATCGCAATCGAGGCCGCGAGCATGGCCGCGGGCCTGCCGCCGGGACGACTGCGCCCACCGCCGCTGCGTGGCCTCGCGCTCGCTGATGACGCCGCATGGCAGAAGCTGCTCGCCAACTTGCCGTCCGCGCCAGATCGAACCTCCATCGGCTCGCGCATCGCCGGCAGTGACCGCGACAAGGGCGCGATCGCTGCAGCAATCGAGAACGCGCGCCGCGCCGGCGTGGAGCACGCGATCGAGTTCACTTGCTGCGCAGTGTCGGCCACGCCCTGGCTCTCGGACCCATCGCTTGCCCCGGCGAACTTGCTCGTCGCCACGAACCCGCCGTATGGCCGCCGCGTCGCGAGCGGCCGCGATCTGCTGCCGCTCTACCAGACGCTCGGCCACCGCGTGGCCGGCATCGTCGACGCGCGCGCCGCGATCCTTGCGCAAGACGTTCGCCTTTGCCGCAGCACGGGCTTGGACCTGCGCGCCGCATTCACAACGCGCCACGGCGGCCTGTCCGTCGCGTGCATGCTCAGCTGAACGCCCTCTCGCATCCGCTGACTCCTGACGCGAACATGCGCGCATGACCGATCCGGCGCCCGCCGCGAACACATGCTGCCCGCTGCGCGAAGCGGAGCTTGCGCTCGTGCGCGACGCCGTGCTCGCGTTGGAAGCGTCGGAGGGCGTGGGTCGAGAGTTGGCGGCCGCGATCCGCTCGCAACTGACCAACCTCGACTGCCTCGGCGCCGCGCTCGCGAGATATCCGTCACCGCTCGAAACGCAGCGTCTTGGCGACCGCCGCCGCAACCTGGACACGCTCGTGCATGCGCTTTCGCGCACGGATGGCGTGGGCTTTGGCCTGCGCGCGCCGACGCAGTCCGTCGTCGGTCGCGCGCTCAGCACCGCGCAGATCAACTTCTTCCGCTTGATCTGGCACGCGTGCGGCACCATCGCCGCGAACCAAGGCGGACTCGCGCTGCGCGAACGAGCTGCGCGCTCCTTGCGCACGAGCGTCTACACGCACCTCGTGGAAGAGGCGATGACGGAGCTGGCCACCGACGGTTACCTGCCGCAGCCCCTGCGTGCGCGCGCGGTGCGGCAACTCGCGCAACTGTGGGCACACCGCCTCACGTGGCGAGTCAGCGAGTTCTTCCCGATGCTCGAAGCGACATGGGAAGCGCGCAGTCAGGTGCGCGTGCACGGCGGCACGCTGCTCGGCACGAGCGAGATGTTCCAGCTGATGACGAAGGGCGGCGACCCTGCGTTCGTCGAGTTCCTGATCGGGCGTGCGCACGCCGATGATGCGGTGCTCGCGTTCCGCGAGTTCCTGCTCGACCGCAGCTACGAGGATCTCGAACAACTCGTCGATCGCATGGCGCAAGAAGGGCGAAGCAGCATCGAGCTCGACTCACAGCCGCGCGGCGGCGAACGCGACGCGGGATCGATCTTCTACGAGTTCTTCCAGGCACGCCTGCTGCAAGCCAACGCCCGCCGCCTCGCCCGCATCCCAGGACCAAAGCACACCGCCGAGGGCTACGTGCTGCTCTCCTGGCTCGAACAGATCACCGACCCCGGCCCCGAAACCTGATCGCGGGGCGCAGGTGCCTGCGCGATCGCGACCCGCGTCAGCGCAGATGCCGGTGCCGGCCGCCGCTGTCCTTGGCGATCCACTCGAGGATCTCGAGCGATCCGCCGATCGCGATGGTGTGGATCACGACCTTCCGGTTCTGGTTCCAGCTCACGACATCTTCGCGGATGCGGAATGGGTCGATCTGCTGCCCAACCGTCGGCTCGCCATCGGACATCACGAAGATCGTGTCGACGTCGGGATCCAGAAACGCCTTTTGCAGCGAGTCGTAGAGGTTGGTGCCGCCCGCCGCGCCCAGCCGCGAGATCCAGATCTGGGCTTCGTCGCGGTCTGCCTTCGTCCCCTTCGACATGGCGCCCTCGCGCCACGGCTGCACGCCGCTCGAAAACGACAGGATGTTGAACCATGCATTGTCGGGCAGATTGGACACCGCCAGCGACAACTCCTGCTTGGCGACCTCGATGCGCGTTGCTCGCTGGTCGTTGACCATGCGTCCATACATCGGCTCGAGCATCGAGCCGGAGACGTCGATCACGAAGGTCACGCGGGTCGACTCGACCTGGATCCCGAAGAACTTCGACGTCGAGACCGTGCGCTGCGCCTGTCGCTTCTGCTCTTTCGCACGCGCCGCCTTGTCGAACTCGTCCTCGGTGACGCAGCGGAAGTCAGCCTTCGCCGTCACCCACCACGCCTGCCACGCCTTTGCGTCGTCACCCCATGGTTGCGCGGTCAGGCGCCAGAGCGCGGCTTCGATCTCGTTCTTGAGCCTGCCGTTCTCCTTGGCGATGCGGTCGACCAGCGGGCCTACGCAGGCGGAGATGCGCAACTGCAGCAAGCCGTCGACGGCGATGCCGCGCGTCGACGCGTCGTCGTGCGCGAGCGAGTCGACGAGAACCGGAAGCAGCGACTTGGTCTTCGACGCGGCGATCTGCAAGAGGGCCTGGTTGCGCACCTGCCGATCTGCGTCCTTGACGAAGCCAACCAGCTCGTCGAGCCACTTCGAGCTGCCCTGACTCAATGCGCCGAGCGTCTCGATCGCGAGCGCGCGGTCCTGCGGCGACTTCGGCTTCTGCAGCAACTTGCGAAGCTCCGGCACCGCATCTTGATCGCCATTGCGCGCAATCACCCGCGCGGCAGCGCGACGGACTTCTTCCTCCTTGTCGTCCACGGACTTCCGGATCGCAGCCTGCACTTTGGGATCCTTGATGCGGCTCGCAGCGACCAGCGCAAACGCCTTCTCGTGCTCCTTCCCTTTGCCAACCAGCTTCCCGACCTTCTTCTCGGTCGCGTCGTCGCGCAGATCCGCGATCAGCGTCGCCATGGAGAAGCGCAGGTCTTCGGGCGTGACGTCGCGCTTCTTGGCGAGTGCGAGAAAGGTCGCAACGGCCTTCGGTCCGTCGCGGTCGATCAGGATCTTCGCGGCCTCGGCGCGGTCTGGGCCTGGCAAGTCGACTCGCTCGAGCATCCACGCCGCCATCTCGCCGGTTTTCGGCAGCCCGCGATCGCTCATCGCCCTCAGCGCCGCGCGACGGATCTTCGACAGTGCCTCGCGACGCAGCGTCTCGACCAGTTCTTCTTCACCGAGGGCCGGCGCGAGTCGTTGGAAGGCGGCGAGCCGGATGCCTGGAAACTCCGGGGGCTGAATCGTTCCGTCGGCTGCCTTCTTCTGCTTGCCTTCGAGGTTCCACAACTCGCGATACCAGGCATCGTCCCCTGCATCGGCGAGCTTCTTGTGCTGATCGAGCGCCAGTTCGCGAACGTGATCGTCCACGCGGCTGTCGACGATCTGCTTCAACAAGCCTTTGCCGAACTGTGCCGACCGGCCCAGTCCGACGACCGCCGGGTCACGAACTTCGTCCTCTGCTGTGTTGGCAGCGATGTTGGCGAGCTTCTCGCACGCAGCGGCGGCTGCATCCTGCTGCTCGGCGAGCAGCGATAGCGCGCGCACGAACGCACGACGCATCGCGATCGTGCGGATCTGGTCGTAGAGCGAAGCGAGACCGCGCGCCGCCGCATCGGTGCCTGCCTTCGAGGCCTGCTCCGGCAAGGCAAGATCGGCGTCATCGCGCTTGCTGCGCAATTCGTCGAGGGCTTGCTCCGGCGACAGGTCCGTGGGTTTGGACTCTTGAGCAGGCGGCGACGCAACCGCAAGCAACACAGCGAGGACGAGTTGAAGGAGCGTGCGCACGAGAAGAACTCCCAGAGAGGAAGGACGCGATGCTCCTTGGCGGCTACGTCGAATCAAGGAGCCGGGCAATCACCGATGGCGCTCCATGAGGCAAGAACACGCAAAAGGGACCTCGTGCCGTCGATGGATTGACGCCAGGACCCTGACGGGTGACCACCGCATGATCGAGCAGAAAGCGCATGGGATGCGCGCTCGACCCAAGCTTGCGTCTGCCTAGCATGCGTCCTCCATGACGCTGCTCGCATCGCGCAT
>SXPK01000187.1 GCA_005776365.1 Planctomycetia bacterium
GATGCTGAGGGAGCAAGACGGCGGCGAACGTGGGCGAGGTTCGGTCCGGTGCGAAACAACGCGCAGACCCAGGGGCTTGTGTCCGCATGGTCCACCAAAACTCCCTCCTTCACTCCGCTGTCGTTGCAGCGCTCTCGGCGTCCTGCTGCCTCGCGCAGGATGCAGCGAGCCCATCTTCCAACGACGGTTTCCTCACTGGACTCAAAGGCTTCGAGCGGCTGCACGAGCCGGTCGGCCAGCCGCTCTATTTCGAGTCGCCGACGATCGAGACGTCGCTGCGGCCGATCTACGTCCGCCACACGTTCGACAACCGGTCGCAACTGCAGGGCGGGCAGGTGTCGGTCTACGCCGCGCAACTGCGCGTCGCGCTGACGGACCGCCTCGCGTTGATCGCGACGAAGGACGGCTACAGCGAGATCGAGACCGGCGTGCTTGGTTCCGACGAAGGCTGGAACAGCCTCGCCGGCGGTCTGAAGTATGCGCTGCTGGTTGACGAGCAGGAGCAGATGCTGGTCACGACAGGCCTGCGCTATGAAGCCGAGAACGGGCACCGCGGCACGCTTCAGGGCGGAGTCGACGAGTTCAGCCCATTCGTCTCGGCGGCCAAGGGCATCGACGACTTCCACATGATCGGCAATGTCACCTGGCGCGTGCCAACCGACTCGACCGATGGCAACCAGGTCCTGCATTGGGACTTGCACTTCGACTACGACCTCAACCCGAACAGTGAGCGCATCGTGTCGCCGGTCGCGGAAGTCCACGGCGTGCACTACCTCGATGGCAATCCAAGCCCACTGACGGTCGGCGGCCTGGACTACACCAACCTCGGCACCAACGTCGCAGGCGAATTCGTCGCCTGGGCTGGCCTCGGCCTGCGCATGGAGCTCGACCGCAAGACCGAGATCGGCGCGGTCTATGAGTTCGCGCTGACCGACAGTGAGGACGACATCATGAACCGTCGCGTGACGGTCGACATGATCTTCCGCTGGTGAGCGGGCTAGCATCGCCTGCCTCCTCGGACAAGGGCAGCAGGCGAGCCGCGCTGGCGATCAGTGCCTAGAGTCGAATACCGCGAGCGTCGACTCCTCCACGTCGGCAAAGCGCAGCGTCTTGAGCACGACCGCAAGCTGCTGCTGACGCTGTGGCAACACGACCAGCGCGGCCTGCGAGAGATAGGCCAGCCCGAGTGGCTCCGTCGGTGGCTGTGGGGCAAATGTGCGCGTGATCGTCAGCACGTCGACGCCTTCTTCCGTCACCATCGATGCATCCATTTTCGCCAGGTGGATGCCCATCGGCAGGACAACGAGCACCGCGACGTCGGCTTGAAACGAGCAAGGCCGCACAGGCAAACTCGGCGCGCTCGGTCCCAGCGGCACCGCCACAGGCCCCAACTCGACGTGAATGCGCGCCCAATCCGTTGGGCTGCGCGCCACAAAGCAGCGCGGATCCAACGACGGCCGCAGCACGAGGCAGTCGAAGGCGAGGATCGGCGCCACCGCATCGCCTTCTCGCGCGTCGCCGCTCGGCCCGTGAGCGGAGCAACCAAGGGCAACGAGTGGCACGACCGCTGCGAGTTTCCAGCGCCGCAGGCTGCCAGCCGCGGCGCACGCTGCGGGTCCTCTTGATCGCGGACGCATGGACGGCGGACGATACCGCCGCGCTCGCGCAACGCGTACCGTGGCGGCCATGCCGCACCCGTCGCCCGCTTGCTCGCTGCCACTCCTACTGCTGACGTGCATCGGCGGCTTGGCCCCGGCCATCGCGCAGGAGCCGCAAACCGCGACCGAACCCGCGCAGAGACCACTGCCGCAAGAGCTCAGAGAGGTCGTGGCCGCCTATTCCGCGAAGGTCGCTGCATCGGCGGTATTCGTCAGCGGCCGATCGATCGAGTCGGTGCTGGAGCAGGAGATGGCGCCCGATGCGCCGCTGCAGGCGCTCGTGCGGCCACTGTTGTCCTACGAAGTCGACCGCGCCCAGAAGACCGTCACCGCGACGGTGCTGGGGACGAAGGTCACCGCCGCGTTCGTCGACGGACTTGGCTGCACGCTCGTGCGTGGCGACATCTCGACCTTGCGCGCACGCGCGCTGCCGCCGGTCGTGACGGAGTTCGACCCGCGACCGTGGCCCGTCGGCGACGCAGTCGATGCAGCTGGAGTGCCGCCTGGCATCGACGGCGTGGCGATCGACACGAGTCTGGACGCGGCATTCGCGGATCGCGAGGGAAGATCGAAGGCTCGCACCCGCGCCGTCGTCGTCGTGCACAAGGGGCGACTGATCGCGGAGCGCTATGCGCCGCTGTTCTCGTCCGACATGCCGCTGCCGGGCTGGTCGATGTCCAAGAGTCTCGTCAATGCGCTCGTTGGCTTGCGCGTCGGTGATGGCAAGCTCGATCCAAAGGCGCCGCCGCCGGTGCCGGAGTGGAGCGCAGAGGATGATCCGAGGCGGCAGTTGCGCCTCCTGGATCTGTTGCGCATGGAGTCGGGACTCGAATGGAGCGAGAGCTACGAAGATCCTCGGAGCCTCGCGCTGCGGATGCTGTTCCTTGGCACTGACTACGGCGGCCTCGCGGCGCAGCAGCGACTCGAGTTCGCGCCACGCACACAACATGAGTATTCGAGCGGCACGAGCAATCTGCTGTGCCGGATCGTCCGTGCGACGTTCGACGACGAGCGCGCCTACCTCAGTTACGCGCGCGACCGGTTGTTCCTGCCGATCGGCATGAAGACCGCGCTGCTCGAGCCCGACCCCAGTGGCGTGTTCGTCGGCTCCTCCTTCGGGTTCGCGACTGCGCGCGACTGGGCGCGATTTGGGCTGCTCTACCTGCGAGACGGAGTTTGGGAAGGCAATCGGATCCTGCCAGAGGGCTGGGTCAAGGCGGCGATCACGCCATGCGCAACGAGCCCGCGCGGCGATTACGGCGAGCATCTATGGCTCAACGCCGGCAAGCCGGAGACTCCGAACCAGCGGCCCTTCGACACGCTGCCGCGCGACTTGTTCTACCTATCGGGCTACGAGGGCCAATACGTGGTGTGCTTCCCCAGCCACGACCTCGTCGTCGTGCGTCTTGGCTGCACGAAGAAGGGCGGCTTCGACCTGCACGGCTTCTTGCGCGCCGTGATGCAAGCGTGCGCGCCTGCGACGAAGTGACCCCGAGTCGCGCCGCACAGAGCCAGGAAACGAAACGGCCCGCATTGCGCGGGCCATCGTCACACCGGCGGCGCCAGATCGGCACCCGCGCGCATTCGGTGGTCAGCCCTTCTGGGCCTTGGTGAATGCGCGATTGCGGCCGCGGAGCGCCTTGACGAGCGGGAAGGAGCGCTTCTTGCCGCCTTCCTTCTTGAGGGTGATGACGCCGGTCTTGATGACCTTGGTCGACACCTTCATCCGCATCAGCTTGCCCTCGGGCGTGAGCACGCGGATGGTCTGGATGTTGGGCTTGAACTTGCGCTTGCTGCGGCCGGTGACGCGACGGCCGACGCCGCCTTCCTTCTTGGCGAGACCACGACGCTTGACCTTGTGGCCGACTTCAGTGCGGCGACCGGTGACTTCACAGACTCGGGACATGGCTTCAGCGGGGCTCTTTGGGCCGTTTGGGGAAGGAAGGGCGAAGGATGCTAGCGAAGGACCCGGACGACGCAAGCCCGGAGCCGACTGATCCCGGCAGTCACCTGCTCAGGGACGCTCCGCCAGCACCGGGAGGTGGCAAAAGGCAGCGGCGTCGCGACAGCATCAGGATCAAAAGCCCCCCCACCACCATGAGCGTGCTCAGGGTCTGCCCCATCGTCATGCCCAGCAGGACATCGCCCGTCGGGCCGAACTGGGCGTCGGGTTGGCGCACGTATTCGAGCGCGAAACGGACCGCCGAATACCCGAACAGGAAGATCGCGGCATACCAACCGCTCGGCAGCGCGTGGCGGCGCGTCAGCCGCCAGACGACAAAGAGCAGGACGCCTAGAACGAGCCCCTCGCCGATGCCTTCGTAGAGCTGCGACGGGTGGCGGAATGGGACCTGGTCGCGGATCGCCTCCCAGTCAAGGGATGGCCTTACACGCTCCCAGTCGATCGGGCGGCCTTCGACGTCGGAGGCAGAAAGCTTGCCTTCGATGTCCTCCCACGACGCGCGGCGGAACGCGTATTGGATGCACAGCTCGCGGTCGCGCATGGTCCATGCGTCCGACAGGCGCATGAGATCCTGCGCACGCGGATCGGTCGGGAACTGCATCGCCCAACCGACGCCATTTTGCGTCACGCGGCCGTAGAGCTCGCCATTGATGAAGTTGGCAAACCGCACCGCGAACACACCCGGCGTCACTGCGAGCGCGCACGCATCGGCGATCTTGGTCCACGGTGCCTTGACCTTGCGCGCATACAACCACGACGCGATGGCAACGCCAGCGAGGCCACCGTGGAACGACAGTCCGCCTTCCCACACCTTGAGGATCTTGATCGGGTCGACGAGGCCCTGGTCGTAGAACAGCGCGTAACCAAAGCGGCCACCAAGCATCACGCCGATCACGAGGTAGACCACGAGGTCCGCGGCCTGCTGCGCCGTGACCGGCCAGAAGCGCTCCTTCGCGAGCCTGACCAGGATCCACTGGCCGCAGACGAAGCCGACGACATACATGAGGCCGTACCAACGGATGTCGATCGGCAGCCCCGGGATGTCGAACAACACCGGGTCCCAGCAGGGGAAGTCCATCACCGCAGGCTAGCGGGGCTTTCTGGCTCACGCCACGGTGGCAGGACGGCGGCACGCGGAGTGGAGCGGGTCGGTGCATCCAGAGAGCCTGCCCCCTGTGCCAACGTGAGCGAGACACGCGTTCGTGCTGTGTTCTGTGTCGAGGGCGCAGGAAACGCAGATGACCAAGCAGTCGAAGAACGGCCCCGTGGATCGCCC
>SXPK01000188.1 GCA_005776365.1 Planctomycetia bacterium
CGCGGCGGGCCTGGTCCGGGTGCCGCGCGCGCGGCCGACGGTCACCTCGCCATCCTCGAGCGGGTGACGCAGGGCCTCGAGCGCGTCGCGCCGGAACTCAGGCAACTCATCGAGGAATAACACGCCGCAGTGAGCCAACGTCGCCTCGCCGGGGCGCACCTCGGCGCCGCCGCCGAGCAATGCAGCCGATGAACTGGTGTGGTGCGGGGCGCGCAGCGGCCGCGCGCCGTCGCCGGGGAGCCGCAGGCCCGCCGCCGCGTGCACCTGCAGGATCTCGAGCCGCTCCTGCGGCGAAGGCTCGGGCAGGAGCCCAGGGAGCCGGCGGCACAGCGCGCTCTTGCCGCTCCCTGGCGGGCCTGCGAACAACAGGTTGTGCCCGCCCGCTGCCGCGACGGCGAGTGCGCGCTTTGGTGTCTCGTGCCCGCGGATGTCGGCGAGGTCGAGCGCGTCGCGCCGCTGTGGCGACACGATGCGAAGTGCTGGCTGCAGATCGCGCCGACCCGCGACCCAGTAGATCGCGTCAGCGAGGGTCTCGGCGCCCAGCACGACGATGCCTTCGACATCTGCGCACAGCACCGAGTCGGGCGCGCTGCACAGCAGCGTCGTCATGCCACGATCTCGCGCCATCAAGGCGATGCTGACAGCGCCGCGTGCTGGCAGCAACTTGCCTTGCAGCGACACTTCGCCACACGCGCAAAGCCCGAGCGTGCGAGACGGCGCAAACGCGCCGGCCGAGCCAGCGAGCGCGATCGCGAGCGGCAGATCAAAGCCCGAGCCGCTCTTGCGCATTGACGCCGGCGCGAAGTTGACCGTGGTGACGCCGCGCGGAGTCGGCAGCGACAGGCAGAAGAACGCATTGAGCACGCGGTGGTATGCCTCGCGAACGGCGGCGTCGACGAGGCCGAGGATGCGCGGTGTGCCGTCGCCCGCCGAGCGGGCGGTGGCCTCGATGGTGATGGGCTCGGCGTCGACGCCGATGACCATGCCGGCCTGGATCGTGACAGTGGGTGCGTTCACGCCGCAGGAATGCCAGCAGGCGCGCGAACGTGACGGGATTCGTTGCCGAACCGAATCGGTCAGGCGCGCTCGGGCAGTTCGCGCAGGAAGCGCAGCAGCGCGCCCTGTCCGGCGCGGGTGCCGGGGTGCAGTCGCAGCGATTCGGTGCAGCTCTCGCGACCGGCGTCGTCGATCGCGGGGCCAAAGGACAGGGCCGGCAACTCGGGGTCGACCAGGCGCAGCGAACGCGCGATGGCACCGGCCGTTCCGGGCGCGACGTCCGGGCCGAACACGATGCAGTGGTGGCCGCCCGAACCGAAGAAGGCGGACCGTGCCGCGCCGAGGTCGCGCGCGACGTCGACCATGAATCCCTGACCCTTGAGCGCGTCGACCAGCGCCTGCATGGGCCGTGCGTCACCGACTACGGCGAGCAGGTCGACACGACGATCTGGCGGCAGGAGCACGGCAGTGGATCGGAACTCGGGCGCGGCAGAATCAAGGCGGGCTCGTCGCCGTTCCGAAGAACCGCTGGCATGGCGTTCCGATTTCTGCCCCTCTTCTGCGCGCTGGCTTCGTCGGCTCTTGCGCAAGCTCCGCTCGTGCTGCCGGCGTCGCATGGAACGCGCGAAGGCACGACCTCGACCAACGTCCCCTTTGGCCGCAGCGGCGCGGTGCGCGCACAGCATGTCTACGATGCGATGCTGTTCTCTGGCCCGCGTCTGATCACAGCTTTGTCGTTCCGCGCGGACGGCATGTCGGTCGCGTTGCAAAAGCAAGTTGACTGCGAGATCCGGCTCTCGACTGCGCCGCTGTCGCTGACGCAGACGAGCGCGACCTTTGCGCAAAACCGCGGAGTCGACGAGACGATCGTGATCGGGCGACGGATCCTCACGCTGCCGGCCTCTGGCGCGGCGGCGCAACCGTCCCCATTCCTGTCCGCGATCCCACTCGACGTCCCCTTCGGATACGACCCCGCGCTCGGTGGCCTGTGCGTCGAAATCGTCGTCTACCAGCAGCCACCAGGCGCCTATCCGTTGGACGCGACCTACGTCTGCAGCAGCCCTGAGCAGTTCGTCGGTCCCGCTGCGTGCCAGCCGCAAAACGGCACGCCGCTGCGCGTGGAGAGTGCATCGTCCGGGTTGCTGTGGGGCAGGCCCTGGCTGGTGCGCACGCTGGACGCGCCTCCGGGATCGCTCGTCGTGCTCGCGCTGGGTGGCAGCGAGACCGGCACATGGAACGGCGCGCAACTTCCTGTCGACCTGACGCCCGCAGGCGCGCCTGGTTGCTTCGTCTCCATCGACATCACGGACACCTTCTTCCAGCAAACGCTTGGCGACGGCACTGCGGCGTTCGGCTTTCAGGTGCCCAACGACCCGCGGCTCACTGGTGCCTGGATCCGCTTTCAGGCCGGTGCGCTGGTGAACGGAGCCAATGCTCTTGGCGTGCTGACGAGTCAGGCCAAGAAGGTTGAGGTCTGCGGCTTCGAACCCGTGGCGCGGGTCTGGGCAACGGGCACTGCCGCGACGGACGGTCTGCGCGAAATCGGCACGGCCCCCGTGCTGCAAGTGCACGGCCAGTAGCCGGCGGAGCCCCGCCTCGACCTCCCAGCGGGCGCGCGCACCTCGTTGCCGCTGCCTAGGAATGCAGCCACTGCGTTCGAACGGTCCCTAACGCCAGCGCGCCAGCGAGCACCGCCGCGTAGCGCGCCAGCAAGCACCGCCGCGCCAGCAGGGCAATATCGCATCGCCCACGATGGGCCGATCGGGAGGAATGCAGCCGCGTCGCGAGGTTGTCGTCGCCAACCCCAGACCCCGGTGCTCTATCCTTCGCGGAACTCGGAACACACCTGTCCGTTGGCGCCTCTTCGTCACGCGCTCCCCTCTGCCCGACCCGCACATTTGCCCGCCATGACGCACTTGCACTGCCGGTATGCGTTCGTCTTCGCCGCGTTGTTCCTGCTCGCCGCGACCTTCTTGGGCACGCAGCAGCAAGGCGAGGATCTGCTGATCCAGAAGCGCTACCGCGATGCTGCGGTCGCGCTCGAGCAGGCGCTAGGCACTGCAAAGCCAGCCGAACAGGATCGCTTGCTCGTGCTGTTGGCAGAGGCGCAGTGGCTGGCCGGGGATCGTGATGCGGCGCGGGCGACCTTGGTGCGATTCGAGCGGGAGCAGCCGGGGTCCGCTCTCTTGCCGCAGTCGCGCTACCTGCTCGCAAAGGTGGAGGAGGGATCCGCCAATCTGCAAAGGGCTGCGGAGATCCACCGCGGCGAAGCCGAGCGCCTCACTGGGTTCTTGCGCAAGGAGGAGGTCGCGAAGGTCTATCTCGAACTCGCGGACAAGGCCGAGAAGAAGGAGCCGAAGGATCACGCCCGTGTCGCGCAATACTGCGACCTCGCGCTGGACCTCGGGCTGCGCCCCGAACTCGCGCGCTCGATCCGCCTGCGCGGAGCGTCGGCGCTGCGCGCCGCTGGCAACCCGAAAGAGGCCGCGCAGAGATTGTGGCCGCTCGTGAAGGAACTCGATGCCGATCAAGGCAAGCGCAAGGCGATGCTGCTGCTGGGACGGTCGTTGCGAGAAGCGGGCGATCCACTGCGCGCCCGGACGGTGCTGCGCGATCTGCTTGCGCTCGGCAAGGACGCGGCAGAAGCGGGCGACGCGGCCTTCGAGGTCGCGTTGACCTTTGGGGTGCCAGAGGTGGCGCCCGAGCAGGTCGATCGTGCGGTGCAGGCCTTGCGCGATCTGCGTGCTGGGTATCCGCAACACGAGAAGGCGCGCATTGCATCCTTCCTCGTCGCACGTTGCTACGCGACCGTGGGACGCGGCGACGATGCGCTCCATTCGATCGACGAGTTCCTCGCGCAAGACGGAGTCTCGGCGTTGCCAGAAGCAGCGCTCGCGCGCGCACTGCGCGGCGACGTGCTCAGTGCGCAGCAGAAGCACGAATCCGCGCTCCTGGCATGGCGCGAGTACCTGGCGCAGCATCCCGCGCATGCCGACTGGGAACGGGTGCAGCGAGCGATCGTCGATGCCGAATGGAGCATCGCGATCCAGCCGCCCATGGACGATGCGCTCGCATACGCGACAGCGACCGAGCGACTGTTGGCCTTCGGCCGCGCCTATCCGCTCGAGGGACGCAATGCCGAAGGCATGTGCGCGATCGCCGCGATGCTCGAGAAGCAGGCGAAATACGACGAGGCCAAGGTCGAATACCAGCGCTGCGTCAGCAAGCATCCGGGCCGCGACTGGAGTTCGCGCGCGCAACATGCGATCGGGCGCCTCCTGGAGACCAAGCTCGACGACTACGACAGCGCGATCGTCGCCTACCGCGCGGTCACCTGGGGTCCGATGCAAGGGGACGCGCAGCTTCGTATTGCCACGCTGTCGCAGAAGAGCCTTCGCGTGCACACCGATCGCGTGTTTCGCAGCGACGAGAAGGCGTCCTTCCAGATCGTGTCGCGCAACATCGAGACGCTGCGGGTGCGCGTCTACAAACTGCAGCTCGAGGATTGGTTTCGCGCGACGCGGCAGGCGGGGCAGGTGCACGAACTCGACATCGAGGTCATCGCGCCGGACATCACCTTCGACAGCGTGGTCCCGGCCTACGTTCGATGCCGCGAGACTGACCGCGCGGTGGAGATCCCGGCGGCATTGCCAGGCGCCTACGTGGTCAAGGTCGATGACAAGGAACTCGAGGCCACGACGCTCGTCATCGTCAGTGACCTTGCGCTCGTCACCAAGGCAAGCCGGCTGGAGTTCCTCGTGTTCGCGCAGAACACCAAGGAACAACGCGTCGAAGCGGGCGTGCGCGTCGCGCTCGGGGACGGCAATGGTGTCGTCGCAGAAGGCGTCACCGGCGCCGACGGGATCTGGCGCTTCAGGGGTGAGCAACTGAAGAACCGCGATGACCTCCGCGTCTTCGCCGTGGCGACAGGAGGCTCGGCCGCGACGACCTTGGACATGTCGGGCATGGGTTTCTCGCCGGGGCTGCAGCCGCAGGGATTCTTGGCGACGGATCGTCCGCTCTACCAACCCGGCCAGCGGGTCCACTGCAAGGGCGTCGTGCGTGAGGTCGAGGGTGGCATCTACCGACTGCCCGCGAAGGACACCTACGTCGCGCAGGTCTTCGCGCCTTCGGGTCGTCTCGTGCAACAGCGCGACGTTGTGTTCTCGGAGTTTGGGACCTTTGACTTTGCCTTCGACCTGGGCGAACAAGCTGAGCTCGGGGAATGGCGCGCCCAGACGTCGCGCAAGTCGGCTCCATTCGTCGCGCACAGCACGTCGTTCGAGGTCGGTCGATACGAGCGCCCGCGGTTGCAGCTCGCGTTCGAATTGCGGGAGCCTGTCGTGCTGCGTGGCGAGCCGATCCGTGGCGTGTTGCGTGCGACTTGGTTCTACGGCGAGCCCTTCGCGATGCGGGAGGTCGTGTGCCGGCTGGCGCTTCCTGACGGCGCCGTCGTCGAGCGTCGCGGGACCACGAACGCAGCCGGCGAACTGCCCTTCGAAACGCCGACGACCGAGTTCCAGGAAGAAGCAATGGCGCAACTCACGGCCGAGGCTCCGGGCGAGAACGCGACCGCGTCGGTCGTGGTGCCGGTGGTCACGACGGAGCTCGCGCTTGGCGTTTCCGTGCCTCGTCCCGTCTATCTCGCGGGCGAGCCCTTCGAAGCGACCTTGCGCATCGAGGACCGCAGCGGCAAGCCGCTTTCGCGCAAGGCCGAGATCGTCCTTTACCAGTTGCGCAAAGACAGCAAGACCGGCGTCGTGGTCGAAGCGGAGGTCGCGCGCAAAGAAGTCCAGTCGGGCAGCGACGGCGTTGCGCTTGCCACCTTTGCCTCGGATCGCGGCGGCGACACGCGGCTTCGCGCGGTGTGCAAGGACCGATTCGGCGGAGTGGTCACGGCGCACGCGCAGTTCACCATCAGCGGCGCCGATGATGAACAGAAGTTGCGGTTGCTCGCAGACCGAGAGTCCTGGTCCGTCGGCGAGACCGCGCGAGTGCGCGTCGTGAACCGCGCCGGGCGACGTCTCGCGCTGCTCACGTGGCAGGGCGATGGCATCCTGCAGTGCGAGCCTCGGATGATCGAGGACGGCGAGTCGGCGATCGATCTGCCGATGCAGCCAGAGCACGCGCCGAACTTCGCGTTCGCGGTTGCGATCGTGGCCGGCAAGGACCTGCACACGGCAGAGCGGCCCTTCCTCGTGCGCCGCGAGTTGCGCGTCGAGGTAGAGGCGCCGAAAGTGAAGCGGCCGCAGGAGGAGATGGAGGTCGTGGTGCGAGTTCGTGATCCGCAAGGTCGCCCCGTGCGCGCCGAAGTCGCGATCGCGGTCGTCGACGAGAGCCTGCTCGCGGTCGAGGCTGGCGATGGAGCGGCGATCAGCGAGCGATTCTGGGGCCGCGCCCGCCAGACATCGTTCCGCACGGCTTCGAGTTGCACCTGGGCCTACGAGGGCCACGGGCAGCGAGTGAATGCAGCGCTGCTCCATGAGGAAGTGCGACTGCGGGCAGCCAACGAAGCGGGCGGTGAGCCTGCTGCCGGATTTGTGGTGCACGATGCGCGGAACGACCAAGCCGCTGGCGCCGACCAGCTTGCATTGGGCGAGACCGATAGGGGCGGGACGCAAAGCCTCGACAGCAGCGGCAGGGCGCAGATCACGGCGGGCAGGGGCCTGAGAGATTCTCTTGGGCGGCAGTTTGCTGCACAGTCCCTTGGGCAGCGGCGCGCGCTGGGTCAGGTTCAAGCCGACGCCATGCCGCAGTCCGCGACGAAGGCTGGCAACTACCGTTACCTGTCGCTTGGTGTCGAGACGATGGCCGGAGTTGGGATCGACTTCATGGGTCAGGCTCTCGGCGGCGTTCCGCGCGTTGACTTCCGCGAGACTGCGGCGTGGATCCCGTCGCTCGTGACGGACGAGAATGGCGTCGCGCGCACCGTCATTCGCATGCCCGACACGACCACGTGCTGGCGCATTCTCGCGCGCTCGGTCACTGCCGACACGTGGGTCGGCGAGGGCAAGTCTGGCACCAAGACGCAGCAGGATCTCCAGGTTGAACTCGTCGGTCCGATTGCGTTGACCGAAGGGGACGAGGCTTCGTACGCGGTTCGAGCGCACAACTTGTCCGACGAATCGATCGAGGGCGAACTGGAACTCTCGTTGCGTGTCGGCGAGACCTCGCGCGTCGAGCGGTCGCCGACGTCGCTCGGTAAGAGCCAAGAGTCCGAGTCTGCGTTCGCCTTCACAGCGACCGAGCCCGGCATCGTCCGGATGACTGCGAAGGGGACGTTCGGCGATCGCATCGATGCCATGGTGCGCGACGTGCTCGTGCAGCCCTTCGGCGCCGAGCGCATGTCCGCATGGTCGGGTCGCACGCGGGATCGCGCGATGCGCGAGTTGTCGCTGCCGGATGGCGCCGACTACGCGTCGTTGCGCATGGTGGTGGAACTCGGTGGCGACCTTGGCCGCGACCTCGTTCGCGCCGCGCTGGGCGAGGGCTTCGTGCTGCGCAACTGCGTGCAGTCGCTGCCTACCAACCTGGGTGCCGCGAGCCATGGTCTGGCTGCCCTGCTCGCGCTCGACTACCTCGAGGCCACGAACGGCGCGTTGCCAGGGGATCGCGACCGGTTGCTCGCAGTTGCCTCGTCGACGCTGCAGTCGCTGACGCGACAGCAACAAGACGGCGGCGCGTTCTCGTGGACCGGCAGGCGCGCCATCGACTGGCGATCGACGGGACAGGCGCTTCGGTTCTTCGCGTTGGCTGCGCGCCGCGGAATGGTCGAGGCCGTCGATCCGCAGAACCGCGCCGCGGAGGCTTTGCTCGGATGGCTGCGCACGCCCGATAACGAGGCTCGCGCCGACATGCTCTGGGCGCTCGCAAGCGTCGACCGCGCGCGCTTCGAGGCCTTGAACGCGCTGCACCGTGCTCGTGGCTCGCTGCGGCCGGACGGCCTCGCCAGGCTTGCTCTAGCATGGCAAGCGCAGAGTCGGCCCGAACTCGCGGCCGAGGCGCTCACGACGCTTCGGAGCGCGCTCCCTGCTTCGTCACTCGGCCAGCAAGGCCCCGAAACGGTTGCGCTGTGCGCGCGTGCCCTGCTCGCCAGCGATCCACGCGATGCGCTCGGCGAGAAGGCGCTGCTCGCCGTCCGCGAGGCGCGTATGGGCGCCGCGTGGGCGACGCCCGAGGCGACGGCCGCTGCGATCGCCGCGATCGCGTTTGCCGAGCGATCCTCCGCGGGCGCCCCACGCGCGACTTCGGTGACGGTTGTGGTGAACGGCCACGATCTCGCAACCGGGCAGCAGACGCCGCAAGCGGTCGCCGGCGCCTTCGTCGTTCCCGCAGCGTGGCTGAAGCCAAAGGAGAACGTGGTGCAGTTGAAGGTCGAGGGCGGTGGCGAAGCATTCTTCGCGGTCACGCTCGCGGGCTTCGCGAAGGGCTTTCCTGACGCACAAGGCGACGGCGCGCAGGCCAGTGTGCTGCGCCGCTACCGTGCTTCGCCGATGCGCCGCGACGGCAAGAACGTGCCTTCTGGCTTCAGCGTCGTGCAGGGCAAGAACATCCCTGGCTTCACCAACGAGGTGACGCAACTCGGCGTCGGCGAGACGTTGCGCGTCGAGACCACGTATGCGCTACGCCAAGGATCGGAGCGGATGCGCGGCACGCCGATCGTGGTCGAGGAGCCGTTGCCGGCCGGCTGTTCGGTGCCGAAGGACTCGATCCAGGGTGGCTACGACCATGTCGAGGTCGTCGGCGACCGCATCGTCTTCTATTTCCCCGAGGGTTCGGAGCATGGCTCGGTTTCTTACGAGTTGCAGGCGAGACACGTCGGCGTGTTCCGGGCATTGCCGACGATCGTTTACGCGGCGCTGCGTCCCGAAGTTCGCGCCATGGGCAAGCCACAGTCGCTGCGCGTGCATCCGCGTGGCGCCGGTGAGCGCGACGCCTACAAGCTGACGCCCGACGAACTCTATGCGCTGGGCAAAGCCGACTTCGATGCGGCAACCGCAGAGTCGCGTGTTGAGTCCGAACGCGCGGCGGCGGTCGCCAGCGCGCAAGAACGGCTCGCTCTGTTGGTCGCGGATTGGAATCGCGCCGACTACCGCTTGCGCGACGATGTTGCAGCCGACTGCGCCCGCATGCTGCTCTACCTCGGCATCGAACGCGGGGACGGCAAGCAGGTCGTGCGGTTCTTCGAAGAACTCAAGGACCGCCAGCCGGATCTCGTGATCCCGTTCGACAAGATCCTCGGCGTCGGCCGCGCCTACTTCGACTTGGGCGAGTTCGAATCGGCGTTGCTGGTGTTCCGCGGCACTGAGGAAGCGTCGTTCTTGAAGGACGCTGCCGTGGCGACGACGTTGCAGGAACTGCAGGAGCACAAGGCTTCCATCGCTTTCCTCGAGCGGCTGCTACTCGCATATCCAGACCTGCCGACCATGCGCACGTCGCGCTACGGCATCGCGCAGCAACTGGCGGGCACCGCAGCAGAGCGCGATCCACTGCAGCCGATCGACGATCGCATCGGCTCCGTGGCGGATCTACGCCGCCGCGCCGTTGCGCAGATGCGCGAGTTCCTCGTGCTCTACCCCGACGATCCGCTCGCGGACGAAGTGTCGTTTGCCTGGGCGACGACGTTGCTCGAGGGCAAGGACCTCGAAGGCGCGCTCGCAGTTGCGACTGCGGCGCTCGCGCGCTACCCGGACAGCCCCTTCGAGGACGAGCAGCTCTACACGGTGGGCTACGCCCAGTTCGCGCTCGGTCGTCACGACGCCGCGTTCGAGGCCTTGCAGAAGGTCGCGACCGGCACCTTCCGACAACGCGGCGGTGGCCGCGTCGAGAGCGAGAGCAAGTGGCACGCAGTCTACCTGCAAGGCCAGATCTGGCATGCGCGCGGCGAACCGGAGAAGGCGTTGATCGCCTACGATCAGGTGAAAGACCGATTTGGCGACGCGGTCGAAGCAGCGGAATACTTCCGCCAGAAAGTCCTCTCGCTCGACGAAGTGACGACGTTTGCGGTCGGTGGGGCGACCGAGGTTGCGATCACGTTCCGCAACGTCGAGCGCGCGCAACTGCAGGTGTTCAAGGTCGACCTCGTGCGCCTCTACCTCATGCAGAAGTCGCTCGAGGACATCCGCGGCATCAAGCTGCACGGCATCGCGCCGATGCGCAGCTTGGATGTGGAACTTGGCAAGGGTCGCGACTACGCGAACCAATCGAAGAAGGTGGACCTCTTGCTGACGGCGCCAGGCGCCTACCTTTGTGTGCTGCGCAGCGGCGATCGCGTCGCCACGGGCATGGCGCTCGTCACCGACATCCGCATCGAGGCGCAGGAGCAGTTCGACAACGGTCACGTTCGGGTCAACGTGCGTCGCGGCGACGGCTATGTCGCTGGCGCACACGTGAAGATCGTCGGTAGCAACGATGGCCTGCTCCAGGCTTCCGAGACCGATCTGCGCGGTGTCGCATCCGGCGACGGCCTCGTTGGTCGCGCCACGGTCCTTGCGTCGCTCGGCGACCACTACGCGTTCTATCGTGGCGCGGGCGAACACCAGGCGGCGCTCGTCGCCAACTTGCCGCAGGCACAGCAGCAGATGGAGCAAGTCCGGGATGAGAGTCGGAAGGCCGGCAAGGAGTTCCAGGCCCTCGACAACAACTTCAACGCCAACGTCCAGAACCGCGGCAGCCAGGTTGATTGGCTGAAGAAGAACGTGATGAACAAGCAACAGAAGGGCGTCGAGGTGTACAGGACGAAGTGACGCGGCCCCTGCGCAACTGCTGCTGCGTAGGACGGCGGGTTCGAATGGCGAGCCGGAAACTCTCGCTGGCAACAACCGGCGCTGCACTGTCCCCGGCGACCATCTCGACCTGGTCGCGAAATCGCGGCGTGATCGTGCGCGGTTCCGGCGCTAGCTGCGCCAGTCGTGGTGCACGAACACGCCCGGCGTGCCGTCCGTGCGCTCAAACGTGTGGCTGCCGAAGAAGTCGCGCTGCGCCTGCGTCAGGTTTTGCGGCAGCCGCGCGCGGCGGAACGAGTCGAAGTAGGAGAGGCTGCCTGCCATCGCGAGCATAGGCACGCCGTGCTCGGCGCCAAGCGCGACGACGCGGCGCCACGCGGCTTGATGGGCGACAAGGAAGCCCCCGAGCTCGTCGTCGAGCAGCAGGTTGGCGAGCTTCTTGCCCTTGCCGTAGGCCTGTTGGATGCGCTGCAGGAATCGCGCGCGGATGATGCAGCCACCCTTCCAGATGCGCGCGACTTCGGAGAGGTCGATGCCCCAGCCCTTCTCGCGATCGACGGTCGCCAGCAGATCGAGGCCCTGCGCGTAGCTGCAGATCTTGCTGCAGTAGAGCGCGTCGCGCACTGCGTCGACGAGCGACGGGTCGGACACCCGAGTCGCCGATGGACCGCGTAGC
The DNA here is from genome assembly GCA_005776365.1 of Planctomycetia bacterium. Classification (GTDB taxonomy): domain Bacteria; phylum Planctomycetota; class UBA1135; order UBA1135; family UBA2386; genus SXPK01. The sequence continues at coordinate 11,398 of SXPK01000188.1, forward strand.
TTCTTGCTTGCCTCGATGCGAAGGTCGCGCATCGAGGACAGACCGCGCGCCTCGACGGCGGCGCGAATCGTCGGCGCCGGTACGCCATGGCGCAGCGCGAGCTCCGCCGTCCATTGGCCGGTGCCCTTCTGGCCAGCCTTGTCGACGATCTTCTCGACCAACGGCAAGCCGCCATTGGGATCCGGCTCGCGCAGGATCCGGCTCGTGATCTCGATGAGAAAGGACTCGAGCACGCCATGGTTCCATGCGTCGAACGTGTCAGCCATCTGCGCGTGCGGCATGCCGAGCACGCCC
>SXPK01000189.1 GCA_005776365.1 Planctomycetia bacterium
AGGGGCGAACAGGCTAGGCAAAGCTCCCCCGCGCGAAAGAGGAAACCTCCGTCCTGCCCACCGTCAGACCGTTGCAGAAGCGCAAGCCCGCATGGCACCAATCAGGCTCCATGCCTCGTGCATCGCGGCGCGCTCAGAACGCAGCAAGCGCACGCACGGGCAAGAGCCAGCCTGGCAACGCGGCTTCATGTCAGGCAGACGCGGCGATCTGCTGGCGAACCCACTGCAACACGCCACAGATGGAGTCGGCACCCACTTCTGTCGAGCCAACTCTGCCAGACCAGTTGGGCCAGACCAGTTGAGCCAGACCAGTTCTCTCGACTCAGTTCGGCCAGCGCACATCCGCCGGCAACTCGGGGCGCGCATCACGATGCCAACCCGTCGCCAACAACACATGGTTGCCGTGCTCGTCCTTCGTCAGCTTGCCGACCACGGTGACTGCGTCCAACAACCGCAGATCGCTGCTCGAACCGGCGATTGGCTTGCCGGCGCCGTCGCGCACCTCGACCAACAGGCTGTTCGCCGTGCGGGTGTCCTTGCTCTCGCAGCAGTAATCCCAAGGAGTCTTGCAGCCATCATCCTTGTTGGTCTCACCGCAGTAGGGCAGCGACGTGTCCATCAAGGTGAATACCGCGAGCCCGGGAACGAGGTTGGCGATGCGCCCAGTCACCGTCGCCACGTCCGCCGCACCTGTCTTGCGCGCATCCAGCACCGAAACCGCACCTGCGGGCTTCGTTGCAAGCGCATGCTTGGCGAGTTCGGAGGCGACTGCTGGTGTTGGAGCCGGTTGTTGCACATCAGAGCCCCCACCGCAGCCAGTCAGAGCGGCGAACGACAGGCACACCAACGCATACGACAGTTTCATGAGCGACCTCCAATGGCTTCGACAAGGGGAATGCGAACAGCGCGCACGGCAGGCACGATGCCTCCGAGCAGACCGGATGCAAGTGCGGCCAGCAAGCCGACGAGCCGACTTGCCAGATCAGGGTCGAGTCGCAAGGCTCCCATCGGGTAGCGCAGCGAAACGTCGCCGACGAGCAAGGCAAGCAGGACTCCAACCGCACCGCCGGCAAAAGCGACGAACACGCCCTCCAGCACGATCGAGACCGCCAGCGATGGCGGCGAGTAGCCGATCGAACGCAGCGTGGCCAGTTCCTTGGTGCGTGCCAGCACGGCGGCAAACATCGTGTTGGCGCACGCGAACGCGCCCGCGATCACGGCGAGCACCGCCATCCAGCGAGCCAGCGCCGCAATCGGTTCGAGGCTGCTCGCCAAGGCCTGCATGATCTCGGTCTCGGGGATCGCCGCGATCTCCAGGTCGAGTCGCCGCCCAGCGAACAACTTCACGTCGGCGAGGTTGTTCTTGTCAGCGAGACGTAGCACGACGCACGAAACGTCCTCGCGCTTGGTCGCCAGCATGATGTCGGGCAGGCGACCCCACATTTCGGCTTCATAGACCGTCCCCGGCGCGGCGAACCGACCAACGATCTTGAACTCGCGCCGTTCCAGTTCGATGGCCTTGCCCACCTGCATCGCCTCGGCTGACAGCCCCATGCGTGCGGCAGCAAGTCCACCGACCATCAGCTCGAACGGTTCGCGCGGCTCACGTCCTTCGACGACCATCACGCGCGTGTGAACCAGGTAGGCCGCAGGCGTGACGCCGCGAAGCAGCCCGACCTGATCGCCGCGGCGCGAGGCGATGTGCAGTTCGACCGAGGCAGCGCGCTGGCCGTTCGCCGCCGTGAATACACCAGGCACCGAGGCGGCGGCAACTTCGGCGCTGCCGCGCGGCACGACCGATCGGACGAGATCGACTTCGGAGGAGACTCCGAGCAGCAGCACGACATCGTCGCGCGCGCCGGCCTTGCCCGCCTCGGTCATGCCAGTGGCAAAGGACTGCATCGCGATCACCAGCATGGTGGTCGCGGCGAGCCCGGCGATCGTGATGCAACTGCGGGCGCGGCGACGCAGGATGTTGCGCAGCACATAGCCCATGGGGAGGAGCGTCATTCGTCCTTCACCCCGAGGTAGAGCGGCCGCCGGGCCACGGCAATCGCGGGAGGCAGTGAAGCGAGCGTGCCAGTCACCAACGCCGCCAATAGCGAATAGCCGACGGTGGCGAAGCCTGGGCTGAGGTCGATGCCGTAGCCCTCCACTCCGAGCGTGACCGGCCAAACCCACAACAGCGCAAGCACGACTGCGGTGCCGAGCATGCCGCCGACGAGCCCAAGGCCGATGCCTTCGCAAGCTATCAGCGCCATGAGCTTTGGCTTCGTCAACCCGACGGTCTCGAGGACGCCCATCTCCGACGAGCGAGCCTGCGCACTGATGAACACCGTGTTTGCCAGCACCAGGGCGACGACGAGCACCGCGAGGTAGCCGAGCCACCGCGCGAAGTCGACCACCTGCGCGACCTCGGCAATCGCGGCGGCGACGAATGCCTGCATGCTCTTCGTGTCGGTGCGTGCCTCGTCGGTGCGGAACTTCGCGTCGATCGCCTGCGCGATCTGCTCGACGTCGGCGCCATCCTGCACCTTGACCAAAAACTGCGTGGCCGTGCCAAGACGCTTGCGGGCGAGTCCGAGCAGGTCGAGATGCACGAACGCGAGGTTGGCCACTCCGGCGGTGTCACTGCGCACGATGCCGGACACCTGCACGTCGATCTCACCAAGGCGCACGCGCTGCCCAACTTGGATGCCGCGCCGTGCAGCGAGTCGCTCGCCGACCAGCGCGCCATCGGACTGGCTCTTCCATTGCCCGGCACTGCCAGCCAAGAACTCCAGCGGGTAGAGGTTCTCCAGGTCCTTCGACTCGACGCCATGCAGCGTGACGAGGTCCAAGTTGGAACGGCAGGAGTTGATGAACACCAAGGTCGGCAACACGGCCGCGACTCCGGGCACGCTCTGAATCGACCGTTCGTAGCGCAGCGGCAACTCGGAGGTCAGCGGACAGAAGCGGCTGTCCTGGAACACGACGAGGACCGGCTGGTCGGCTCGCGACGCCAGTTGTTGAACGCCGTCGTCGACCGTGCGCACGAACGCGAACAACGCCATCGCCAACGCCGCGCCGAGCAGCGTCAGGATGGAGCGCATGCGAGCTCGCAGCGACGTGCGAATCGCATAAGGCAGAAACGCGAGCAGTTCACGCATCGTTCGTCCCTGCGACGATCTGCCCCTTGTCGAGGTGCACGACGCGGTCTGCGGCTGATGCTGCCGCGGAATCATGCGTGACCATCACGAGCGTCTTGCCGAACTCGTCGACCAACCGGCGCAGCAACTCCATCGTTGCCTTGGCCGCCTTGCGATCCAGGTTGCCGGTAGGTTCGTCGGCGAACA
>SXPK01000190.1 GCA_005776365.1 Planctomycetia bacterium
ATCCGCGTGTCCTTGACGCCCGAGCCCGGCAGTTCGCGCACGCAAGAAGTCCGCGTCGCGCAGCAGATCCTGCAGACGCTCGACATCCGCCCCTTCTTGCCACAGGTGACCGCGTGCCCTGGCTGCGGTCGCACGACCTCGAGCTACTTCCAGGAGCTGAGTCAGCAGGTCGAGAAGCACTTGCACGCGAAGATGCCCGAGTGGAAGATGTCAAAACCGCGCGCCGCCGAGTTGCAGGTGGCAGTCATGGGCTGCGTCGTCAACGGCCCCGGCGAGAGCAAGGCTGCGCATCTCGGCATCTCGCTGCCCGGCACGGGTGAAGCGCCGCGCGCGCCCGTCTACCGCGATGGCAGACATGTCGCGACGTTGGAAGGTCCGACGTTGGCGCAAGACTTCTTGCGCATGATCGACGACTACGTCGCGAACATGCAGGCCTGATCAAGGAACAAGATCCCACCCATGCAGTCCAAAGCCGCAACCGTTGCAGACTACTTGAAGTCGCTGCCAGAGGACCGCCGCCGCGCGGTCGCCGCCGTTCGCGATGCGTTTCGTCGCCACCTCGACACGGACATCGAAGAAGGCATGAGCTACGGCATGATCGGCTGGTTCATCCCGCATCGAGTGTTCCCTCAGGGCTACCACTGCAACCCCAAGCAGCCGCTGCCCTACGCCGGACTCGCGAGCCAGAAGGGACACATGTCGCTCTACCTGTTCTGGACCTATGGCGGCACGGCAGAAGATCAGTGGATCCGCACGCAGTGGACGAAGGACGGCCGGAAGCTCGACATGGGCAAGTGCTGCATTCGCTTCCAGAACCTCGAGAGCGTCCCGCTCGACGTCGTCGCGGAGGCCGTGAAGCGGATGCCGTTGAAGAAATTCGTCGCCTGGTATGAGGGCTGCCTCGACCCGCGCACCGGCAAGCCAGCCTCGACACGCGCAGCGAGAACGACCGCAGCAACCAAAGCGAAGCCGACGAAGAAGACGAAGCCGGCCGCGAAAGCGGGCGCGAAAAAGAAGGCCGCCAAGAAAGGCTGAGCCGGCTGGGTCGTAACGTGCGCGGCAGCCGGGGCGACAGCAAAGAGTGCGAACGGAGTCGAATCCAGGGATTCGACGCTTTCGCCCGGCGCAGAGATCGGCACGGATCAAAGGCTCGCAGGCAGCATGCGTTCTAGAACGGGCTGCTGCGGAACCGCTTGCCTCAGCAGCGGCGGCGGAAGTAGCGCTCGAGCTCCGGGCCGGTGAACGTCAGCACCGTCGGTCGCCCGTGCGGACAGTTGTGCGGGTGTTCCAGTGTCGCGGCCTCGCGCAGCAGCGCTTCGATCTCGGCTTCGTTGAGACGGTCGCCGCTCATCACCGCAGAACGGCATGCCATGCTGTGAAAGCGCTCGACGAGCTGCTCCTCGAGGCGCGCACCGGGATCATCTTCGGCGTCGAGCGGCAGCACGGCGCGCAGCAGGCGGCCGGGATCTGCGCGATGAAACACCGCAGGAACCGCGTGCACCGCGACGCTGGTGGGGCCGAAGTCATCGACGTCGAGGCCGCCGCGGAGCAGGGCTGCGCGAGCTTCGAGCAGCCATGCCTTCTCGCTAGGCGTCACTTCGACGGCGCACGGCGCGAGCAAGCGCTGCACTTGCACCTTGCGAGCGCGATGCTGCTCGCGCAATCGCTCGTAGACCACGCGCTCGTGCAGCGCGTGCTGGTCGACGACCATGACGCCATCGCCGTGCTGCAGCACGATGTAGAGGTCGTGCGCCTGCAAGAACCGCATTGCGCCGCCCGCTGCGCCGACGAATGGGTTCTGTCGCAAGTCGCGCGCCGGCTCAGTCGCCTCCTCGCGGCGGTCGCGCACCAGGATCGGCGGCGGCGAAGAAGGCGCCTTCGGTGCAAACAGCGACGGCATCGCGGCGGGGAATCCCGATTGCGCGCGCGGCTTGTCCGGGGCGATGACGATGCCGCCCGGTCGCGCGTCGGCCGCCGCGATCGAACTGGCGCCCGCAGCCGCCGTCCGCAAAAGGAGCGCTGCGCGCACCGCTTCATGCAAGCTGCCGGCGACCCGACGCGACTCGAGGAATCGAACCTCGGCCTTACGGGGGTGGACATTCACGTCGACCTGATCGGGCGGCATCGACACGAGCAGCGCGTAGATCGGATAGCGCCCACCCATGGTGAACTCCTTGTAGGCCTGCCGAACAGCGAAGGTCGCGGTGCGTTCACTTGCACGGCGACCATTCACGTAGAGCAACTCCAGTTTGGAGTCACGGCGTGCGAGATCCGGCTCGCCGCAGAGCCCTTCGATCGTCATGCCGTTGGTCCGTCGCTCGACTGGCAGCAGGCCGCGCGCCAGATCGCGCGAAAAGCACGACGCAAACCGCTCGGTCAGGGACTGTCCAGCGGGCAAGCGCAGGCATTCCTTGCCGTCGCTCACGAACGTCCAGTCGACGTCGGTTCGTGGCAGGGCAATCTCGCACAACATCTCTTCGATGCGGGCCTTCTCCGCTGCCGTCGACTTCAGGAAGCGTCGCCGCGCCGGCAGCGCATGGAATAGTTCACGCACTTCGATCTGCGTGCCCGGTGGGCAGCCGCACGGTTGCGGTGGAGTCTCGACGCCGGCATCGCAGTGAATCTCCCAGCCCTCCTCGCTGTCGTGACGCCGCGACTTGATCGAACATCGCGCCACGGAACCAATCGACGCTAGCGCCTCACCACGGAAACCGAGGCTCGCGATGTGGTCGAGGTCCGAGAGCGCGCTGAGCTTGCTCGTGGCGTGGCTCGCGAACGCGAGCGGCAAGTCTTCCGGCAGGAATCCAGAGCCATCATCGGTGATCCGCACCAAGGCCGCGCCCCCGCCTTGGATCTCGATGCGAAGCTTCGTTGCGCCGGCGTCGAGCGCGTTCTCGACCAGTTCTTTGACCACCGACGCAGGACGTTCCACGACC
>SXPK01000191.1 GCA_005776365.1 Planctomycetia bacterium
TACGCGACCACGAACCGTCAGATGGCGGTGAAAGCGCAGCGCGGCAAGGTCGACGTCTGGCTCGTCATCGGTGACAAGATGAGCAGCAACAGCAACCGCCTGCGCGAAATCGGCGCGGACTCTGGCGTGCCTGCATACCTGGTGTTGCAGGCGAGCGAGATCGAGCCGGGGTGGCTCGCGGGCAAACAATCGGTCGGCATCACCTCGGGCGCGAGCACGCCGGAGAGCAGCGTGGCCGCCGTGGTGGACCGACTCCGCGCGCTCGGTGCGGACTCCGTCGAAGAGGTGGATGGGGAACGCGAGACGATCGAGTTCAGCCTTCCTCTCGAGGTTCGCTGAACGGAGCCAACGATGCGCGTCGCGCTTTGCCAGATCGATACGACCGTCGGCGACCTTGCCGGCAATAGCGCGCGCATCGTCGCGTTTGCGCAGCGCGCTAAGGCGCAGGGGGCGGAACTGGCAGTGTTCCCAGAACTGGCCCTTTGCGGTTATCCGCCGGAGGACTTGCTGGTGCGGCCCGAGTTCTTGCGCGCTCACGATCGCGCGTTGGCGAGCCTCGCCGAGGCGGTGCCGCACGACCTGCCGGTGCTGATGGGCTGTGTCGCAGAGAACAAGCACGCTCGCGCCACCGGTGGTCGTCCCTTGCACAACGCAGCGGTTTGGCTGCAAGGCGGCAAGGCACGCATCGTCGCGCGCAAGAGCCTGCTGCCGACCTACGACGTGTTTGACGAAGGGCGCTACTTCGAGCCGTGGCGCGAGCCAGCGAAGAACATCGTGGAGCACGCCGGAACGCGCATCGGCGTCGTCATCTGCGAGGACGGATGGAACGACGAGGAGTTCTTTGCCGAGCGGCAGTATCCGATCGATCCGGTGCAAGAAGTCGTTCGCGCCGGCGCCGAGTTCGTCGTCAACATCAGCGCCTCGCCCTGGAACCTCGGCAAGGACGCTTTCCGCGGTCGCATGGTCGCATTCGCCGCGCGTCGGCACGGCGTGCCGATGCTCTATGCCAACCTCGTGGGCGGAAACATCACGTTGCAGTTCGACGGCGGCACGCTGGCTGTTTCGCGGAACGGCTTCGCGTTCGTGCCGGTGCAGTGGGAAGAGGCGATGCACGTGATCGACACGAAGCAGCATCTCGACTGGAGCGAGCAGCTCGTCGAACGCCCAGCGCCCGAAATGCACTGGCGCGCGATCGTGCAGGGCGTGCGGGACCACGCGCAGAAGTTCGGCCTCCAGAAGGCAGTGCTCGGTCTGTCGGGCGGCATCGACTCCGCAGTCGTCGCCGCGCTCGCTGTGGACGCGCTCGGCAAGGAGAACGTCGCGGGCATCGCCATGCCCTCGCGATTCAGCAGCCACCACAGCGTCACGGACGCCCGCGAACTCGCCAGCAACCTTGGCATCGAGTTTCACGTGATTCCGATCGAGCCGGTGCACTCGGCATTCGAGAAATCGCTGGCCCATGTCTTCACTGGCGGATCGACGGGGCTCGCTGAGGAGAACCTGCAGTCGCGCGTTCGCGGCGCCACCTTGATGGCCTTCTCCAACAAGCGCGGCCATGCGGTCTTGACCACTGGCAACAAGAGCGAGTGCGCGGTGGGCTATTGCACGCTCTACGGCGACACGTGCGGCGCGCTCGCACCGATCGCGGACCTGTGGAAGACCGAAGTTTGGGAGCTTGCCCGGTTCCTCAATCGCGTCGAAGTCCGCATCCCGGTGAACTCGATCGACAAGCCGCCGTCCGCGGAGCTGCGCCCTGGCCAGCTCGACACGGACAGCCTGCCGCCCTACTCCGAACTCGACCCGGTGTTGCGGATGCTGGTCGAACAGGAGTTGCCGGTGGGCGAGGTTGCGTCGCGCACGGGCATGGCGCGAGAACGCGTCGCGGACTTGTTCGCGAAAGTCCAGGCTGCGGAGTTCAAGCGCTACCAGTATCCGCCGACGATTCGCGTCAGCGGGCACTGCTGGGAGGGACGCTGCGCGCCAGTGTCGCACCGATACCGAGAGCGGTGATGGCTGCGAGCGGCGGGCGCGTCACTGCTGCTTCTTCGACTCGTCCTTCTTCTTCTTGTCGCCGAACAACCGGTCGAGGCCCTTTTGCAGCAGGTCCTGGCCCCGTTGCTCCAGCAGCTGCCGCGGCGCCGCTTGCAGCGCTTGCTGCAGCAGCTTGCCGAAGTCGGGCGGCGAAAACTTGGGTGCGTCGACTGTTCCGCCGAGCGCGGCTGTCAGCGGGTCCTTGCCCAAGAAGCCCGCGATGGCGCGGCCGTCCTTGTGCTGCTGCAGGACGGAGCTGACGTCGAGCGCGAGTTCCAAGGCGCCATCGAGGCGCACGGTGCCCGATAGACCGTAGTCCCGTCCCTTGCTGATCCACTTCAGCGCGCGATGTGTGATCGAGCCGCGTTGCAGCGCAAAGGTGCCACCCAGGCGGTCGACAGCCAACTCATTGGGTTGGTCGAGCAGCGCCAGCAGCTGCTGCATCGAATGTGCAGGCACGATGCGCCCGTTCGTGAGGGTGATGTCCCCGTTCGCAGTCCAGCGGTCGAGCCACTGCAATGCGTTCTCTTCGCCTTCGCGCAGCGCCAGTCCCTGGAGATTCAGGTTCAGGTCGCAAATGCTGCGGAAATCCGCGGCCTTTCCCGAAGTGCCCGCCAACAGCGGCACGACGTATCGCAGCAGGCCTGCAGCCTCGCCCTCCACTGCCCCGCCCTTCCACGTGAGAGACAACTCGAACGGGATCTGCGGCTTCTTGGTATCAGCGCGAACATCGAATCGCAGCGGGCCGGCGTTGAGGCGAGTTCCATCGGCGGAGCCGACGGTCAGCACGCCATCGGCGAGCTTCGCGTTGGCGGTCGCGTCGATCAGTTGGAAACCTCGGTAGGCGAACGAAAGGCCGCGTAGCTCGGCCTCGGCCCGGATCTTCGCCGGGTCGCGCAGGTGGGTGAGGATGCCGCCGATGCCGCTCGCGAACATGGCTTCCGGCAACAGAAGCAGCCCGGTGGCTTCGCCGGTCGTGCCCGCCAATGGCGCGAAGGGGCCGCCGAGTTCTGCCAAGGCATGAAGGTCAGCGCGAAAGGCGCAAGCCCCGCCGTTGACGATGTTGCGCGCTTTACGAGTCTCGGCGTCGAGGCTCGCAAGGCTCGCGAACCCGAGATCGAGCGAAGTCTTGCCCAGATCGAGCCGATCGACGCCGTCGATGTCCGGCAGGAGCGCGTGCAGCGAAGGCTTCAGGACGAACCGTTGGGAGTGGACATCGGCGCCCTGGAGCAGCTCTCCGCAAAAACGCGGGCCTTCGATCGTGATCTCACCGTCGAGGTCGACTCGCCGCGCGCTGCCAAAGTCCGCCTCGAAGTCCACGCGACCGGACAGCAGACCTTCTGCATGCGTGAGATCTTGAGTCGTGAACTGCGACGCGACAAAGCGGCGGTAGCGCGCGATGTCGACGCCATCCACTTGGATGACGCCGCGCGTGAACTTCGCCGTCGTGTCCGACTCGACCGTGCAGAGCACCGAAGATGGCTTGCCGTCCGCGTTCGGACGGGACCCCACGACTTCGACGAGAGCCCGCAGACGCGGAGCGCCGAGCGACTTGTTTGCCGCGACCTTGATGGCCGCGAAGGAATCGACGGCCGTGCCGTTGCGGGCCAATGTCAGGTTGGTGGCCTCGATGCCGAAGTCGAGGCTCGACCGCGCGAGCGCCGTGTCGAGGGAGACAGGGTCGCGCAGCAACGGCCTGGAGGCGAAGCGACCCGTGGGACGCAGCACGCCGTGCGCCGCAGTCAGTTCAAAACCCGCGAGTGCCGTGCCGCCCAGTCGCAGCGCGTCCACGGTCAGGTCGCCGGTGGTGGTCACGTTCGGGTCGTCGACCTTTCGCGTCGGATCGAAGCGTGCTTCCAGCACACCGTTGATCACGCCGGCGAACGGAGAAAGGGCACCTTTGGGCAGCGTCGCCTCGAGGAGCGGACTCCACCTTGATAGCTCGCAGTGGGCAACGCGCGCCGTCATCGAGCCGGAGCCCGTCCGCGCATCGGCTTCCACGTCGAATCGCAGGGTTGCATCCTGCTGGCCTTCGGCGAGCGGCGTCGCGGTCGCGTCCACCCGCAGGCGCACCTGGCTCGAGCCAACATCTTTCTCGATGGCGAAATCGAGCGAGCTCAATGCCTCGAGGAGTTGGCCGTTGCGTCGGAACTCGAAGCGCGAGTCGGCGATCAAGACGCGCAGGCTGAGTCGGTCGAACTGAGGCGGCAGTGCATGCTCAGCGGCGCTCCACTCCAAGTGGACATCGGCATCGCGTTGTGGGTTCGTGCTGACGTCGAGCAGCGGGTCGCTGACATACACATCGACGAGTTCGGCGAAGTTGGACCTCCCCTGCGCATCGATATCGACGAATGCCTCGAGGCCTTGCGTCTCCATCGCGAGTGCAATTTCGCCTGAGAACAAGCGAGACACGTTGCACTCGACGCGCGCAGCCGCGATGCGCAGAGCCGGATGCGACGCGTCAAAACTGCTCGCATTGCCGATTTCGATGCCTTCCGCCGTTACGCCGGAAAGCCAACCGAAGCGCATCGTTTCGAAGCGACACGGCACGCCGAACTTGCGCGTCAACTCCTCCCCGAGTCGCTTGTCCAGCAACAGCGCGACGCCATACGGTGCGAGGATGGCAATCGCGGCGAGCAAAGTTAGCAAGAAGAACGCCAATCGCAGCGGGCGCTTCCACCATGGCTGCTTTGCGGGCACCGGAGCCTCGACGATCATGTGCTACCTTGCCTTTGGTCCCGGATTGAGAAGCCTATGAGTGATGCAGGTGTGCCAGGTTCGCTGCTAGACCGCCTTGACCTCGCGCTGGTCCAGCGCATCGCGGAGCTGGATGACGACGCCGAGCACAAAATGCTGCAGAGCGCACATCTATACCATGATCGGCTGTTCCGCCCGTCTCCCGCAGATGCTGCGTTTCAGGCGGGGCTCCTGCGGTTGCGCGGGTTTGCGGTGCAGGAAAGCGATGCGGTCGACATCCTGGCCGGAGTCAGCCGGCGGCTGATGCCCGCCAGCCAGGAGAGCCAGCTGCTGTTCGGACTGGTGGACGTGCTGGAGATGATGCGCGACCGTGCGAGCCAAGGCCGCGCGCCGGACGGCTGGTTCCTGGTCGAGCTGTTCAAGACCATGACGCGGGGGCTTCCGCGGTTCCGCCACAACGCGCTCCGCATCGACCAGCCCTGGGATGGGATGCTGTATGTCCAGCATCCGCGCCCGTCAGAACTGAATGGCCTGCTCGATCGCTTCGACTACGGGCATCGCTACTCGGATGCGCCGACGACCTTTGATCGGCTCCATCCGCTCCGGCAGGGCTTCCGCATCATGTGGCGCTTTGCCCGGATGGCGCCGTTCCCTGACCTCAACGTGCCGATGGCATGGTTGGCCATGTGCTCCTGGTTGCTCGCGCGGGGCTATCCGATCCTGGTGCCTGAGAACCAGGATCGAGAAATGATGCCGCGCTTCGTTTCTGGACCGCCGCCAGTGCGCGTGGTGGCTTGGGAGTCCCGGATGTTCGAAGCCATTCGCGAACACCGCTGATTGCGGTGCGACCGCAGGGGGCGATCACTCGGCGCGAAGCTCCGTGACGTGCGCCAGTGAGAAGGTCCTGCCGTCGTCAAGGCGAAGTCCGGTCAGATCCATGGACTCGAGCACGCCACTTGCCACGTTCCCCGCGCGCACGACAACCCTTCTGCCGATGAGGCCGAGCCCCTCGGCATAGCGTTCTGCGAACTCGGTGGCGCGGCCTTGCTGGAGACCTGTCACCATGCGGTCCATCGAACGAGCGAGCGATTCGACGATGGCGCCGCGGGCATGAGGCTGGCCGGTGGCAATGCGCATGGACGTCGCCAGCTTGGCGATGTCTGGGTGAAGCAACTGGCTGTTCACGTTGATGCCGATGCCGATTCGGTAGCGGACCGGACGGAGTTGGTCAGCGTCGATGAGGACCCCGGCGATCTTCTTGTCGCCGAGCAACACGTCATTGGGCCACTTGAGCCGTAGTTGCGAGCCAGCGGAGCCGAGCATCGGTGCGATGGCGTCGCGCACACAGAGCGGCAAGACCACAGCCAGCGCCACTGGCTCGACCAGTTCGGCGTGGATCGAAAACGTGGCGGCGAGATCGAGGCCAGGCTGGTCGTGCCACGTGCGTTGCTGGCGACCGCGACCGGCTTCTTGGTGATCCGACCAAAAGATCATCCACTCCCGGCTGGGGTCCTGCGCCGCGAGTTCTTGCGTTGTCTTGCATGAGTGCACGTGGACGAGGCGCAAGAACCGAGTCGACGAACGCAGACGCGACGCGAGGCCGGAGTCTTCGGGCGAGAGCGGCGGGTAACGGAGGGGGGGCACGGCGGGAGAAGTGCCCAGGTTAGCCGTGCAGTTCTCGTGGTGCGCAGAAAGCAGGGGCCACAAAAGATTCGAGCCGGAAGGGGGTCCCTTCCGGCTCGATTCTGTCAGACGCGCGGCAGAGGCCCGCGGATCAGCGAACCGTGCGCGGCACGGTCGTCACCGACACCGGCCGCGAGGCCGAGCCGCCGCTCGACGAACGCACCGTGATCGATGGCGGCACCGAGGTTGCGCGCACCGTCAGGCCACCGCGGTTGAGCGTGCCGAGCAGCGCGCCCTTGTCGTCGTAGGCCTGCAGCGTCCCGCCACGGAACGTGTCGGTCGAGGTGGCGGTGATCTGCAGGTTTCGCGTCACCGTCGAGTAGGTCGCGACGCGGACATCGACCATGTCGACCGCCGAGCTCGTAGCGGACGGGATCGTCGGATCGAGCGGCGACAAGATCGTCCACTGGCTGCTGTAGTTCGCCGCGAGGAAGGAAGCCTGCGCGAAGTAACTGCCTGCCACCGGCTCCGTCAGCGTCACGGAGAGGCCGAGGCCGTTGGTCGCCGTCAGCGAGAGGCCCGGCGTGGCCTGGACGAAGATGTTGACGATGCCGTCGCCACGCGCTGAGCGTTCAAACGTGATCGTCGAGGCTGCGAGCGGGGGACGCGAGATCGGCCGTGCAAGGGGCGCAGCTTGGATCGCGAGACCGGCGGGAACGGTGACTGTGGTCGACAGCGGCGCTGCCCACGCCGGCGTGCCGTCAACGGCAGTCGTCGTGTAAGTCGTGATGCGTGCAGCGATGACCGCGTCGAGAACTGCAGCGTTGACCAGCCCTTCCGTTCCGAGCGTGCTCGGGTTCAGGTTGGACGCAGGGAACGGACTAAGCGGCGTGAACTGCTCCAGATCGTTGTCGACGAAGCCACCCGGGCCGATCTGACGCGCGAGGTTCCAGTTGAGGCCCTCGAAGGAGTAGGCCGTGGTCAGCTCGCCGAGGTCGATCTCGACGAACTCAGGGTGGCCGATGCCGGCGGGGGTCAGATACTGGCCGTTCGTCGCCTCGTTGCCGTTGATGTCACGAGAGATGACACCGGGATTGAGGACGCGGCTGTGTTCCGACACGGCCTGGATCTCGCGCGTGATTGGGCTGATTACGCGGAAGTTGTCGGCGAAGTTCGTTGGGTCTGAAGCAGTCAGTTCGCTGATCTCGTCGACGTCCAATGGGTCGAGGGTCGAGTGCGCCGCGACCCAGTTCGGGAACAGGAACGTGTTGTCCAGGGGGTTCCTGGCGAGTGCGTTTTGGAGCAAGCCGATCGGCGAGTTGTCCACGTCGATCAGGTTGGTGTCGGCCTGGATGAAGTCGAGGTCGTAGCGGATCTTCCAGATGCCGCCAGTGAGGGCCGCGCCGACGTTGACGTTATCTGGGTTGCCGACCGTGGTCGCCAGGAGGCGCTTGCGCTCGGCTCCCGTCACCGGGTCATTGTGAAGCGAGTAGACGGTGAGCTGCGAGTCCGCCA
>SXPK01000192.1 GCA_005776365.1 Planctomycetia bacterium
CAGCCAAGCGCATCTCCAAGGACACCGGCGCTGGCGCGATGAAGGCCGCCAAGCTCGCCGATGACGACGAGCCGAGCGACGCGCCCAAGAAGCCCGACATCGACCATGCACAAGAGCCGATGCGGGCAGTCGTCGAAGGCCGCGCAACCATCGTGGTGAAGGCGCAGCGCCTCGCGTCGATCAAGGCCGCGCTAGCCGTGCTCGAACAGGAGAAGCTCCCATTCGTGTTGCAGGACGCGCAAGGCCTGCTCGATGAGCCGCAGCTCTCTGCCAACAAGCCCTTCGTGCTGCTCGAGCCCGAAGTCGTGCGCGAGGACGGCGCCGCGATCGTCAACGCAGCGGCCCGCTTCTCCGATCTCGACATGCCCGTCGTGTTCGGCACTGGCGATTGCGCCGGCTCGCGCCACTTGCCGCTGCACGCCGCCTATGCAGTGCGCTACGGCATGGCCCCGGACCAGGCGCTGATGGCGATCACCAGCCACGCGGCGCGCGCATTCAAGCTCGACGATCGCGTCGGTTCCTTGCAGCGCGGCAAGGATGCGGACTTCGTCGTGTTCTCAGGCGACCCATTCGAGCCGCAGAGCCGCGTGCTGCTCGTCGCCTGCAATGGCGCGATCGTTGTCGACAACCTGCAGGCGCAGAAATGACTCGCACCCACTCCGTCCCGTCCGCAATCCTCGTCGCATCGGTGCTGCTCGCGCCGCTGTTCGCGACGCCATTGCTCGCACAACAAGGCGACGCCGCGATTCCTGCTGACGCCGGCCACACGCTCGACGTCTGGCGGCCCAATCGACCGAAGTCCGAGAAGGAGCATCAAGTCGCAAGGTGGGGCCCGCGAGGACTGCCGAGTCCCGGCCACGCCTTCTTGGCCAAGAAGGTGGTGCCGATCACTTCGGCGCCGATCGACGACGGCGTCGTGGTGACGAGGAACGGCCTGATCGAACAGGTCGGCCGCCGCCAGGACATCGTGGTGCCCGAAGGCTACGAAGTCGTCGACTGCGGCGACGCGTGGCTCGTGCCGGGCTTCGTCGAGCCGCACTGCCACATCGCGAGCGCCAGCTTCGATCTGAACGACACGGTCCACCCGACCAACCCCGAGTTCCGCACGCTCGATCTCATCACGCTCGATCACGACCAGATGCAGATGGCGCGCGCCGGCGGCGTGTCGACCGCGCTCTACATCCCTGGCTCCGGCTCGAACATGGGCGGCTTTGGCACGCTGACGAAGACGTGGGGGCGCTCTCCAGAAGAAGCGCTCGTGCGGTTTCCCGGCAGCCTCAAGATCGCGCAAGCCGGCAATCCTGAGCGCGGCTCGGGCGACCTCGGCGCCGGCATGATGGGCATGAGCGAAGGCATCCGCCTGACCTTGCTCGACGGCAAGCGCTACCACGAAGCGATGCTCGCGTGGCAGCAGGGCAAGAGCGAGAAGCCGCAGTTCGATCCGACTCTCGACCTCTTGCGCGGCTTGTTCCTGCACGAGTTCCCGCTGTCGGTCCACACGCAGATCTACCAGGTCGTGCTGCAGACGTTGCAGGAACTGCGTCTCGAACTCGGCCTCTGGACGGTCGTCGTGCACGGTGAGTTCGACGCCTTCCGCATGCGCCAAGAAATGCGCCAAGCTGGTCTCCCGATCGCAGCCGGGCCGCGCGTCTACCACTTCGATCCACGCTACAACGAGATCAGCGGCCTGATGTGGGATTGGTACCACGACGGCGAGGACGGTTGGCGCGATCAGGTGCAAGGCGTCGGCAAGGACGGCATCGGGGTCAACACCGACTCGCCAGTGATCCCGCAAGAACAGTTGCCGCTGCAAGCCGCGATGGGCGTTCGCCTCGGACTCCCGCACGAGATCGGCCTGCGCGCGCTGACGATCAACAACGCACGATTCCTCGGCGTCGACCATCGCATCGGCTCGCTCGATGTCGGCAAGGACGCGGACCTCGGGATCTGGAGCGGCGACCCGCTCGATCCGCGCAACCACGTCAAGCTGTTCGTCGTGAACGGCACGATCTGCTACCGCCGCAACCCCGCTCGCCCCGCCTGGTGATCCCGATGCACGCAACGAACCCACGCTGGAACCGGGCGCCGCTCGCGCTCGCCGCGGCTGTCCTTTTCTGTGCTGCGCCGCTTCTTGCGCAAGACAACCGACCGACCGCCTTCACCAACGCGCGCATCCTGACGATGAAGGGCGCGCTGATCGAACGCGGCACGCTCGTCGTCAAGAACGGCAAGATCGTCGCAGTCGCCGCCGACGCCACTGCTCCCGCCGGCGCGCGCATCGTCGATTGCAACGGCGGCACGTTGATGCCGGGCCTCGTCAGTGCCCACTCGCGCGCTGGTTTTGCACCGCAACCCACCGCCAACCCGCTCGATGCCATGATGCGCCGCGGTGGCGGCAGACGCGGTGCGCAGACACCACCGCCCGACAGCGGCGGCCGCGGTGCGCAAAACGCGGCGGCGACGAAGGCCGTCGAACGCCTCGATCCCAAGCAGGACGTGTTTGCCGAGATGCTTCGCGCTGGCGTCACGACGCTGGCGTTGACGCCGAGCGGCGATGGCCTGCCGGGCTTTGGCGCGCTGCTGAAGCCCGACGGCAAGACGCTCGAGGCGCTCACGACAGACGATGACGCATTCGTGTTCGTCGCAATGCAACGCGACTCGCGCGTGAAGAAGATCCTGAAGGACGCCTTCGACGCCGCAAAGAAGGCGGTCGAAGCGCGCAAGGCGCCGAAGGAAGCGCCGAAGCCGGAAGCCCCACAGGGCGAACAAAAACCCGGCGAGCAGAAGCCCGCCCAGCAGAAACCCGATGCGGGCAAGCCCCCGGAGCCGCAAAAGCCCGGCGATGCGCCCAAGCCAGAGCAGCCCAAGCCACAGGATCCGCCGAAGCCGGAGGAGAAGAAGCCCGAAGGCGACAAGGCGCAGCAGCCCGCCCAAGAACCGCAGGCGCAGCAGAAGCCCGAGGAGAAGAAGGATCCCAACGTCGAAGTCCTCGCCGATCTGCTCGAAGGCAAGCGCAAGGCGATCGTGCAGGTCGGCTCCGGCGCGGACTTGCTGCACTGGACGCATGCAGTCGGCAAGGAACTCGCGTTTCCGCGCGCAATCTGCGCCGAGGCCTTCGATCCGCAGGCCGGTTCGCTCGATCTCGTGGTGGAAGAACTGAAGGCGATGAAGTCGATCGTGCTGGTGCCGCCGAGCCTCAGCACGCTGCCGCGCAGCCGCTTCGTCACCAACCCGTGCAAGACGCTGCACGACGCCGGCATCGAAGTCGGCTTCGTGCTCGGCGACGCCCCCGCCCGCGTCCGCATCGCATTCGTGCGCTTGATGGAACTGGTCCGCCACGGCTTCCCACGCGACGCGGCGCTCGCTGGCGTCACCGTGGTGCCGAGCAAAGCGCTCGGCGTCGATGCATCGGTCGGCACGCTCGAGGTCGGCAAGAAAGCGAACCTCCTGCTGTTCTCGGGCGATCCACTCGACCCTGCGAGCGAGCTTCGCTCGGTCTGGCTCGAAGGCCAGAAGGTCCAAGACGACACCGCGGCCCGATGAGGATCCTGACGATGCAACTCCACTACTTCGCTGTCCTCGCAGCCACCGCGCTGCTGACCGTCGACCTCGAGGCCCAACGACGCGGCCGTTTCAATCGCGGCGGCCAAGGCCAGGAAACGGCGCCGGCCACAGCCGAAACCAAGGCCGAGGAGCAACCGAGCGACAAGCCGAAGTCGCACCTCGCCATCGTCGGCGGCGACGTCTACCTCGGGACCGGCCAGCGCATCACCGGCGCTACGGTGCTCGTCGGCGACAACAAGATCCTCGCCGTCGGCCATCGCATCGAGTTGCCCGAAGGCACGACGGTGATCGACGCCAAGGGCAAGTCCGTCAGCCCGGGCTTCGTCTGCGTCTACGGATCCGGCATGGGCGCTGGCCGCGGCGCGCCGTGGATCGATTCGTGCAATCCCTTCGACCCCGAGATCAAGCAAGGCCTCGCAGCGGGCATCACGTCGTTCCTCGCCAGCGCCCCCCGCGGCGGCTCGGTGCCAGCAGGTGACGGCGCAGTCGTGAAACTCGCTTACGGCAAGGTCGAGGACATGGTCCTGCAGGAAGGCACGGTGCTCGGCATGAGCGCGCAGCTTTCGGCCGCCGACCGCGAGAAGTTCCGCGACCTCGTCAAACAGGCCAAGGAGCACAAGAGCGCGCTCGAGGACTTCCTCGCCAAGAAGGCCGACGACCCCCAGGCCAAGGCCCCCAAGGCCCCCGCCGGCACCGAGAAGATCCTCGAAGTGCTGAACGGCAAGGCGCGCCTTTGGCTGACGCTCGCCGGCGGCGGCTTCAATCCCTTTGGCGGCGGCCGCATCGGCGCCGCGTCCGATGTCGATTCCATCCGGTCTGCCCTTTCGATCGCCACCGACCTTGGCGTCGGCTGCGTGCTGATCAAGCCGACCTCGGCGTGGCTCCTGCCCGACGAAATTGCCGCGACCGACTCCATGGTCGTGCTGTCTCCGCGCGACCGTATGCCCATCGACCCTGCCGATCCGGAACGGTCGGGCTCCAACCTCGCCTCCGCCGCGCTGCTGAACCAGGCCGGCGTCCCGGTTGCGGTGACCTGCCCGGTCAGCATGTTCGGTGGAGCGGGTGTCGGCACCAACGGCCTGCTCGGCAACGACCTCAATACCCCGACTGTCGATGCGGCCTTCGCCATCCGCGGCGGGTTGCCCAATGCCGATGGGCTGCGCACCCTGACCCTCGACGCCGCCAAGATCTTGGGGGTCGACCAGCGCGTCGGCTCGCTCGAACCCGGCAAGGACGCCGACATCTTGATTCTCGATGGCGATCCACTGCACTATAGAACGTTCGTCGAGACGGCGATCGTCAGCGGCAGGGTGGTCTACGAGATCGCCAAAGAACCGATTTACCGTCGTATCCGCAGACAGAACAACAAGTAGGGCCAGGCGCCCGGACAGCCTGCCAACAGCAAGAGAGAAGGACGAATGGTCCCCATGAGCGTCGAGAGCCTGAAGGAACTGGAGGACTTCTTCCGCAGCATGCGGCAGGCGTTCAACAGCCGCGACTTGAAGACCTTTCGGTCGCACTTCTGGACCGACAAACGGTTCCAGAACCTCGATGCGTCCGGCAGACGCGATCGCGGTTGGGGTGCGTTCGAAGAGGTGCTCGACCAGGAGTTTCGCTACCTGGAATCGGTGAAGCTGGACTTGCGCGACCTGGACATCCAGGTGTTCGAGGACCAGTTCGCAACCGCGGCTGGCACCTGGAAGTTGCTGCAAATCGACCCAGAGGGCCGCGGCCACGAGCAAGGCGGCCGCTGCACCTTCGCGATCAGCCGCATGGGCGACGATTGGAAGATCGTCAGTCAGCACTTCTCGATCGTCGCTGTCGAAGAGGCCACCGCCGACTGAGGTTTGCGGCTCTTCGTGCTGCGAGCCGCAGCAACGGGCCCTGGCGTGCGAACTCGCGCGGGACCGGCCCGCGCTGCGCCGGTATAACTTGTGCTCCTCTTGATGGCGACGAGCACTGCAAAGCCCGACATGGCGCACCATTCTGACGCGGCGGGAACGCCAGCCTCGGCGGCCCCGTTCCAGGCGATGCACAAGATCCGCCTGATCACCGCGACGGCGCTATTCGACGGCCACGACGCGTCGATCCACATCTTCCGTCGCATTGCCCAGCATCTCGGCGCCGAAGTCATCCATCTGGGGCACAACCGTTCGGTGCAGGAGATCGTCGACGCGGCGATTCAAGAAGACGCACAGGGCATCGCGGTGACCTCCTACCAGGGCGGCCACAACGAGTTCTTTCGCTACATGCGCGACATGCTCGCGCAACGAGGGCGGCCCGACATTCGAATCTTCGGCGGCGGCGGCGGCGTGATCCTGCCCGACGAAATCGCGGCGCTGCACGCCTACGGCATC
>SXPK01000193.1 GCA_005776365.1 Planctomycetia bacterium
CTCCATCCGCCCAAGCACTTGGGCACTTCGCCTCTGCGAGGCGAACGCACAGAACATCCCGTCCGCGCACAGAGGGAGACTCCAAGCTCGCCGAGTGAGACGCGTTGAGCAGAGGCGGACTCAACCTCAGCCCCCACTTCGCGCGCCCCCCTCCGCGACCCCAAAATGCTCAGCGATGGGCACGTGTAGCCGGCGGTCTCGCGAGGTATCACAAAGACGCCGTCCCGCCGACTCCCCCTCGCCCGCCACAGACCCGCCCGATGCCCGCCGCCCTGCACCGCCCAGAACCTGTCCTTCGCCACCGCGCAGAACCCATCGACCAGCACGTCCCTCCAGAGCAAGCTGCGGCGTGGCTGCGTGAGGGGCGATCGCTTCTCGTGACCGATCGCTTCGGAACCGGGCTCGACATCCTCGCTGCGTTGCGCGTGCAGTTGGAGGATCCCGGCGAGAGCGCGGGCTACGTCGCAAAGCGCGCCTTCCGTGACGCATTCCAGCCCGCGTCGAAGCGCCTGCTCGCGCCCATCGTCGGCCGCAAGGTGGCCCTCGCCGACGCGCCGCGTGCGGGCTTCCTCGCCGAGCTCTACCCAGACCACACCGACTTCGCGCTGCCAGTCGAGGACGCAAAGATCCTGAGCAGCGCGTGGGACTGGTATGAGCAGGGCGTGCACTTCCCCGTGCTGGGATATCGCGTGCACCCTTTCTACGGCACCTACATCCCGGCCCGCATGGAGCACCTGGAGCTCTTTGGCACCTGGCTCGCAAAGTACAAGGGCGCGCGCGACCGCGCGATCGACATTGGCACCGGCTCCGGCGTCCTGGCGCTGCAAATGGCGAAAGCGGGCTTCAAGCAAGTCATCGCCACTGACATCAACCCAAACGCGATCGAAAGCGTGGCAAGGCAACTGCGTCGGCTGCCGACAGCGCCTGCGATCGAACTCGAGCACGCGGACCAGTTCGGCGCGGATCGTGGTCCGATCGACCTCATCGTGTCCAACCCGCCTTGGATGAAGGGCGAGGTGGGCCGGACCTTGGACCTGGCGATGTACTTCCAAGACGGCTTCTTCGAACGCTTCTACGAGCAGTCCCTCCAACGCCTCGCACCCGGCGGCCGCGTCGTGTTCGTGTTCTCGAACATCATCGAACTCTCGCAACCCGACGTGCCGCATCCCATCCAGACCGAACTCGATCGCGGGCGGTTCCGCCTGGTGGAGAAGCTCACGCGCAGGGTCAAGCCATCGCCCGGTCGACGAACGCGCGAGAAGGTCGAGATTTGGGAGTTGGCGGTGGTTTGACGGCGGGGGCGAGCGGGGTGGTGTGGATGGGGTGAGGTGAGCGACGCGACAGCGCCGCTGCTCGCGATGTCACATCCGGGGGATGAGTAGGTGCACCAGCGTTTCGCGAACCTGGAAACTGGGACATGACCGGCGCCGGACCCCTCTGAGCCAATCTGTGAGTAGCGACATGGTGCGGCGGCGCGGTCGCGTGACTCCCTCACGTTGTTAAGGGTGGCTCATGAACAACTGCTGACGAACAGGCCCCACGGACGAATTGGAGTCGCGACTTCGAGCGCACCTGCGTCCCATGCTTCAGTTGTTGCTACTAGACCAACCAACTCTTAGCCTCCGTCCACATGGGTGGTATGGGCAATTCCGAGTTCAGGAGAGCGGTCCGCAAGAAGGCAAACCAAATGCTTGAAGGAGCACCTCCACGAGCGATGGACCTGTTCTCTGGCTGCGGCGGCATGTCTCTGGGGGCGACGCAGGCCGGCTGTGAGATCGTCAGCGCAGTGGAGCTAGACCCTCACGCCGCAGCTTCCCACGGGTTGAACTTCCATCCCGGATCAAACTCACACGCGGTCGCTCGGAACATCTCTGAAACCGACCCGCACACGCTTCTCCGTGAGCAGGGCATCGCCGACCGCGGACCGATGCGGGCCGTCGATCTGCTGGTCGGTGGACCACCGTGCCAAGCGTTTGCCCGTGTGGGCCGAGCCAAGCTCCGCGAGATACGCGAAGACCCCGAAGCGTTTCTGCACGACACGAGATCGGGCCTCTATCGCGATTACCTCCGATTCGTCGAACGGCTCGCTCCTGCAGCCCTTGTCGTTGAAAACGTCCCAGATGTCCTCAACTACGGTGGGCATAATGTCTTCGAAACCATGGCTCAAGCACTCGACGTAATCGGTTACGAGTGCCGCTACGGCCTGATAAACGCCGTGCACTACGGCGTACCGCAGATGCGGACGAGAGCGATCCTTATCGGCGTTGCCAGAGTCGCGACCGACACGACGCCGACCATGCCTCCCCCAACGCACAGACACGAGCTTCCGCTCGGCTATCGAGGCACGCGTAACGTCGCCCTCCGACACAGAGGAGACCCGTCAAGTAGCTGCCACTACATCGAGGCTCCGCAGCCAACTGCCGACCTTCCCCCCGCGATCACCGCGCACCAGGCCATTGCGGATCTGCCGCGACTCGTCGAGCACCTTCGGGGCGAATCGAGGAAGCGATCACAGAGACTCGACAAGCCGCTAGCGAGCCCCTGCCCGCAAGTCGTCTCCGACTACGCGATGTTGATGCGCACTTGGCCCGGCCACAAATCCCCAGGGTCGGTATACGACCACGTCATCCGCGCCCTGCCACGTGACTACCGAATCTTCCGTCGCATGCGACCTGGCGATCAGTATCCAGAAGCACACGCAATCGCGTATCAGTTGTTCGAAGCGGCTCTCGAAGCAGCGGTCGGATCCGCCGAAAACGTTCAGCATGCCCGGATGAAGGCCGACTACGTGCCCCCCTACGATCCAGGCAAGTTCCCAAACAAGTGGCGCAAGATGGAGGCGTACGAACCGGCACGAACTCTGACAGCCCACATCGGAAAGGACACCTACAGCCATATTCACTACGACAGTCGCCAAGCAAGAACCATCAGCGTACGTGAGGCGGCTCGACTGCAATCGTTTCCAGACGGCTTCAGATTTCATGGATCGATGAACACCGCGTTCAAGCAGATAGGCAATGCCGTGCCACCGCTGCTAGCACGAGCGGTCGTGTCGGAAACGCTGAATGCCCTGGGAATCGGCAGGCATGCTGCAGCAAGCAAATGAGACCGAGCTAAGCCATGAGCACCGACGATCTCAAAGAGTTCCGTTCCCAGATCGACGCCGAAGTCGACGATCGCGCCATCCAATTGGGCACCTTGGACAACGCCGACAAGGAGCAGATCTTCGCTCGAATGCTCGGCGAGGACCTAACGGAGTACGGCGAGGCCGGCGACTTCGAGATTTGCCTGCTGGACGAGAAGACCAGCAAGGGCGCTGTGCGGTGCAATGGCTACGGCTTCGACGAAGAGTCAGGACGCCTCGATCTCCTCGTCGCCCTGTATCGGCACGGTGGTGACGTGCAGTCACTGCCGCAAGTGGAGATTCGGCAGGCCTTCGATCGTGCCATCCGCATCCACCAGCTCGTGATCCGGGGTCGCGAGTTTGGCGATCCACTGAAGACCGACCAAGCGGCGATGCTCACGCTGCTGCGGGACAAGTCGTCGTCGATCAACGAGATCCGCGTGTTCGTGGTGAGCAACTGCAACATCCGCGACACCGCCGATCTACAGGAGGAAGTAGGCGAGATTCACGCCCGATGCACGATCTGGGACCTGACGCGCTACCACCGCATCAAGTCCTCGGGGAAGGAATACGAGGCGATCGACATCGACATCCGCGAGATGAACAAGAGCGCCATCCCATGCATGCCCATGCCGGACCTGAATTGTGGATACCGCACTTACCTCACCCTTCTGCCCGGCGACCTGCTGTTCAGGCTATACGACCGTTACGGTCCGCGCCTGCTGCAGTTGAACGTCCGTTCGTTCCTGCAGGCCCGGGGCAGTGTCAACAAGGGCATCCGGGAGACCATCATCAACGAGCCCGAGCGGTTCCTGGCCTACAACAATGGACTGACGGCCACGGTCGAGGAGATCGACTGCGAGGTCTCGTCCGAAGGACTACCGATGATCACTCGAATGCGCGGCTTCCAGATTGTGAACGGCGGCCAGACCGTGGCCTCGATCCATCTAGCGGCGAAGAAGGACCGGGCACCGATCGACCGAATCATGGTTCAGGCCAAGATCTCTAAGATTGACGGTGCCCTGCTCGACGAACTCGTTCGGAAGATATCCCGCTTTGCGAACACGCAGAATCGCATCAACGAAGCCGACTTCTCTTCAAACGACCAGTTCCACGTGAAGCTAGAGGAACTTGCCGAACGAACTTGGGTGCCAGGCGAGAAAACACGCTGGTTCTACGAGCGAGCTCGCGGACAGTACCAAGTGGCCAGGGCTCGCGCATCGGCCACTCCGAAGCAACGGAGGGAGTTCGAAGATTCGACGCCCAACTCACAGAAATTCACCAAGACGGACTTGGCGAAGTTCGTGAATAGCTGGATGCAACTGCCGCATTTAGTCAGTTTCGGCGCACAGAAGAACTTTTCGCACTTCATGCATGGACTGGCCCAAGAGAATCAAGGGCAGACGCTCGACGAAGACCGCTACCGCAGCTTCGTGGCCCAGGCCATCGTCTTCAAGGCCGCCGAGAAGGAGGCTGCAAGGCTCAAAATCACACCCTACCGCGCCAACGTGATCACCTACACCGTGGCACTGCTGTCCTATCGGACTCAGCAGCGCATCGACCTCGGCGCAGTGTGGGCCCGTCAAGCGGTCAGCGAACCCCTGCGCTGCACACTCACCGACTGGATGCCGCAGATCCAGGATGCAATTGTTGCCTTCGCATCAGGCCGCAACGTGACGGAGTGGTGCAAGAAGGAGGACTGCTGGCGTCAGGTGCAGACTTTGAACCTCGAACTCTCCGTGGAACTTGAGCGCGAACTCGCCGCGGGCCAACCCCTGCCCAATGTCGGCCAGGAAGCGAGAGCAGGCGATCTTCGTCTCACCAACGTCGACCGCGCTAACATCGCAAAGACGATGCTCCTCTCGGCCGAGATGTGGCTCGCCATTCACCATTGGGGCAGCACCTCAGGGAAACTCGAAGAATGGCAGTGCGGCATCGCCCACACTCTGCTCGGCTACGCTTCGGGCGGTTGGGCCAAGGTCCCATCCGCAAAACAGGCTCGCTGTGCAGTCAACATCATCGCGGCCGCCAAGGGGCACATTCCATCCCTGGACGAGACCCCGGGCCCATGAGGCGCCTATGAGGAGGGCAGCCGGAGCCATGGCGTGAATTCGGAAGGCAGCTTTTCGATGATCTGGTCCGCCGACATCGAGCGCAGGTCGAAGTTGCACTGAACCTGAGCGAGGACCATATCTAGTGCGCGCAACGTTCCGGGCTCCGGCACCGCCTTTCCCATTCCGGGGGGCGGGTCTGCGATCCGACGGGTGGCCGTGAAACCGTCCTTCGGCCGCGATTCGACCTCGTTCCAGTAGAGCCGATCGATCACCTCCACGACACCGGAAGACTCGATCAACCATGGTCTGCTAGCCACTTGTTCGACCACGTCTGGCATCGTATACGCAGCTTGGCACAGGAAGATTCGGGCCTTCGCTCCGTGTCGTTGCATTAGCCAGAACGGACATGCGACGAGATGCCGCCAGAAGTCACTGCTGTGGCTACTCAAGAGATACCGCGCCATCTCTCCGGGCATGATCCTGCCGCCCTTCGTTTTACAAAGGGCAGGAAGCCATGCCAGCGCCAGCCAGGAGTGCATCGGTTCGTCACCCGGAGCGAAGCCTCGCCCGAGTTTCGCCATCAGCTGCGTGACTAGGTGCGCCACGTCAGCCCGGGTTGCACAGGACGGCATGATTGGCACCTGAATCGACGGGGAGACTACTTTGCTCATCGACGCATCCCGGACGATGTGCTCGATCTCCTGCTGGACGTCTCTAGCCGACAGGCTTGGGGCATCAGCCAACAGCTTTTCGAACGCCTTGACACCGGACTGAGTCAGCTGGGATAGAGGTAAAATCATCACCCTTCCCCCTCGCCGGCCTTAGCGGCCTTGGCGAACAAGTCCGCGACTTCCAACTTCACCATACAAGCCTCGGTGCACTCGGCAGCCCAGGAGGCAGCTGCGCGGTAGGCAGCCTCGAAATCTTGACCCTCCAACTCCGGCAAATCCCTGCCCTTCACGCCCGGAACTTGTAGCCATACCTGCGCCCACGGTCCGACGCTTTCTCGCCGACAGGCAATGTGCATGAAGACCTGGCGAACGCAGCTCTCGAGAACGCCGAACTTGAAGAAGGGCTGACGCGCCACATCCTTGCAATTGACACCTTGCAGGCGATTGCTGATCTCCAGCACTGGGCCTTCCAGGTCCTCGATCACCAGTCGACAAAGCCCAGGCACAGACACCGAAGGCCGAACGGGCAGTATCGATTGCCTACCACCGGCGCCCTTCGGCCCGTCGACGGCGACGAAGTCCGGCGAGCGCGCCACTATGGAACCGCCGTTCGAATGCGTCTCCGGCAAAGCCACCGTCACCGCCACCCTGACACGGTGGTCACCGCTGACGAGTTGCAACGGCAACTCGACGACCAAGTCACCCCACTCTCGTCCCAAGGCCTCGAACGCGTCATGTCGTCCCCGTCGGATGCTGTAGAAGGAACTCGTCACGTCCACGAACACCCAGGCCTGCGCGAGCAGTGCGCGGTCCAGGCCTTGCTCCCACTGGCCAGCAAGCAAACCGTGAATCCGCAGTTCGTGCCCGGACATGGACCTCGACACACAGCCCACGGGCAACTCACGCCGATCCGTGCGCTTCAAAACGTCGTTCTGCCAAGGCGCACCGTACATCACGAGCCCTCGCGTTCTGCATGGAGGCGAACGTCGGCCCAGTCGGAGAATCCGCACGGACCCATCCTGAGGTCGAACGTCTCCGGATCGCTGACGACGAGCGCGAGTGAGCATTCACCACGGGCTTCGACACGTCCCCCCGTCACTCGACATGCGACCGACCCGAGGTCGAACTCACCATGACGGAACGACTTCCTAGCTCGGCCTGACCCCAGGATCGAATCGTAGACGAAGACGACCTTCCACTTCGTTCCCGGTGGTTCGTCGTAGCCGTCGCTTGGCGTCAACTTCACGGTCTGCCTGTCTTGCTCCAGGGCGAGCGAGAACGGGGCTGACAGCGACGGTATCGGTTCGGCCGAACGCCGACCGCCGCGCCCAGGCAGGACGTCGGCGAACACTGACAAGTCGTCTTCCGTCTCCAGTCCTTCCAGAAGTGCCACCAACTGCACGTGCGCAGTGCTAACGAAGCGCACGAGCTGCTCCGCGTGCGCACAGTCTCCGACGTCGACGTCCCCGTGAATCCACTTGTCGTGAGAAGGCGTCTCGCAGGCGCGCAGCAGGCAACCGAGCGGATCCGTGCCGAGCAGCGTGCATCCATTCCACGACTTCAAGGATCGTGAATCCGAATAGCTCGACAGGGGAAGGCCGCCCCGCGCCACCAACCCGCGGCCTTTGGTTCCGGCGTCGCAACGTTGCGCGGCGACGCGGGCCACGCCTCTTTGTTTGCCACTGGGGCCGTAGACCACCTCGAAGTCCAGACACACGAGCTGACGCTCCTTCCAGCGGACGGCCAGCTCAGCCATGCTGGCGGCGTCGAAAAGATCGCCGGTCAAAGTGACGCCAAGCTCGCCGACATGTACTCGAACATCGGCCCTTGCTTTTGGATCGAGTGCCGCCGCGAAGAACCTGTTGGTGCCATTGACAGCCTCGTCGTCAGAGAGGTCGCCGACGTTGGCTCGCCGAATTGCCGTGTGTCCCACATCGACCTCGAGTTGCCCGAGGAGGATCGGCAGCGCGAACTCCCGCACGATCACCTTCACGAAGTTCTCGTCGGTGAACTGCGCCTTTGGAAAGGGGATCACGATCGAACAACCCGTTTCATCCGCCCTTGACTTGAGACGGAGCTCCTTGCGCACGGCCTCAACCAACGACTGTTCTTCGTCGCGCAAGCCGAACGGCATCGGAAAGCCGTCCGCATCAGGATGAGGCGAGGTGAGGTGGTGATAGGCGCTACCAAACCGCTGCTTGCCGTCCGGCCCACGCGACTCTTGCTCACGCTGGAACGACTGGCCGAAGAACAGGGGCCTTGGCGGGATCGACTCCAGGTGATCTACGCGATCAATGGATGAGTCGCTCGGAAGCGAGTAGACCAGCTTTGTCGCGATCTCCGAGGCCTTGTAGTAGACGTGTCGTCCGAGACCGGCGACGCCGAGGCACTTACCGGTCTTGCCCGATCTGCCATTGCGCCGTAGGAAACACGTCAAGGCATTGGTTGCGTGATAGAGCGGGTCCCCCTCATGCTTCACTGGTATCCGACTGTTGACCGGGCCGTTCAGTCCCGTCGTTCCGCGATCCTCGATCACCAGCACCGGCAGCGTCCGGCGACTAGACAGCCTGTCGATCTCCAACCGCCGGGAGGCCGCTTTCTCGGGATCCAGATCGACGGTCTCGTTCGTGATGAAGTCCTTCCAGAACGGATCGGGGAAGTACTTCGCGATCAGAGCGCCGGGCAACTCGTAGCGCCTGATGGTCACGCGGGACGGTGCGTCGTCGGAAAGCCGAGCGTCGACACGATTCTGGAGATCTTCGCGGACGAAGATCTCCAACGGGATCGACTTCTTGCCCGTGAAGAGCTGAGCTGGTGCATTCCCAGAGCCGGGATCGGCGGGGTCCAGAAGTGGCACACGCCAGAGCATTGGAATCTCCATTGAATTCACCCGCGGAGCACCCAGGCCAAACCCTGCCTGAACTCTCCTCACTCAGCTTGGCCCACACCGGCCGCGTCGTCAACAGCCCAAAGCGCATTCTGTCGGCTGAACGGCTGCGTCAGCACCTAACTAGCTCCATGCACCATCCACGACTGGCGCGCCGCGCCAAGTTGGTGCCAGCGTGATCCTAGGCCCTGGTAGACAAGCGTGACTCTCTGCAGCCTGCCTAACCCGAGCTGTGCAACCCGGCACGCACCCCCGCCCCCTACCTCCCCTGCAACTTCCCCACCTTCTCCATCAACCCCCGATCCCGCTCGGTCACGAAGTTGACCACCAAGCCCGGCCTCCCCGCGCGCGCGGTCCGGCCGACGCGGTGGATGTAGTTCTCGACCTCGGTCGGAAGGTGGTAGTTGACGACGCGCGCGACGTGCTCGATGTCCAACCCGCGCGACGCGAGATCGGTCGAGATCAGGATCGTGGCCTTGCCTTCGCGGAACAACTCGAGGTTCTTGCGACGCTCGACCTTGTCCATCTCGCCGCGATACACGGTGCACGAGGCGCCGAGCTTCTGGACCTCGGTCGCCAGCACGTCGCACTGTTCGCGCGTGTTGGCAAACATCAGCGTGCCACCGCTCACCTTTTCGGAGAGCACCTGCTCGAGCAGCGGCAGGCGCTTGCCGCCGTCGACCATGCGATTGACGGTCTTCAACGTCGCAACGGTCTTGTGGCTGCCCTTCGATTGCACGACCTCGGCCGTCTGGAAGCGGTTTTTCATCAGCGCCTGCACCGCAGTCGACACCGTCGCCGAGAACATCGCCAACTGACGCTGTGGCGGACACGCATCGACGATGCGCTCTGCATCCGACAAGAAGCCCGCGTCGAGCATTCGATCGGCTTCGTCGAACACGACGGTCCGCACGTCCGACAGATCGACGTGCCCCATCTCCATCATCTTGATGAGCCGCCCCGTCGTCGCCACGAGCGCTTCAAAGGGCAGGGCGACGTTTTCTCTCGCGACCGAGAAGCGCGCGCCGCCAAGCGCGGTGCGAACGCGAAGGCGCACCGAGTGCGTGAAGCGCTTCCAGACCTTTGCCACTTGCTCGCCAAGCTCGCGCGTCGGCACCAGCACGAGCGCGCGCGGCCTGCCGCCCGTCGTGACCTTGTCGCCCCGTTCTTCGAGTTGCTTGAGCGCGTGCAGCAGCGGCAGCGCATAGGCAAGGGTCTTGCCGCTGCCCGTCTCCGAGATGCCGACGACGGATCGCCCTGCCATCAGGATCGGGATCGCGAGAGATTGGATCTCGGTCGGGGTCGTCAGTTGCTGGTCGTGGAGCGCGGTGTGCAGGAGGGGCAGGAGGCCGAAGTCGGAGAATGCGGGCATCGGGGGGAGCGGGCGGGGAGGGCGGCGAGTTGGGCGGAGGAGCATACGGGCAGCGTGCTCAACCGGATGAAGAAGAGTGAAAGCCAGGGGACGACACCACTACCGCCCCACCGCACGCGACAGCCATGCACGCGGCTACTGATCGGAATCAGGCCGACGTAGGCCGACTGTGCCGAGTCCAAGCGTCAGAATCCGGCGCCAGCCACCGTGGACGCACACGAATGACAACCGATGGCCTGACAAGCTGAGCGACTGCCCGGTCATCGCATTGGCGATGTTGCCACAGACAGCCAAGACGACTGATCCTTGCCGAACGACGCTCACAATCTGGAATGTGATCCCTGATCAAACGCGCCGAGTAGCCCCTACCCCCCACACTCCACAAACACAATCGGCGGCTGACGCAAGAACGGTTGCCAATGCGCATCTCCCATCTGCGCCACTCCCTCCGGTGAGACCTCCGCGCAATGCCAGCGGATGTCGCGCAGGCCCGCAGCCGTCATCGCGCGCTCCATCGTCGCCTTCGTCAGGTAGTAGTTGGTGACTTCGATCGTTTGGTCCGCGAGGTGAAAGCTCCAATGGATGGGCGCGCCTTCTACGAGCGGGCCTTCGAGCTTCTTGGAGTAGCCATACATGCGGCCGGTCTCGAAGTTCTCGGGGGGATCGCCTGGGTGGTTGTTGACCGTCACAAAGCGCCCGCCGGGTTTGAGGCTGCGCGCGATGGCCTGGCACATGGCCAGCAGTTCGTCGTAGTCCTTGGCGTAGTTGAGCAAGTAGGCCGCGAACACGAGATCGTTGCTCTGCTGCTGATCGACCTTCTGCGCATCGCCTGCCTCATAGCGGACACCGAGCGGCTCGGCGAGCTCTTGCGCCCGCGCCAACTCGATCATGCCTTGCGACAAGTCGACGCCAGTGACGGCTGCGGCGCCAAGACGACGCAGCAGGCGCGTGTAGTAGCCCTCGCCGCAAGCGAGATCGAGCACTCGCAGTCCGGCGACACTGCGCGCGAGCCGCAGCAAGGTGTATCGCTCGATATGCGTGCGCCAAGGCTGGAGCTTGGAAGCCTGATACTCTTTGGCGATCTGATCGTAGTTGGTGCTCATGAACAGGGCTGAAAGGGCTCAAGCGTGCGCGCAGCAGCAGCATCACGCAGCGCACAAGGGATCAGGGACACTAGAAGGACTTGCATCTCGGCGAGATGGAGAACTTTCGACGCGAGTGCGGAAAGCAAAAGATGGGACCTATCGCGCTGAGACGGTCCTTCGCGCCATCAAGCAGTAGGACCCACCGGAGATGCCAAAACTCAAGAACCACGCGTAGTGGTAGAGATCGGTCCAGAACGGCGCCGCCGATGCCCAACCGACCGTCGACATGAACCCCGGCACGCATGGCAGCACACCGAGGAGGAGCGCGATCATGGCCCTCGGGTTCACGCCCTTCGCATACCAGTAGTCCCCCGCCGGGTCATACAAGCTGCGAAGGTCGAGTTGCATGCGCCGCAGCACGAAGTAATCGACGATCAGGATGCCACCCACTGCGCCGAGCAACGCAGAATACGCAACCAGCCACGTGAAGATGTAACCCGACGGATCGGCGACGAGCCGCCACGGCTGGATGAGGATGCCGATCAGGCCCGTGATCACCGCACCCGCGCGGAACGAGATCTTCCGCGGCGCAAGGTTGGCAAAGTCATTGGCCGGACCTACGACATTGGCAGCGAGATTGGTCGCGAGCGTCGCCAGGATGATCGCGCACAAGCCGAGCACCCGAAAGGTCGGGCTCTCCATGCTCGCCACCAACGACACCGGGTCCCAGTTGGCCTTGCCGTGGATGACGATCGTGGCGGAGGTCACGGCGACGCCGAGAAATGCAAATAGGCCCATCGACACCGGCAACCCGAGCGACTGCCCCACGATCTGGTCTCGCTGCGAGCGCGCGTAGCGGCTGAAGTCCGGGATGTTGAGCGCCAGAGTCGCCCAGAAGCCGACATTGGCCGTGAGCGCCGGAAAGAAGAACGACCAGAACTGCCCCTCTTTCGCGCCGCCGACGACGAACTGCGACGGTTGCGCAAAGATCGGCCCAAACCCGCCGGCTGCATTGTAGGCCCAGACCAAGAGCACCACGCCCATGAGCAGGAGCAGCGGCGCCTTGATGTTGAGCAGCACGCGGACCGAATCGATGCCGCGCCACACAATGACTTGGTTGAGCAACCAGAACGCGAAAAAGCACAGCGCTTGCGGCAGGCTGATGCCGAGCGCCGGCAGCGGCGCCAACGCGGCCCACTCTGGGTAGTGCACTTCGAGCGCCTTGTAGATCGCCCAGCCACCGATCCATGCCTGGATGCCAAACCACCCGCACGCAACGAGCGCGCGCAAGATGGCCGGCAGATTGGCGCCGCGCAGCCCAAACGAAGCGCGGCAGAGCACCGGAAAGGGGATGCCGTAGCGCGTGCCGGCGTGCGCGTTCAAGATCATCGGCGCCAGCACGATGACGTTGCCGAGGAAGATCGTTAGCACCGCCTGCCACCAATTCATGCCCTCTTCGATCAACGACGAAGCGAGCATGTAAGTCGGGATGCACGCTGACAACGCAACCCAAAAAGCAGCGATGTCGCGCAGGCCCCAGCTGCGGTCCGCTAGCGGGATTGGCGCGAGATCCGCGCTCCAGTAACCGCTGGCCTTTTGCTGCTCATCCAGAGAAGGGAGAGACGGTGGATGCATGGCGGAGTCAGCTCAGAGTGGGCGTGGCTTGCGGGCGACTATGGGGACTTGACCGGTCCATGGGTAGCAGTGCTTTCACAACGCTCGGCATGGCAGGCCGAGCAACAAGCAGAACGGACCGCGAGCGGGTTCGCAGCCCAAGCTGCGCATCCCGCCAAGAACTCGCGCCTCACCCCTCGCGACTCACTGCCGGCCGCAGCTGCCGAGGTCTTGTGCAACCGCCGCTACGGCAGATCCTCAAAGGCGACACTCGGCAGCCTCACCATCGCCGGCTACCACTGCCCGCCTTCGTCACTCCCGCAACCCCGCCCCTCAAGCAAAGGGCTCCACGAAGGCGTCGATCTGATCCGCTTTCGCTGCCGCATCGCGCTTGCCGGCAGCGATCAGGGCCGCCAGATACTCGCCTTGAAACATCAACAGGCTCAACAACTCACCGCCGCCACTCTCGTCCGTGCCGAGGCCGCGCGTCAAGAAGCGCAAGGCAGGCGGGAGGCGCGGCTCGAACTTGAGCGCGAGCGCAGCGAGGTCGGTGCCCGGATCGAGCACGCAGAGTTCGATCGGTCGCAGCCCCGCGTGCGCATCATGCGGCAGCTTGCGCAATAGTTCGTTGATGCGGTGAAGGCGCAGCGCGTCGCTGTGGGAGTGCTCAAAGAAAAGTGCATTGACCAGCGCACCGGCGATCTGCGCTGGCGGCGGATAGGGCGCGCGATCGCCAGTCGTCTTGGGCGGCGGCGGCGGCTTTCGCGTCGAGATCGCGAGGATGCGCGTCGCGCCGAGGTGGATCGCAGGCGAGAAGGGCGAAGTGAAGCCAATGCTGCCGTCGCCATACCATTCGCGTCCGACCGCGACGGCGGGGAACAGGATCGGCAATGCCGTCGACGCCATGATGTGGTCGATCGTCAGCGGCACTGGCCGCGTCTCGCGATGCGGGCCGGTCCACGCGCCGGCAGATTGATCCGACAGCCACGTCACGCTGCGGCCGCTGTGGTAGCTGGACGCGGTGATGGCGACGCCGCGGAGTTCACCGCTTTCGATCTTCTTGCGGATGCCGCCGATGCGGCCATCAGGCTCACCGACCAGTCCTTGCAAGAACGCCTTCAACGGCGCGGTGTCGAGCATGCTCTGCGGACGCGGCACGGCCTTCGTGTTGCCGGACACGAGGCGCAAGCCGTAACGCATCGCGCGCGAGAACAGGTGCAAGGGGCTCGCGCGATAGACGAGATCCGGCTGCAAGTTGGACCATGCGTGACGCAGGCCAGCAACGCGCTCGGCGAAGGTGCCTGGCAGCGCCGCGAGCACCGCGGAGTTGACAGCGCCAGCCGACACGCCGGTCAGGATGCGGGCGCGCAAGCGCGGATGACGCTCGGCGATGTGCCAGAGGTAACCCACCTGGTAGGCGGCAGACGCGCCGCCGCCGCTGAACACGATCGCGAGTTCCTCAGGCTGGCTCACAACGGACATTTCGACCGTGGCGAGGTCCTTGGGTGAGCGTCGCTGGCGCGGTCCCAGTTCTGGAACGCTGCGCCCGCGATCCCGCCGGTGGGACCGGACGTCCGCAGCGCGCGATTCGGGCAGCGCCCGTTCGCACGCCGCGGGTCAGAGCCTGCCAACGATTGGATCCGAAGCCGAGGGCGGCGTCGGCGCTGCTGCGACTGGCGCGAGCAACGACGTCTTCATGGGCGGGACTGCAGCGGGCGCCACGCTTGGGGACACGCTTGGAGACACGGTTGGAGACACGAGCATCGCAGGCCGCGAAACAGGCTTCTGCCCATACGACGCCACGAGTTCTTCGTGGCGCAGTTGCTTGCGGGCAGCACTCTTGGCCGTGCGCTCCGCCTGCTTGGCGATGCGCTTGGCTTGCTTGTCGCGTTCGCGTGCCCGCTTCTCAAAAGTCTGCGGAGCTTGCTTCTTTGCCATCACCGCCTCCCGTCGCGACGCGGCGCGAGGCGACGAGGGTGATGCTCAACGGATTCTGCGCGCCTCAACGGCGATCGGCTCCGTGCGAGCGCGGCTTGCGCTCCATCGCCTCGCTGACCTTCAGAGCGCGGCCTTCGAACTGCTGGCCGTCGAGCGACTTGATCGCGGTGGCGGCATCGCCATCCGTCGCCATCTCGACGAACGCGAAGCCACGGGACCGGCCCGTGTCGCGATCCTGCATCACTTCGCAGCTCGCGACCTTGCGGCCATCTGCCTCGAAGTGCGCGCGCAACGAATCCTGGGTCGTGTCAAAAGAGAGATTGCCGACGAACAGACGCTTTGCCATGAACGGACTCCATCGGATCGCCACGCACGGGCCCGCGCCGAGTCGCCACGGATCCGCGGCGATCAGATTGCAGCGTTCCTCCTCGGCTCGACGAGAGCACTGGGAACGACCACGTCAGCGCAGCCCGCCGAAGCGGTCCACCCAGTCGAAAACACTGCTCCCCCGGCCTGCGGCGACTGGAGCCAATGCTCCGGGGCGCGGCACAGTAGGTGTCGGCGATGGGGTTCGCCAGCAATCCGCCACTTTCGCGGCACGATCCGGTCAGCCGACGCGCCCCTCACGCAGCGTGCGCCGCACCGTCATGAACACCTCCGCTGCGTCCATGCTGCACTGATTGCCCCATGCGCGGGCCTTGTGCTCGAGCGCTCGCACCGAGCGCGGATGCGGGTAATCGCGCAGCTCGCTCTCGTAGCAACGCATCGCATCGAGCTTCTGTTCCAAGGTCGAGCTGATGTCGACCCAGGTGTCCGGCACGAATCGGCGGGGATAGGCCCACTCGGTGCTGCTGGCCGTGTCGAAGGCATAGACCGCCTCGATGCAGGCCTCGACGGGACGCGTCGCGACCAGCGCAGCCTCGAACAGCAGGTGATGGTCGCGGTTCACGTCGCCGCCCCACTGGCAGTAGACGAGTGTTGGTTGCAGTTCGCCGATCGCTTCCTCGAGCGGGGTGACGATCTTGGTCAAGGTGACCGTGTCGAGTTGCTGGTCAGGAAAGCCGAGCAAGCGGACATCGTTCACGCCCAACATGCGCGCCGCGTTGTGCGTGTGCTGCTCCATCGCGACGTCGCGCCCCTGGTAGCGATGCGATTCTCCTTCGCAGGCCAGGATCGTCGTCACCAGATCGCCTCTCTTGGCGTGCAGCGCAACGACACCACCGCAGCCGAGGACTTCGTCATCTGGGTGCGCTGCGATGACCAGCACCCGTCGTTGTTTCGTTGCCTGTTGCATGCGCTCGACCCTACCTGACTCCGACTTGGAGCGCGTCCGCAACAAGCAGTGCGACATCGTGCGCATCGCTGCGCGTAAGTCGGCGGTGAAAGGCGCGCGTCATCGTGCTGTGACGACGTTGCGCCAGAGCCAGATCCCGTCGTCGCCAAGGACTCGTCGCGGCGCCCAACGCGCGCAGGCCAAGAAAACTGCGAACGCCACGAGCAACGACGCGAGCAGCACCACAACCGCCGGAGCACCCGCGGCGCGCATTGCCTTGCCGACGCCCCAGCACACGGATCCGAGCAGGGTCGCGAGCGCCAGCCCGCGAAGGTGCAGCGCGAAGAACTCCGGCCAGCGCATCCCGGTCGTAATGAGACTCAGCCACGCCATCAGCCCGTAGTTGATCGCGAGCGCCACGATCACGCCGCATGCGACTCCGACCGTGCCACCACCGCTGCCGATCCACGCGCCGAGCAAGAGCAACGCGGCAAAGATCGCTTGCCGCCACGCGCGCGCGTAGACGGTTCCGGTTGCGCGCGCGAGCATGTCGCTCAGCTTGTAGCCAGTGCGGAACACCAGCCCGCAACTCAGCACGGCGAAGGTCGGGGCCACTTCGTCCCAACCGGGCCCCAGCACGACGCGCACGATCTCTGGAGCCAGCGCCACAGAAGCCGCAGCTGCCGGCGCCATCACACAAGCAACCAGCGAAACACCGCGCCCATAGGCGAGGCGCAGTTGCGCGCGGTCATGCTGCACTCGCGACAACAGCGGGAACGCCACACGATCCGTCACTTCGCCGAGGAACATCGCCGGCATCGACATCAGTTGAACAGCGCGGCCATACACCCCAAGAGCGGCCGCCGGCATCGCGCGGCCGACCACGAGGTTGTCGCCCTGCGACGCGGCGTAGTTGCACAGGCCAGCGACGAAGACGCCGAACGAGAAGCGAGTCACTTCGCGCACCGCTGCACGAGTGGTCGCAAAGGCCGGGCGTGTCGAGCACATCCACACGAGCGCGGCGGACTTGACCGCAGCTTGCGCGATGATTGCGCCCGCCATCGCCTGCACGCCGAGACCAAGCAGCGCCATGCCGATGCCAAATGGCAAACCGCCGATCACGACGCCCAAGACCTCGGCGATGGCGAGTTCGCGCAGGCGCATGTCGCGTTGCAACAACGCCTCTGGCGCGACTCCGAGCGCCTGAACGACGTAGAGAGCCGACATCGCTCGCAACAACTCGGCGACCAGCTCGTGCCGGAAGAAGTCCGCCGCGAGCGGCGCCGCAACGCAGACCGCAGTCGCCATCGCGACGGCGGAACCGCAAGCAAGCAGGTTGGCGGCGCCGACGTGCTCCCTCCTCAACTCGTCGCGCTGCACGAGCGCCGGGCCGATGCTCGAATGCAGCACGCGCCCGATGCCGATCACCACGAGTGCGGCGGTAACGACGCCGAAGTCGACGGGCGAGAGGATGCGTGCGAACGCTGCGAGCAGCACGAACTGGCTGAGGCCCGTAGCGCCCAGGCCCAACGAGGACCAAGTCACCCAGGCGCGGCCGCGCGGGCCCGACAACTCGCTGCTCATCCGCGAGGTTCTACTGCGAATGCTTCGCCCGCAGCCTCGGGACAAAGGCCCATGTCGGCGCGACGAAGGCGCAGCACGATGCTCCTTCTTGCGGCCATCTTGCCCTACGCCAAACATCCTCCCGAACTGCGCGCCTGCGCCGAATACGGACTGCACGAGCAACTGCTGCCAGTTCGTCCCGTGCCGAGCATCCTCCAGGCCTGCTTGTGCGCGTCCTTGCTGCTGCAGCCCGTGCAGTGCCTGCGCTTGCCCGCCAACCTGCAGGCGCCGGATCTCGCGGCGTTGGCGTGGATCGCGCTTTCCGCGCCATGGCTCTTTGCGAAAGGGCGCGCGCATGCGTTGCCGCTGCTCGGGCCCTTCTTGCTGCTGCTTGCCGCTTCCACGCTCGCGGCGGCGTGCTCGCAGGATCCCGGCGGCAGCACGATGGCGCTCCTGGTCGAGATGTGGCTCTACGTGTGGTTCGCGTCGCTTTCCGTCGCGCTGGCCGCTGCTGACGATCGCACTCTGAAGCGCGCGCTCGGTTGCTGGCTCGCGGCCGGGGTCGGCAACGGAGTCTTCATCCTTGCGCAGTTCGCCCGGCCAGACTTGCAGGCCGCGACAAGCGCTGCGCTTGGATCGCTGGGCTCGCTCGATCCATTCCGCCCGTCGGGGTTCTTCGAGAACTGCAACTCCGCCGCGTTCTTCCAGTTGTCCGCGCTGGCGCCGCTCGCCGTGCTGTCAACGAGAGCAAGCATCTCGTTGCCGTGCTTGGTCGTGCTGCTGCTGTCGCTGCTCGCGACCGGTTCGATGGGAGCATTGTCCGCGCTCGCTGCGGCCGTCCTCATGGCGCTCGCTGCTCTGCTGGCGCTGCATCGTGACGCCAGCGCCTGCTTGCGACTGTGCCTCGCTGGACTCGCGTGCGCTGCGATCGCAACTTCCTTGGCATCCGCCGCAGTGCTCGCCGACCCTGAGTTCGCGGATCGAGTCGACTACGTGCTGACCGGGCGCAGCGAGGGTTCGGCGCAATCGCGCATGACGTTGTGGAGCCGGGCCGCGGACTTGCTGCAAGAACGCTTCTCGCCCTTCGGCATCGGTCCCGACCAGTTCAAGTCCGTCGCAGGGTTTGGCGTGCACAACGACGCGCTCGCCACTGTGGTCGAACGCGGCCTGCTCGGCATCGCTGCGGCCGCGATCTTGGGGATCGCGTCGCTGCGGGCAGCCGTCCGCGTTGCCGCGCGCGGCGCTGAAGGCCGCCACCGGCCGACCATCGTGCCGATCGCGGCACTCGCTGCCTGCGCCGTGCTGTCGATGACGCATGAGGTCTTCCACCAGCGTCCGCTGTGGCTGCTGCTCGCGTTGGCCTTTGCCTTGGATCAGCGGCGATGGCCCCTGACGACCTGCTCGACTGCGGCCACGACGTGCTCGACGTCGGCATCCTGCATGCGCGAATAGAGCGGCAACGACAGCATGCGCATGAATGCGTTCCACGCGACCGGGAAGTCCTCGGGCTGGTAACCGTAGGTGTCGCGATAGAAGGGGTGCACGTGCACCGGGATGAAGTGCACCGATGCTGTGACGCCCAGATCCGCGAGAGCCAACACGAAGTCGTCGCGTGAGATCCTGAGTCGCTCGGTTTCGAGTCGCAGGACGTAGAGGTGATGCGCGCTCTGGACTCCGTCGCGGACGGTCGGGATCTCCACCTCCGGAAGTTGCGAGAAGGCTTCGTCGTAGCGCGCCACGATCTCGAGGCGACGCTGCTGAAACTCGTCCATGCGCCGCAACTGCACGCGACCCATCGCAGCTGCAACGTCAGTCATGTTGTACTTGAAGCCCGGCGCCAGGATGTCGTAGCGCCAGTTGCCGCCCTTCTCGTAGCGACGCGCCGCGTCCTTGCTCATCCCGTGGAGATGCAGCACACGCGCGCGCTCGAGCAAAGCGGGATCCCCGGTCAACATGCCGCCCTCGCAAGTGGTGATGTTCTTGGTGGCATAGAAGCTGAAGGCCGTCAAGTTGCCGTGACTGCCGATCGGCTTGCCGTTGATTGCCGCAGGCATCGCATGCGCCGCGTCCTCGACCACGGCGATGTCGTGCGCGCGAGCCATCTCGAGGATCGGATCGAGGTCGACCGGGTGACCGGCGTAGTGCACCACCACGATCGCTTCGACATCAGGCGTCAACTTCTTCTCGATCTCGCCAGGGTCGATGTTGAGCGTGTCGGGCTCCACATCACACAGCACCGGCGTCGCACCGACGTGTTCGATGACGTTGACCGATGCAGCAAAGGTCATCGGCGTGGTCAGCACCTTGTCGCCGCGACCGACACCAAGCGTCGCCAGCGCGACGTGGAGACCCGCGGTGCACGAGTTCATCGCGAGGGCCGCCGGAGCCTGCACGCACGCGGCGAACTCCTGCTCGAACTTGCGGGTCTTGGGGCCAGTCGTGATCCAGTCGCTGCGCAGCGAGTCCACCACTTCTGCGATCTCCTCTTCTGTGATGTTGGGAGGCGAGAATGGCACGCTGCGAGACAGCAGCCGAGTCGAGTCGATCGTTGTCATGGGGTTTCCTGTGCGCGTCAGCTGTTGGCGCGGTTGTCGACGAAGAACCCGAGCTGGATGCGCAGGATCTGCGCGAACAGCGAGCGGGTCCAAGAGGCAGGCGTGTGCTCGACGACGATCACGTCGCCAGGCTTGATGCGGAGCGCGGAAGAATCCGTCAGTCCGTTTCCCGAGATGCCGAAGGTCGCAGGCAGGATCGTCCCGTCCGCCGCGCGCCGAAACACGGTGGCGTAGGGCGGCGCAGCAACGATGTCGACGCCGCCTGCGGTAGCGAGCGCCTGCATCAAGTTGACGGTCACTTCGGGCGGATGCGCATAGGCGCCAGGCCGATTGACGAGCCCGACCACGGTGAAGGTGTCGGGCTCGTAGCGCTCGACCTCGACGACGTCTCCACGCCTCAGCGCGACGTCGGAGAACGGCACGTTGAGGCCCTTCACCGGCAGCGCGAGTTCGCGCACCTCGCCATTCTCGCGCGAACGCACGCGAATCAAACGCGCGCCGACGACGAGGTTGCTCGATTTCAGGATGCCGCCCGCGGCAGCCAGCGCGCCGTAGAGCGTCAGATGATCGCTGCGCAGATCGTGCACGCCTGGCTTCTCAACGGCGCCAAGGACATGCACCGCAGCACGCTCGTGTTCGACGACGCGGGCGACGATCGCAGGCTTCTGCCGCAGGAAGCGCGGATGCGCAGCCACCTGCACGGCGCGTTCCAGGTCAAGGACAGTGCCGCCGCGCGCTGACAGGGTCCCGAGCATTGGCACTTCGATGCTTCCTGAGTCATCGACGCGCACGAGGTGCAGCTCAAAAGGAGTCGTGCCCACTACCGCCGCGTCCGATGCGAACAGTTCGCGCGGACCACGCAACTCGACGAGGTCGCCGACGCCGAGCCGGTAGGGCCCCACCGTCGGCGCGGCAGCCAGCAGCGCGTCGCGATCGAGCTCGGGCGTGACGGGACCGGCTGCCTCGAAGGCCTGCAGTTGCGCTTCGTCGAGGAAGTGCCGCGCCGCGCCACACGACGCCAGCCCGAAGAGCAGCGAGAGCAGCGCGACCCGAAGCTGCGCGAACGCACTCATGCGCTCGCCTCGATCGCGCCTTCGCCGTGCTGAGGCTTTGCCGTGGTAGGCGAAACGCGCGGGACCGTCGTTGTCGGCTTTTGCATGTCGGCTCTTGGGCAGAGGTCGCGCATCGGCGCGGCGATGGCCGCGCGCTTCGAAGCGACGCCATGCAGCACGAACGCACTTCGCACGATGCCGAGCGCACGCAGCGCCGCCGCAGCATCGCGAGCGTCCTCGACCCGCAAGTCGCCGGCGCGACCGACCAATGCCACCGTCCCACAGGCGCGAGCCATCGTCTGCGCGTCGACCGCACGCAGCAACGCGGGCGCGAGCACGACGACGCGGTCGAAGCGTTCGCCGACTCGCGCCACCGCCCGCTGCGCGGCGCCGTCCCAAGACTGCGATTCGCGCCGGAATGGTTCGTCGCCAACGAGCAGCCACAGACCAGGGGTCGACGATGCGCGCACCGACTCGGTGGCTGGGGCTGCTTCGGCCGGCTTGTCGCAATGGCTCGCAATCGTTCCGATCCGGAACGGATCGCAGAGCAACACCCGCTGACCCTGTTCGGTGAACGCCACGGCGAGCGCCGCGCCGATGGCCAGGGTTGCCTGATCGTCGACCGCGCCCAAGACGCACAGTGCGCCACCGCGAATGCCGCCCTCGAGTTCTTGCAAGCGCGCAGCCAGCGCGTGAGCAGGGCCGCTCAGCTTGCGGTCGTGTGCGTCGATCGAAGTTCGTCTACTGGCACGCGGGAACTCGATCACCAACTCCGCAGCGCCATCCAGGTCTCGCGCCTCGTGTGCAGATGGCCGCGCGATGGCCCGGAACCAGACCAACGCGACTCCCACCGTGAGTCCAGCAAAGGTCGCCGCGGCCACGAGGGAGTTTTTGCCGCGCACGACCGCGGACGACGCCGGGCTCGCGCGTTCGTAGACCATTGCGCTCTGAGGCCAGGCGGCGGACTGCGCGGCGGCGGCCGCCAGTTCCACGGCGTGAATGCGTTCTTCGATCGAGGCAGCTGCTGCGCGGGCGCGTTCGGCTCGAGCGGCGAGGACTCGCGCGTTTGCGACACCGGGCGCCGCTTCGACCAGACCCTGCTCCATCTCGCGCATCCGCTGCGCGATCGCTGCCGCGTTCGACTTGGCAACTTTGGCCCGCGACTCTGCGGCACTCGCGGCGACCCGCGCCATGTCGCGGGCCGCGGCTCGCGCGTCCGCGCGTTCGGAGGACAACGCCGCGTCGCAACGAACTGCCTCGGGATGTTCGTCGGTGACCGTGGCGCGCAGTCGCTCGCGCCGCGCCTGCAACGCATCGACCCGGCGCGCGCGCTCGGCGAGCCTTGCCTCCATCGCGGCATCCATGCCAAGGAATGGCGTCGCAAGCAGCGGATCCTCGGCCTCGGCGCAAGCGCGGGCGCTGGACATAATGGCAGCATCCGCGGCAGCAGTCGCCTCCACCCGCGCCATTGCCGCCGCGAGTTCGGCGAGCCTCACCGAGGCCGCAGTGCGTCGCGCTTCGTCGTCGAGTGCCAGCGCCGGATCGACTTCGATGGCGCGACGATGTTCTGCATCGGCCGCGAGCGCTTCGTTGCGTCGTTGGACCAGCTCGTCCCGCAGCGCCGCGAGCACCGTGTGTGCGGCGGTCTGCTGCGCCGCACCCAGTCGGGCTGCATACGAGTCCACCACCGCGTTGACGACCGCACAAGCCGTCGCGCAGTCGGCAGCATCGAGCGTCACCGTCAGCGTTCCGTCCTCTGCGCCTGCGCTCACGGCAAGTTCGCGGCGAACATGAGCGAGTCGATCCGCCACGCCGTCGAACATCGGCATCACGCCGGTGCCCAAGGACTCGATCGCCCGTTCCAGCGTCGGCGACGACTGCAGCAACGCAGCCTGAGTGCTCGCGAAGGCTCGACCCTCGCGAAAGCGGGAGAAATCGCCATCGGCGATGACGTTGCCTTGTCGCTCGACGTGCAGAGTCGCCTTCGCTCGCCGGACCACGCCGCGCTTCTCCGCATACACGAGCCCAGCTACGCCAGCCAAGCCCGCGCACGCGAACACCACCCAACGTCCGCGCCACAACGCCGCCATCGACTGACGCATCGACGGCTCGTCGTGAACTTTGCCATTCATGACGAAGCCACCATGCGCGAAGAGACCAATCGGCCGGCAACCGCACGCAGCTCTTCGCAGATTGGCGCGGTTTGCTGCGCCGCATACTCGGGCAACAACTCGCCCAGCGTTCGCCGCACTTCGTCCGCCGTGCGCCCTGGATCACGAAGCCGGTGCAGCGCGACCTGCATCGGCACCGTCGGAGCGCCACCGCGCCAGACGGACAACTTCTTGCACGCGGTCCCATCGAGGACTTCTTCGGGCAGCGCCAGCTCCTCGTGCAGCTTCTCGCCGGGCCGGATGCCGGTGAACACGATGTTGACGTCGCGATGCGGCTCGAGGCCCGACAATCGGATCATGTTCTCGGCAAGGGCAGCGATACGGACCGGGCTGCCCATGTCGAGCAACATCGTCTCGCCGCCTTCTGCGAGGCCTGCGGCCTCGAGCACGAGCCGCGCCGCTTCTGGAATGGTCATGAAGAACCGCTCCATCTCCGGGTGCGTCACCGTCACCGGACCGCCGCGCGCAATCTGCTCAGCAAACAACGGGATCACGCTGCCTGCAGAACCCATCACGTTGCCAAATCGAACCGACGCGAACCGCGTCTCGCTGCGCGCATCCACTTCCTTGACGTAAAGCTCGGCGAGTCGCTTCGTGGCGCCCATGACCGAGGATGGCCGCACGGCCTTGTCCGTCGACACCAGGACGAAGCGCGCGACGCCGAACCGGTCGGCGAGATCGGCAACGCACTTGGTGCCGAAGACGTTGTTCTTGATCGCCTCGCGTGGAGCGAGCTCCATCATCGGCACGTGCTTGTGCGCAGCCGCATGGAAGACGACCTGCGGCCGATGCGTCGCGAACACTTCGGCCATGCGAGCCTCGTCGGTGACGTCGGCTATCATCGGGGCCACGCGATCACCGTTTGGGGCCTGCAACAACTCGCGGTGGATCTCATACAGGCTGTTCTCGAATCGCTCGACCAGCACGAGCTTCGTCGGCGCAAGCCGCAGGATCTGGCGGCACAG
Organism: Planctomycetia bacterium; assembly: GCA_005776365.1. Lineage (GTDB taxonomy): Bacteria > Planctomycetota > UBA1135 > UBA1135 > UBA2386 > SXPK01. The sequence continues at coordinate 24,325 of SXPK01000193.1, forward strand.
CTCGCTGCCGATGCTGCCGCCGGCGCCGGTGACGAGCACCACAGATCCACCGATGACGGCCGGCGCGACGCTCGCTTCGATTTCGACCGGCTCGCGGCCGAGCAGGTCCTCGATCGCGACATCGCGCAACTGCGAAATCGGCGTCTTGCCAGTGACGAGTTCGCGCAAGGTCGGAACGAGCTTGATGTGCAGGCCCGCGGCCGCGCACTGCGCAAACACTCGCTGCACCATCGTGCGCGGCGGGCTCGCAATCGCGATCAACACGCTGCGGGCGCCATGCCGCGCTGCGACTTCGGTGACCTCGTCGGTGGAGCCTTCGACGCGCAGGCCGCAAACGACCCGACCATGTTGGGCGCGATCATCATCCACGATGGCGACCGGCCGGAAGCCAAGCGCTCGGGACTCGGCCAACTCCTGGAGCAACATGCGACCAGCGACGCCTGCCCCGATGACGACAGTCGGCGCGCCCGAGAGCGTGTTGCCACCTTGTCTTGAGTGCGTCCATTCTCGCTGCAGTCGGCGCAGCCCTCGCACTCCCGCGATCCCGAGCGCTGAGAAGGCGAGGTCCAGGACGATGACACTCGAGGGGATCCGCGCGATCACCGACTTTGCGATGGCCCCGCCCGCAGCCTCCCCGCCGTAGCGCAGCGCCAGCATTGCGACCGTTGCGATGCCGAGCGCGCGCAGGATCGGCGGCACATCGCGCAAGCTGATGAAGACCCAGCTGAAGCTCGGCACGCCGAACGCGAAGAGGGCCGCATACTGCAGCAGGACGGCGACAAGCACAGTCTTGGCCATCACCACAACCATCGGCTGCGGCATCGAGGCGTCGAAGCGCACCAGGAATGCAAAGACGTAGGCAATGGCCAGCACAGCGAGGTCGATTGCAAGGCAGGCGATGTCGCGGCGGAGACGGCGCCATCGTGCATCGTTGCCAGAAAGCACAGGAGTGAGATTGGACATGGGATGGTGCGGGTCTGGCGGAACAACGATTTGGCTTTGGTGGCCATCGACAGAAGCGCGCGACGCACGTCCGCCCTTCCATCGGTTAGCACTCGACTCCCAGTGCGCTCTGCGGAACATCCGCCAGACGGCTTCACTTGCGGGTGCCCGGCGCGTAGGCGGACGCGCCACGGTGCGCAGACGCTTTCCCCTGCGCCCTTGGTCGAGCCCAACTGCGCGCCTGTGCGCGTGGCAGTGCGCCGCGAGCCACCGATACAAGAACGCCCCGAGCGCTGCTCGGCTCTGCCATGGACCAACGTTCCCTCGTGGCGCTCGTCGGCGGCCCGGACGTCGACGCCCGCATCCCTCTCGTCCGCGAACTCTCGGATCGATTCCGGCTCCTCGTCTACGGCAGCGACCACGGCTCCGCCGAGCGCTTCGAAGCACTCGGCATTCCATTCCGCAGCTATCCGCTGTCGCGGCGCGTTTCGCCAATCGGCGACTGTTTCGCGATGCGACGGCTCGCGGTCGACTTCCGCTCGACTCGCCCCGACGTCGTGCATGCGTTCGACACCAAACCGGGCATCTACGCCTGCATCGCCGCGCGCCGAGCGGGCGTGCCAGTTGTCGCCTCGACCATCACCGGCCTCGGCTCGCTCTATTCGGGGAACAGCGGCAAGACACGGATCCTGCGCGTCGTCTACGAGAGCTTGCAGCGCATGGCCTGCCGCAGTTCCGACCTCACGGTGTTTCAGAACGCTGACGACGAGCGCACCCTGCTTGCTCTGCGCATCGCGCAACAGGGCAAGACAGCTGTCGTGCCCGGGTCCGGCGTCGACACGCGCTTGTTCGGCCCCTCGCGCGCGCCGACGGCGCGAGCGCGCGTGCGGTCTTTGCTCGGCATCGCCGACGACGCCGTCGTCGTCACCATGATCTCGCGCATCACGCGTTCGAAGGGAGCGATGGACTTCGCCCATGTCGCGCGCCATTGCCAGCAGGCGGGACCGAGCGTTCGCTTTCTCGTCGTCGGCCCGGACGACCGCGACAGCGTCGATCGGCTGTCGCCACAAGAACTCGCCGAACTGCAGGCCGCCGCGCTCTGGGTCGGCCCGCGCAAGGACGTGCCGGACTTGCTCGCCGCATCCGACGTTTTCGTGCTCCCGAGTTGCTGCCGCGAAGGGATCCCGCGGGTGTTGCTCGAGGCCGCGGCATCCGGGCTCCCGCTGGTGACCACCGACACTCCTGGCTGCAACGAAGCCTGCCGGGACGGCGAGAACGGCTACTGCGTCCCAAAAGGCGATGTGCGCTCGCTAGAACGCACGGTGTCAAAGCTCGTCGCCGACGCCGACCTGCGGCACGCATTCGGCGCGGCATCGCTCCGGCTAGCGCGCGAACGCTTCGACCTGCGCGTCGTTGCATCGCAAATAGCACGCTTGTGGGAGGAGAAGCTCCTCGCAACGCGAAGACTTCAGCCCGCGACGACTTCGGTGAGCCCCACCTCAAACATCCTGTCCAAGTAGCTCAGGAACGGTTCGAAGCCGTCTCGCCGTTGCGCGTATGGCTGCGGCTCCCACTCGTGGAAGCGAACGTCGACGCCCTGCTCGCGGAAGGCTCCCGCGTCGAGATACTCGCGACCGAAGCCGCCGGACAGGTAGGTGTCGGCGCCGACCCGCTTGCACAACTCCAGCAGAAGCTGCGGCCCACTGCCGTCGCAGCCGAGCTGCGATGCATAGACGAACTCGCACTTGGGCCGCAGGTCGCGCAACGCCGGTTGCCACGACGCCACGTCAAGGTCGACGAGGCGTTCATGCGGCGCGTCGAGGATCGCGTGCACTTCTTCGACGCGTTCGCGGTAATGATCCGCGCCGCCGTAGACGCGCTGCAGCGTGCGCTTGCTGGCATCGACCCACGGCACGCCGCGACTGACGCAAACCTCGTCGATGCGTCGCTCGCGCGGCCCCTTCTGCACGGTGGCAGTGATCCACTCAGGACCGCGTTCGCCACGGACGCGGAAGCGGTTCTCCTCGTGGCGCGGATTGAACTGCACGTTGTCAAAGACGACGAAGACATCCGCCTGCAACATCCGGTCGAGGTAGTGCAGCCCTGGGAAGAGCCGCGGTTGGCTGATCACGCAGGTGGTCATGCGTCTGCCTCCACGCCACCGCCGCTGCGGATGTCGTCCTCGTCGCCGAGCGGGCGCCGCGACTGCGGCACGAAGGTATGGAAGACGACGCACCATGCGGTGCGCGCAAGGATGGACAGGTCACCGCAGAAGCTGCGTTCATCCACGTAGCGAAGCGCCTCACGCACCTGTGCTGGCAAGTGTCGCCGCACGTAGTGCTCCTGCGCAGTCACGCCGCTCGGCGCGGGATCGTGGAAGGTCAGGTCGGGATACCAGCGGACCTCGGCTTCGCAGGCGATGCCAGGCTTGGTGTCGAGGGATCGCAACTGCGCGTGCGTGTAGTGACTCCGCACGAGATCTCCGTCTTCTGGCCGTGGTCCGACGATCGACATTTCTCCGCGCAGCACATTCCAGAATTGCGGCAGCTCATCGAGCTTGGTCCTGCGCAGCAAAGAACCGATCGCGGTGATCCTGTCGTCCTGCTCGCTCGTGATGCGCCGGTCCGGCGCGTCGGTCGCGTTCTGCATCGTGCGGAACTTCAGCATTGCGAAGGGGCGGCCGTAGAGCCCCGCGCGTCGGGCCCGGTAGAAGACGGGTCCTGGTGACGTGAGCTTGACCGCCAGCGCCGCGGCGGCGAGCAGCGGCGACGCGAGCAACAGCACCGTCGTGGCGATCGCCACGTCGAATCCGCGCTTGGCGACGTAGTAGCCTGGCCCCGGGGAAGAAGGGCTCATGCGCTGACCTCCGCTGCCTCGCGCTGCTCGAACCAGGAGCAGAAGGTGTCGATGCCTTCGCGCAACGAGGTCTTGCACCTCCAGCCCAACTCGCGCATCGCGCGACTGGTGTCGGCACAGGTGAGAGGCACGTCGCCGGGCTGGTCTGGCAATCGACGCAGCACGGCGCGCCTTCCGAGTCGTTCTTCGAGCACTTCCACCAGTTGCTGCAACGAAGTCGTCGACGAGCCACCGAGGTTGTAGACCGAGAAGCCGCGCACCCTGTTCATCGCGCGGACGATGCCGTCCACGATGTCATCGACGTAGGTGTAGTCGCGTCGGCTACTGCCGTCGCCGAAGAAGGGCAACGGCGTGCCGTGCGCGATGCAGTGCGCGAACCGATGGATCGCCATCTCGGGACGCTGTCGCGGACCGTAGACGGTGAAGAACCGCAGACACGCGACGGGATTGCCGCGCAGGTGCCGCCACGCGAGGCACAGCATCTCACCGGCTCGTTTGCTCGCTGCATAGGGCGACAGCGGATGGTCCGTCACGCCGTCTTCAGCGAATGGAGATTCTGCGCTGGCGCCGTAAACCGACGAGCTGCTGCCGAACACGAACGGCACCGAGTCGGAGTCGATCTGCTGCAGCAGCACCTGCGTGCCGGTGACGTTGACGTCCATGTAGCGCACGGGATCGGCGATCGACGGGCGCACGCCTGCAAGCGCCGCGAGGTGCACGACCGCGTCGACGCCACGGAGCGCCTCGCGACACGCACGGCCGTCGCGAATGTCGGCCTCGACAAACGAGAACCGACTCCCGCCGGCGCTACGCAAGATCGCGAGATTCTCGCGCTTGCGCTGCGTGTCGTAGAACGGATCGAGGTTGTCCAATGCGACGACAGCGTCGTTCCGCGACAAGAGCCGCTCGCAGAGATGCGAGCCGAGGAATCCGGCGGCGCCGGTGACCAGGATGCGTGCCACGTGATGTTCTCCGTCACGCGACGAATGCCGCGTGTCAGAGCGTGCTACCCCGCTTCGCCAATCTGCTCCACGCGCACGACGTCGCAGGCCGACGCGCCGCGATGCGCATTGGCGATGGGTCCTCGGCCCCACCGCCACCGGCCTCCGCATCCGGCGCCTGCTCATCCATCCCTTGCTCTCCATCAACTACGCACGACCTCCCATCGTCGTCGATGGCGACAAGGCCCATGCGTCGCGGAAGCGCACGCCGCGCATTCATCCCAACTCCAAGTCGACGAACCATGAGCACTCTGACACCCTTCCGCCCGTTCTTTCCCATCGTTGGCGACAGCCTGTTGTCGCGCATCGATGCGCCGATCGACCGACTTTGGCGTCGATTCCTGCAGTTGGAGCCGACGAGCAATGACACGTTCAACCCGGCGACCAACGTCGTCGAGAAGCCGGACAGCTACGTCGTGAAGGTCGAGCTGCCGGGAATCCCGCGCGACGACATCCACGTCACGTTGGCGGACAACATCCTGACCATCCGTGGCGAGAAGCGGGAAGAAGAATGCTGCGACACCGACACGTGCCGCTGCAAGGAAACGTGCTACGGCTCGTTCGAACGCTCGATGTCGCTGCCGAACTCAGCAGATCAAGACGTCGATGCGCAACTGAACAGCGGCGTGTTGAAGGTCACGGTCAAGAAGCGCCGGGAGGCGCGCTTGAAGGAGATCCCGGTCAAGGGCGCGTGACCGACAGCCTTCAGCACGCATCCCCAAACGGAAGCGGGCCGCGTTGACGAGACGCTCGTCGGCGCGGCCCGCGACCTTTGTCCATCGAAGGATCAGGGTCAGGGAGTCAGCAGGCCTTCACGAATCGCGACGCGAGCGATCTCGGCCGCAGAATGGATGTCGAGCTTGCGCTGCAGGTTCTCGCGGTGCTTCTTCACCGTGCCCAGCGAGATGTCGAGGATGCGCGCGACTTCCTTGTTGGCCTTGCCCACGGCGATGAGCTGGAACACCTCGCGCTCTCGCGCGGTGAGCCCCGGCAGGTTGCGCGCGAGTGGCTCGGGGTCGGCTTCTGCATCGACCTTTTCTGTGCGCACGGCCCCGAGGAATGATGCTGCGACGCGCGGCGTCACGAACGACTCGCCGCGGTGGATGGACTCGATAGCCGGCGCCAGTTCGCGCGGGTCCGAGGACTTCGTGATGTAACCGTCGGCACCGGCGCGCAGCGCCTGGAACACGAAGTCGCGACTCTCATGCTGAGAGGCCATCAGCACCTTGGTGCCAGGCGAGGACTTCTTGATCGGCGCAACGGCGTCGAGGCCCGAGAGGCCCGGCATGCGGATGTCCAGGATCACGAGTTGTGGCTTGACCCGCGCGATGCGATCGATCGCGTCGCGTGCGTCGCCGCTCTCGCCGACCACTTCGAATCCGCCCGCCTTCTCGAGCAAGGCACGCAGGCCCGCACGGACCAGTGACTCGTCATCGACGAGGAAGATCGAGATCTTGGTTTGGATGTCACTCATCACTGCACTTGTTCTCGTCATGTCGGGCCGTGTGCGGTTCAGGGACAGGCCAGCATGCTTGTCCACGCGGCCGCCTCCATTAGCAGGTCTCCGTAGGGACTACAGGCAGGACTTCAGGCAAGGCCAGACGATGGTGCGGAGGCTACCTCACGGTGGCCGATGGGAGCATATCGACTTTGCATTCCTCGTTTAGCTTCCTGCCTCGCTGCGCTTCCGGATGGGCGCCTGCCCCTGGACCGCAGGAAAGGGAATGACCGACGATGAGCCTTCCATTTGATGAACGCAGGGAAAGGCCAGATGCGTCGACCGGTGACGACAAGGCTGAGCAGCGGCGCAATGGTGACTCGGGCCTATTGAAGCAACTGCTGGACAATCCGGTGGAGCCCATCCTGACCATCAGCCGGGACGGCATCATCCAGACCGCGAGCCGCGCGGCCTTGCGGTTGCTCGGTTTCCACCGCGCTCAAGTTCTAGGCAAACATGCTCGCATGCTGCTGCCTCACTTGGAGCGCGACCGCTACGAGGAGCATTTGGCGCGCTACTTGACCAAGCAGGGCCCGCTCGCGGCAGGCGGCGCGTGCGAGGTCAACCTCGAGCGCCGCGACGGGCTCAAACTGCCTGTCCATCTCTCGGTCATCCCCTGCGTGAAAGGGAACGCACCGGTCTACGTCGTCATGCTGCGCGACGCCAGTGAGCACACCACTCTCCTGCAGGAACTTCAGCGCGAGCTCGACTTCTCCGACCGCGTGATCGAGACCGCGCCAATCCTGATGCACCTCTTGGACCTCGATGGCCGACTGATTCGCGCCAACCGTCACCTTGCACAAGTCGCAGGCTGCGGGCCGGCGGCCAGCGTCGGACGATCCTGGTGCGAAAACTTCATCGCGCCCGAAGATCAAGGCGAGTTTCAGGCACACCTGCGCGACGTGAAGTCAAAGGCAGATTCTGTGCAATGCTGCGTCATCGCGCTTCTCACCAAGGACGGTCGAACGCGCAGGATCCAGTGGCACAGCACTCTGCTGCGCGACGCGGATGTGGCAATCGGCATTCTCTCTGTCGGGCTCGATGTCACCGAGGAACAGCGCAAGGACGACCAACTAGCGCGTTCGCAGAAGCTCGAGGCTCTCGGTCGGCTCAC
>SXPK01000194.1 GCA_005776365.1 Planctomycetia bacterium
CGAGATCTCGCCGAACTTGAGGTTGCGTCCGCTCTTCTCAGACAGCGCGCGCTCTCCTGCTTCGAGCAAGGCTGCGAACGCCGTGCGATCGCGATAGGGGGCCGAAAACGCGCCAGATCGGCCTGAAAGCGTCGATGCGATCAATACGCCGTGTTGCTCGCTGCGCGCGAAGTTCTCCTGTGCTGCCTTCGCGCCGCCTTGGAAGTGCACGCACAGCGGCACGACGCCGTCGTCCGGCGGGAGAAAGCCTGTTGGCACGAATAGCTCCGCGAGCGGCAGCGGGATGCGGTCGCCCGGGCTCTGCGGTTCGCGGTAGCCAGGCGGTTCGCGACGCGGCGTGCCGGGATCTTGCGTCACGCTCCTTGGCCGTGAGTCTTCGTCAGCAGCATGCGCTGCGGTGCGTTGCCCGTCGTTGCCTTTTCCGACACACGCGGTGGTCAGCGCGGCGCACGACAACGCGGCGAACAGGAGCAGGTCGGTTGCAGGCGGGCTCAGTTTCGGCATGGCGGCAGGGTAGATCCGCTGATGTCGCTGCGCGAATCTCGCAGTTTTCCCCGCTTGTCCCTTCGGCCTCGGCTGGCCATGATGCTTCGCCTTGTTGCGATAGCGTCGCAATAAGAACTCTTGGCCGCCACGACCTCCGACCCCTTCCTGCAGCGTTTGACCCTCGCCACGATCGACGCGGGGGCGCGCGCGGTCATCGTCGATGTGGTGGGTGGCGACGCGCTTGCGCAACGGCTGATCGACCAGGGTCTGTGGCCCGGTGTCGAGGTGCGGCGCATCACGCACGCGATCGGTGGTGACCCGATCCTATTTGCATTGCACGGCTACCGGCTCGCGTTGCGCGTCGACGAAGCTAGGCGCATCGTGGTGCGAGGGAGTTCCCTTTGACGGCCGCCGTGGCGCAAAGAACCGTCACTGTCGCGCTGGTCGGGCGGCCCAACGTCGGCAAGACGTCGTTGTTGATGCACCTCACGGGCAGCCCGCAGCGCCCGGTCAACTTCCCAGGCACGTCGGTCGAGCGCGCCGAGAGCCTGCTGCGCCGCGGCGACACCACGCTGCGCATCGTGGACCTGCCGGGCATCGTCTCGCTCGCGGCGCAGAGCCGCGACGAGCAGGTGGCACTCGACTTCTTGCGCGGCAGCGACGAACCCCCGCCCGAAGTCGTGTGCGCAGTCGTCGACGCGGGCAAGCTGGCGATCGAGTTGCGCCTGCTGCAGGCGCTGCGAACGCTGGGGCGACCGATCGTCGTTGCGCTGACGAAGCTCGACCTCGCGATTGCGGCGGACCTGCCAGTCGACGTCGTGCAGTTGCAGCGAGCGCTGGGATTGCCGGTGTGCGTCGTCGATGGGTTCTCGGGCGATGGCGCAACGGGGCTCGCGGCCGAACTGGAGATGTGCGCGCGTTCGCGCGATCTGCAGCAACAAGGAGACGTGGCGGCGGCGGACCTCGTCGTTCGCGCTGCCGCGGTCGACAAGCCGACGCGTTCGGACCGCATCGATCGGGCGTTGCTGCACCCTGTGCTCGGTCCGTTGTCGCTCGGGCTGCTGCTGCTCGCGATGTTCCAGTGCGTGTTCGCGGCTGCGGAGCCATTCGTCGCTTTGGTCGAGTCAGCGCAGGGATGGATGGCGGATCTGATTCGTGGCGTGGTGCCAGATGGCGCGGTGCAGAGCTTCTTGTGCGACGGCATCGTGCACGGTGTCGGCAGTTCGCTCGTGTTCGTGCCGCAGATCGCGTTGCTCATGGCCTTCGTCACAATGCTGGAGGCGTCTGGCTACATGGCGCGCGCGGTTTTCCTGCTCGATCGCCTGCTGTGCAAATTCGGACTGTCGGGCCGCAGCTTCGTGCCGCTCGCGAGTTCGTTCGCTTGCGCGATCCCAGGCATCCTCGCGAGCCGCATCCTCGGCGATGAGCGAGATCGAATCGCGACCGCAGTGGTCGCGCCATTGATGTCGTGCTCGGCGCGCCTGCCGGTCTACGTCGTGCTGCTCGCCGCGTTCTTCGAGCCGGCGATGGCGGGTCTCGTGCTGTTCGGTCTCTATCTGATTGGTCCAGTGGTCGCGGCAATCGTGGCGACGGTGCTGCGCAAGACTGCATTGCGTGGCGGCCGTTCGCCGCTGGCGATGGAAGTGCCCGCCTACCAGCGACCAAGCCTGCGCGTCGTCGGCCGTCAGGTTTCCGCGTCGGTGCGGCAGTTCCTGGCGTCGGCCGGAACGGTGATCCTCGCGGCGACGGTGGTGGTTTGGGCGCTGAGCTACTTCCCGCGCAACGAAGCGATCGTCGCGTCGCACCAGGCCCGCATCGCCGCGGTGCAAAAGGGCGTCGAGCACGATGCGGAGCGTCAGCAGATCGGCAACGAGCAGCGTGCCGCTTTGCTCGAGTCGAGTTGGCTGGCGACGATTGGCAAGGCCGTGCAGCCCGCGTTCGCGCCGATGGGCCTCGACTGGCGCCATACCGTTTCGGTGCTCGCTGCGTTTCCGGCGCGTGAATTGGTCGTGCCGACGCTGGCGGTGCTTTACGAACTCGGCGACGTCGAAGCAGACGCAGAGCACGCCGACGAAGGGCTCACCGGCGCACTGCGCGGCCGCAAGGGCCCCGACGGCAAGCCCGCGATGGATGCTCTCGTGGCGCTGGCGATGATGGTGTTCTTCGCACTCTGCAGCCAATGCGCATCGACGCTCGCGGCGATCCGCCGCGAGACGCATTCGTGGAAGTGGCCCGCCTTCACGTTCGCCTACATGACTGCCCTCGCATGGCTTGCAGCGGTTGGCGTTTACCAGGTTGGGTTGATGCTGCGCTGAGGGGCGTCGGGACCTGGGCCAAAGTCCCAGCCTGCTGCGCCCTGCGGCCCGGCCCGCAGCGGCCCCTCGCATGCGATTCGCGCTAGGATGGCGGTCATGGCACTCGAGACGATCACGCGTGCGTTCGTCGACCCACTCGGCCGACTATCATTTGGCGGCCAAGTCGCGTGTGTCTACCACCCGCTCGACTATGCGTGGGACGTGCATCGCCGCTATCTCGAGCGCTACGGTCGCGGCGTGAAGGAAGCGATCTTCATCGGCATGAACCCGGGTCCCTTCGGAATGGTGCAGACCGGCGTGCCGTTCGGCGAAGTAGAAGCCGTGCGCAGCTTCCTTGGTTTGCGTGGCGAAGTCCGTCGGCCAGTCAATGAGCATCCCGAACGACCTGTGCTCGGTTTCGCCTGCGATCGCAGTGAAGTCAGCGGCAAGCGACTCTGGGGCTGGGTCGCACATCGTTTCGTCACCGCGGGACGGTTCTCGCGCCGCTTCTTCGTGCACAACTACTGCCCGCTCGCGTTCGTCGGCGAAAACGGCGCGAACCTGACTCCCGACAAGTTGCCATCGGCGGCGACTCAGGAGCTGTACCGCTTGTGCGATCGGTTGCTCGCGCAGACCGTCACGGCGTTGCGGCCGAGCCTCGTGATCGGCGTCGGTGCGTTTGCGGAGCAGCAGGCGCGGCGCGTGATCGGCGAGCAGTCGGGCGTGCGTTTTGGTCGCATTCCGCACCCGAGTCCCGCGAGCCCGATGGCCAATCGCGGTTGGGAGCCGCTCGTCGACGCAGCGTTGTCGGAGTTGGGCGTTTCGAACTGACCCTGGCGCAAAGGGCATCGCGGCCCCCGGTCCTTTGGTTGCGATCCAGTGCAGCGGCAGTCGAACTCTGCTTGCGATCCCGACGACGCAGCCGACGCGATAGCGGCGCATCCGGGCCAGCAGCCAGTTGCAGAAGGAAAGCCGCCTGCTGGTCAGGCCATCGAGACGGTCGCGGCGTGATGCGAGCCGCGTCGAAGCCGGGACGCGACGTAACTCGCGCTCCCGGATCTCGTCGCAAGGACCAGGCTCTCGGCGACGCGGCCTTTCTGTGACGGGTTGCTAGACTGCGCCGCCCGTTCCGCTGCCACATCCCCTGTGTCCTATCCACAAGTCGTTCGCGTCTACTGCACCTACCAGGATCCGGATTACGAGAGCCCGTGGCAAAGTCTGGCGCCACGCGGCAGCACGGGCTCGGGCGTCATCGTCGGCAGGAACCGCATCCTGACCGGCGCGCACGTGGTCGCGAATGCGACCTTCTTGCAGGTGCAGAAACCGAGCGACCCGGACAAGGCGGTCGCCAAGATCCTCGCGATCTCGCACGACAGCGACCTCGCGCTGCTCGAAGTGGAAGACCCCTCGTTCACCAGGGGCGTGCGCCCGGCTCAGATCGGCAATCTGCCGCGGCTGCGCGACGAGGTCGCCGTTGCGGGCTATCCGGTTGGAGGCGACGAAGTGTCGATCACCGAAGGCGTGGTGTCGCGCATCGAGGTGCAGCGCTATGAGCACAGCCAGCGTCATTTGCTTGCCGTCACCGTCGATGCCGCGATCAACGAAGGCAACAGCGGCGGCCCGGTGTTCCACAAGGGCAAGGTCGTCGGCATCGCATTTCAGGCATTGCCTGACGCCGAGAACATCGGCGAGATGGTGCCGGCGCCGCTGATCCGACGCTTCGTCGATGGCGTGGCGCAGGGTCGCGCGCCGCACGTGCCTGGGTTCGGCATCGGCACCCAGACCATCGAGAATCCTGCGCTGCGGGATTGGCTCGGCATGCGGCAAGGCGAGAGCGGCATCCTTGTCACTGCCATCCAATATGGCACGACGGCGTGGCAGCGGTTGCAGAAGGGCGACGTGATCCTCGCGCTCGACGGCATGCGCATCGCCAACAACGGCACCGTGCGCTATCGCGGCCGTTTCCGGTGCCAGTTCGACGTCGTCGTCGGCGACCACTTCGTTGGCGACCATGTGCGCGCGCGCGTGCTTCGCGATGGCAAGAGAATCAACGTCGTGATGGAGATGGCCAAGATGGCCTACCTCGTGCCGCGCTACGAACTCGACCGCAAGCCGAGCTGGTTCACGTTCGGAGGGTTGGTCTTCCAACGGCTCAACGCCGAGTATCTGCGCATCTGGGGCGAGAACTGGTGGGAGAAGGCGCCGAAGGAGTTCTTGCACCTCTACTACCAGGGCGATCGCACCGAGGAGCGACAGGAAGTCGTGGTGCTCGCGCAGGTGCTCGCCGACCAAGTCAACGTTGGCTACGAGCACTTTCAGAACGACGCGATCCTCGAAGCCAATGGCCGCAAAGTGCGCGACCTGCGTGACCTCGTGGCAGTGGTGGACAGTTCACTCGAGGCCGTGGTGCTCAAGACCAGCAGCGGCGGCACGATTCTGTTGGACGCGCGAGCGGCGCGGCAGTCGCGGGACCGCATCCACAAGCAGTATCGCGTGCCCGCGGATCGCTCCGACGACCTGCGCTGAGCTTGCTTCAGCGCGCAATCGCCACGGCGCGCGCTGGCTCGATCGCCGCGTCGGCAGCCGCAGTCGCACGCCGCACGGCTTCGAGCATGCGGCCGGCGCGCTTTTCGATCGCTTCGAAGTTGCCGGTCTTGATGTCGATGGGCTCGAACAGCGATGCGACGAAGCCGACGCCGAAACTGCCGGCGGCGAACCACTGCGTGATGTTGTCCTCGGTCACGCCACTGGTCGGGAAGATGCGCAGGAATGGCATCGGTCCGAGCACGGCCTTTACGAATGCGGGGCCATTGGCCGGAGCCGGGAAGAGCTTGACGAGATCGGCGCCCGCCTTGTGCGCCTGCAGCATCTCGGTCGGCGTGTAGGTGCCAGGGATCGAAGCGACGTCGTGCTGGCGGCAGAACGCAATGATCTGCGGGTCGAATACGGGTGAGACCAAGAACTTCGCGCCAGCGGCGCGCGCCTGCTTTGCCTGCTCGACGGTCAGCACCGTGCCGGCGCCGACGGTGACCTCAGGTTGTTCACTGAGCGCGCGGATGTGTTCGAAGCAGTCAGGCGTCGTCAGCGTGACCTCGACAACGCGAAAGCCACCGCGGATGGCTGCGTCGAGTGCGGGCCGAACGGCATCGGCGTTGCTGGTGCGCAGGATGGCGGAGCAGCGGTGGAGTGCGAGCGCTTGCAGCGCGGCGGCGCGATTCGACGACATGGATGCCTCCCTGGGGTTGACCGGACGCGGCGCAGCATAGGGCGGAAGTCCGCGCCGGGAAGCGAGCACTTTCGGCGTCCACATTCGCCTGGGTGCTCGCTGAAGTCGGGAAAACTGCGCACAAGGTGCCTGTTGTGAAGGGCCTGCGAGTTCCTTGAAGTGAGGGCTCACAGGGCAGACCGGCAAGGCCAAGCAACGACAGCGAGGGCAGGCGGCAGACTCACAGCGGCATCCCCGGATCCCGTAGAGCCTGCGCGATTTGGCAACCGCAGGTCGATGCCGGGCCCAGCCGGTGGCGCACTGTGGATCGCTTCTAACAGCAACTTCGTGTGTTTCTTTGCGCACGGATCTCACAATCTGCAGGCATTGGTTTCGACGCCGCGGGCGGTCCTCGGCGCGTGACCATCGCCCAACTCACAGGCATTCCATGGCAACCGCTCGCATCCTCACTCATGTGTTGGCAGCCGCTGTCGTTTCGACGGCGGGTCTCTCAGCTCAAGTCTTCACCAAGACACTCACCTTCTCTCGCTTCGCGGACTTTCCAAACATCAAGGAAGTCACGCTGACCTACGACGCGACGCTCGGCACGGCGACCTTGTCGACGCCGACTTGGATCGCGCACACGCCCGGCGCTGATGGCGTGACTTTCGCACCCGATGGCGACCTGATCGTCGGTGGTCAAGGCAACGCGGTCTACAAGGTGGACTATCCGGGCTTCACCTACACCGGCGTCACCGCGGGCGGCGTCAACTCGTTCCACGTGATGCTCGATCCGCGCGGCGATCGGATCTGGACCGCCGGCAACCTCGGAGAACTCGCGTCCGTTCCACTCAACCCATTTGCCAACGGCACGCCGCGACCGCTCACTGGCGACGACCAACTGGTCACGCACGTCGTGTTCGCCGGTGGCCAGGCGTGGTACACCGCGAGCCTGCCGACGGGCAATGGCAACTTCGGCCGCATCGACCTCGCGACCGGCGTCACGACGCGACTGTTCTCCGACGTCCGCTGGGCGCACGGCGCGTGCCTCGATTGCTACACCGGCGACGTGATGGTCTTCGCCAACGATCGAGTCGCGCAGTTCGATCCGACGACGCAGACCATCGTGTCCGAACTCGACCTCAGCTCGTTGAGCATGTTGATCAACATGGACCAGGGCACGTCCGACGGCCTTGGCCATCTCTACATCGCCAGCAACACGGGCTACATCGTGTTCGTCGACTTCACGATCACCGGCCAGGTGGGCACCCCCAACTTCGTGGATGCGCCGTTCTGCGACGCATTCCTCGACGACATCGCGCCGGACTGCGGCCCTGGTGGTCGCCCGGTTTGCCCGCATTCACAGGGCTACTGGAAGACGCACGGAGTCCGTTGGCCGGTCGATTCCTTGCAACTCGGTTGCCAGGGCTACACCAAGGCGGAGTGCCTCGCGTTGATCGCCATGCCCGTTCGCGGTGACGCGAGCCTTGCCCTGGTCAAGCAGTTGATCGCTGCCAAGCTGAATGTCGCCAGCAACGCCTACGAGTGGTCCTCGATCCTGCCGGCGATCGACCAGGCCGATGCGCTGCTGTGCAGCTTCGTTGGGCGACTGCCCTTTGGCGTTTCCTCTTCGTCTGCTACCGGACGCGTGATGACGCGGTTGGGTCAGCAACTGGAGAGCTTCAATCTGGGCGCGATGTCGCCCCAGTGTCGCTCGGCGCCCTCGATCAGCACCGACCGCTGAGGCGGTGCCTCAGCGTTGGTTCTCTGGCCGCCCCTGGATCCAGGTGCGGCCAGCGATGGGGGTCAGCAGGCGACGCGCCTTGGCCATGAGTTCTGCGGACGGGGCCACGAGCGCGGCTCGCACCGAGGCTTCCAACTCGACGATCGTCGTCGCGCCGCACAGCGTCGTGGCCAGGCCCTGAACCCGAGTCGCGTGCGCCAAGGCGATCTCGGCCAACTCCGCTCCATTCTGCTGCATCGCTTCCGCGGCGGCGCGGCACACGCGCTTCGTTTCGGCATCGGCTGGATGCCATGACTGTGGCCCGCGGTTCGAAAGGAGGCCCATCGAGGTCGGCGAACCGTTCACGACGCCGATGCCATGCTGCTCGCATGAAGGCAGCAGCGATGACAGCGTGTCGTCGAAGAGTGTGGCGTGGCAGTAGGACAAGATGGCGTCGAGCCGAGCGCCTCGCGCCATCGCCCGGCGGAAGATCGACAGCGGCAAGCCGGTGATGCCCACGGCGCGCGCCTTGCCCTTCTGCTTCATGCGGTGCAGCGTCGCGACGCCCTCGTCGAGCACCCGATCGAGGTCGCCGAATTCGACGTCGTGCAAGAACAGCACGTCGAGTTGCTCTATCTGCAAGCGACGGAGGCTCTCGTCGCAGCTCGATTCGATTCGCGCGGGCGAGAAGTCGAACTCATCAGGCCCGTAACGACCGCACTTGGTCATCACGACGACTTCGTCGCGAGGCAGTTGCGCCAGCGCCCTGCCGAGCACGGTTTCGCTGCGCGTCCTGCCGTAGTAGGGCGAACTGTCGAAGGTCGTGATCCCGAGTTCGAATGCGCGCAGCACCAACGTGACGCTGGTCGCGTCGTCGGTGTCGCCGTAGATACCGCCGAGACCTGCAGTGCCGAGGCTCAGCGCGCTGACTTCGATGCCGGTCTTGCCAAGCGGCCGACGCCCGATGGAGTTCATTGCAAGCCGCGGCGCACCAGCAGCGCCTTGGTGTCGAGCGCACGACCCTGAAAGTCCGCGAACATCAGCATCGGGTCCGTGGTGAAGCCGCGACTCAGGATCGCGTTGCGGTAGCGCGTGCCGTTTTGTTCCGTGATGCCGCCATCTTGCATCACCTTGGCGAACGAATCGGCGGCAAGCGCTTCACTCCACATGTAGGCGTAGTAGCCGGCCGAGTAGCC
>SXPK01000195.1 GCA_005776365.1 Planctomycetia bacterium
GGCGGCGCGGTCGGCCTGATCCTGTCGGCCTACTCGCACCGCATCCATGCGGTCTACGCGAGCGACCTCGTTGGCGCTGCCTTCGGCTGCCTTCTGTGCCCCTTGCTGCTCTGGCCCTTTGGCGCGGCGGGTTGCCTGCTCGTGGTCGCCGTGCTCGGCCTATTGGCATTCGCATCGGTGGCGCCGAGCAGCCTGCGGCGACAGTCCGCGATCGGCGCTGTGGCGCTGTCGGTGGCTTGCATTGCGATGGTGCCGTCGATCGACGCGTTGGTACCGATTCCAGGCAAGAGCTTCCTGCAGCTCACGACGAACGCGAACTACAACCCAAATGGCGTCCCGCACGAATACTCGCGGTGGTCCACGAACAGCCGCATCGACGTCGGCAAGAGTGACGAGACGCTCTGGCTGATGCTCGCGACGAGCGGCCCGGACATGCGTGCAATGGACGCGATCCGCGCCAAGCACCCGACCGATCCTTCAGCGCAGGCCAGGGCGCTGCGCCAAGAGCTCGGCGGGCAGAAGTACATCATGCAGGACGGGGACGCGGGCACGTTCCTGACCGACCTCTCGAACGAGCAGGCTGGTGCGAGGGGCTTTCTGTCGCGCTCGCTGTATTCGCTTACCGCGGGGCTGAAGAAGGGAACCGGCGCGCGAGCCTTCGTGATCGGCGTCGGCGGCGGCAACGACATCTGGGCCAACAAACTCGCCGGGGCGAGCAAGATCCGCGGCATCGAACTGAACTACGGCGTGCTCGATGTGCATCGCACGGTCGGCGCGCAGTTCAGCAAGGGCATCCTCGAGGACAAGTCGATCGAGTTGGTGAACGACGAGGGCCGTTCGGCCCTGATGCGCGACGACGGCGTCTACGACATCATCCAGATGACGGGCATCGACACGTGGACCGCGCTCGCGTCCGGCGCCTACGTGCTCGCAGAGAACTATCTCTACACCGTCGAGGCCGTCATGCAGATGTACACGCATCTGGCGGACGGCGGCGTGATCCAGATCACGCGCATGGGCGACAACATGGAGAAGCTGCGGTTGTTGTCGAACGTCTACGAGGCGTTCCGGCGGCTCGGCGTCGGTGACTTCCAGGACTCCGTCGCGATCGTGGCGTCGTCGTCGTCGTGGGACAAGCTCGCGGCGGTGATGATCAAGAAGGGCAAGTTCACCGAGGCCGAGGTCGCGCACATCGAGTCGTTCGCGAAGCAGAACGAGCACCAGATCGGCTACCTGCCGGGCCGCGACCTGCCGGGAGTCGTGCAGGACTTCGTGCGGACGGAGCAGAAGGCGAAGTTCATCGCCGACTTCCCGCGCGCGATCTCCCCGACCACGGACGACATGCCCTACTTCTTCAACTTCACGCGGTGGGACGCGCCAGCGGAGGCTTCGCAATACATCAACGAGCTGTCGTCGATGTCGCAGGGCAATCCGCTGTTCCTCTGGGGGCAACTCGGCTTCTCGACGGTGATCGCGGTGCTGTTGATCGTCGTGCCGTTGATGTTCCGCCGCTCGCAACAGAAGGGCGCGCACTCGGGCCGCTTCCTGGTGTTCTTCTCGGGCATCGGCGTCGGTTTCATCTTCATCGAGATCGCACTGATCCAGAAGCTGACCTTGCTGCTCGGCCAACCGCTCTACTCGATCGTCGTCACGCTGTTCTCGATCCTGATCTTCACGGGCCTTGGCAGCTGGCTGTCGGCGCGTTGGCTGTCGGGCGGCGCATCGCGTTCACGCATGATCCCGTTGGGAATCCTGTTGCTGATGATCGCCTGGGTCGTGGCGGGTGCGCCGATCGTCGATTCGTTCATCGGCACCCCGATCGAAGTTCGCGCCATCGTCGCGACTTTGGCGATCGCACCAGTCGCGTTGCTGCTCGGCATGCCGTTCGCGCACGGCGTGCGCCTGCTGTCGGCGCAGAATCCACACTTCGTGCCATGGGCCTGGGCAGTCAATGGCTCGGCCACCGTCGTCGGCTCGGTCGCGACCGTGCTGGTCTCGATGAACTTCGGCTTCAACGCGGTGCTGCTGTGCGCCGCCGCGATCTACGGCATCGCCGTCCTCGCGGTCGACCGTTTCGCCCGCGTCTGAGCTGGCGCAGGCCCGCTTGCCAACTCGGGTTGGCGGGCCATGATGGCTCCGTGCATGGCGCGGCGATCGTCCTGAAGTTCGGCGGCTCGGTGCTGCGCAATCGGGCGGCGCTGCCGGAGGTGGTGCGCGAGATCGCGCGGCACTGCTCTGGCGACACGCGCGTGGTCGCGGTGGTGAGCGCCTTGCGCGGTCGCACGGACGAGTTGCTTGCCGAGTGCCGCATGCACCAGCCGCCGCTGCCGCCGCGCGCCGTTGCGGCCCGAGTCGCGTCGGGCGAGCGCGAATGCGCGGCGCTGCTATTCGACGAAGCGCGTCGCGCTGGTCTTTTGGCGCAGTTGCTCGATCCGGCCGCATTGCAGATCCTGGCGCAGGGGGATCCGCTCGACGCCGATCTCATCGGGGTCTCGATGCCGCGGCTGTTGTCGGCGCTGGCGCGGCATCAGGTCGTCGTGGTGCCCGGTTTCGTCGCCGTCGACGAAGGCGGCGATGCGGCGCTGCTCGGGCGCGGCGGATCCGATCTCACTGCGTTGTTCTTGGCGCATCGGCTCCGTGCGCGCTGCCGGTTGGTCAAGGATGTCGACGGCCTCTACGCGACCGACCCTGCCGCGGCCCGCGGTGCGCAGCGGGTCCGGTCCGCGACCTTCGTCGAGGTCGGGCGCGCCGGCGGCAAACTCGTGCAGGAGAAGGCCCTCGCCTTCGCGAAGTCTCGCGATGTGTCGTTCGAGATCGCTGCGATCGGCAGCGACGAGCCCACGATCGTCACCGGTGATGCACAGGGCCGCGCCCATGGTTGAGCCGCGCGTTCTCGTCCTGGGTGCACGAGGCCTGGTTGGCGCGACGCTGCTCGAGGTGCTGTTGGAACGCGGCATCCGTGGCGCTATTGGCTTGGAGAAGTCGACCGACTACGTGCCGCGTCGCGACGACGTTGCGTTCCTTGCCGTGAGCGCTGGCGCGTCGCGCCTGCTCGCCGGATCTGCGCTTGCGGCCGGTGCGCGGGTGGTCGATTGCAGCTCGGCCTTTCGCGACGATGACGCGGTGCCGCTCGTGGTGCCCGAGGTGAACTCGCGCGAATTGCATCGCGATCCTGCGCCGCGCCTCGTCGCCTCGCCGAACTGCTCGGCAACGATGCTCGTCGTCGGCATCGAGCCCTTGCGATCTGCTTTTGGCCTGCAACACCTCTCCGTCGCGACCTACCAGGCGGTGTCCGGCGCTGGACGCGCGGCAGTGGAGGAACTCGAGTCCGAGACGCGCCGCGCGCTCGATGGCATGCCGGCGGCCCCGCGCGTTTACCCGCAGAGCTGTGCCTTCAACGTGTTCCCGCATGAGTCGCCGATCGACGCCGCGACCTTGTGCAACGAAGAGGAGCACAAGCTGGTGATCGAATCGCGCCGCCTATGGTCCATGCCGCGCCTGTCCATCGACGCAACGTGCGCGCGAGTGCCGGTCCGCCGCGCGCACTGTCAGGCTGTGATCGCGACGCTGGCAAGATCCGCTTCGCTCGCCGAAGTCCGCGCCGCGCTCGCGAGCGCGCGCGGCGTCGAGTTGCTGCCCGACGATGGCGCGGCGGTCGCGTCTGCGCGCACGGCGACCGGCCGCGACCACGTGCAGGTTTCGCGCGTGCGCTGGGCGCAGAGTGAACTCGAGCAGCCGGAGTCGGCTCGTCGGCGCGTGGCCCTGTGGTTGGCCTGCGATCAGCTGCGCAAGGGCGCCGCGACGAATGCCGTCCAGATCGCGGCGGAGCTTGCTTGGATCGAGCCGCGCTAGAAGTGGCCACACGAAGCGCCTGTGGTCTTCGTTGCTCGGCCTCGCTCGCAGCCAAGGTGTGCATCCACTCGTTGCGGCAGCGTCAGTTCATCCGCATCGAGATGGCATCGATGACCTTCTTGGCATCCGGCCACTCGCGACCGGACTTCTGGCCGACGACGGCGCCGTCGCAGAGCACGGTGAACTCGCCGATGTCGCCGGCTTCGAGTTTGGCTCGAAGGCCGAGTTCTGTCTGGATCTGGGCTGCGAGACCCGCAGCCCGAGGCCGGTAGCCTCAAGATGTGCAGTGACGGATGATGATGTTCATGTTCGTGGTGGCGTCGTTGCGCCGGTGCGTGCCACCGCCATGATCGGTTGCATGCTGACGCGAACCCTAACCGAGGCCGACCAAGGGCAGCGGTTGGATCGCTACTTGCGCAAGGCGCTGCGGTCGATGCCGCTGTCCGCGATCTTCCGCTACCTTCGCAACGGTGGCATCCGGGTGGACGGCAAGAAGGCGAAGCCCGAGCTTCGATTGGTCGCCGGAATGGAGATCACGCTGGATCTGCCGGATGCCGATCTCGCGCCGCTCGTGGAGGGCAGTCTTGCACCTTTGCCGAAAGTCAGCCGCGATGCCGCTGCATCGCCAGCCGGGCCGCGGCGCGCGCCGGTCGTGCTCTACCGCGATGCGGACGTGTTGATCGTCGACAAGCCGGCAGGGATGGCGTCGCAGCCAGGGTCTGGGCTTTTTGGCGAAGATCTCTGCTCCTGGTTGGATGCGACGGAGGCGGCGCTGCGCACCGCGACCTTTGCCCCCGCGCCGGCGCATCGCATCGATCGCGGCACTTCTGGCCTCGTCGCAATCGGTCTGTCGCCGCAGGGCCTCCGCGGCCTCGCCGCCTCGTTTCGCGATGGCGCGGCGCACAAGGTCTACCTCGCGGTCGTGCACGGCGCTCCCGATCCCAAGCGCGGCACGATCGACGCGCGACTCGAGCTGCTCGCGTCGCCGCGCAAGGACGGGCCAAAGGTGCAGGTGTCCCTTCGCGGCCAAGACGCGGTGACCGACTACGAGACGATGGTCGATCGCGGCGACCGCGCATTGCTGCGAGTCACGATCCGCACCGGGCGCATGCACCAGATCCGCGCGCACCTTGCGCACCTCGGTTGCCCGATCGTCGGTGACCTGCGCTACGGCTCGACGGCGCGGATCGGCAAGGCTTTCTTGCTGCATGCGCACGAGCTGACGGTGGGGCACCCGCGCACTGGCGAACCCTTGCGCGTCGTGGCGCCGCCGCCCAAGCCGTTTGCGTTGTGAGTTGCCTTCGAACGGGCGCGACGGCGCGAGCTTTGTGCCGTTGCCGACCGTTGCTCGCTCGCACCGAGGATTGCATTGCCGTAGGTATCTCGCCTCGATCGAGGCTCCCCGCCATGAACACAACTCTGCCGACGCTCCCGTTCCTGCTGTTTGCGCTCGCCACGACCACCTTCGCGCAGGAGCCGGCTCCTGGAAAGCAGCCGCTGACCTATGAAGACACGACCCGACCGATGTCGTGGGCCGGCCAGGCGCCGCAGGCGAAGATCACTTGGGACGGCGCGCACGTCGAATGGAAGCAGGACGGCAAGACCGTGTGGTTCGATCCGCGAACGAAGGCATTCGTCGAGCCAAAGCAAGAGCCGGAGAAGGCCGGTGACGCCAAGCCCGCGGTCGCGACCTTTCGCGCGCGCATCGACAAGGGCGATCTCGTGCTCGAGCAGCGAGCCGCCGCCGCCGTCGACAATGGCAGTGGCCGTCGCGGCCGCCGCAGCGGATCCGGCGCAGCGGCCTCGAATGCCGAACCGATCCGCCTGACCACGGATGGTGATGCCGGCGGTGCGAAGCGAGAGGCGCAGTGCAACGCGGCGGGCACGCGCGGCTCGTTCGTGCGGAACGGCAACCTGTTCGTCATCGACGTCGCGAGCAAGGATGTCTGGCAGGTCACGCAGGACGGCAGCGAAGAGATGCTGCATGGCGTGCTCGACTGGGTCTACCAGGAGGAGATCTACGGTCGCGGCGACTTCCAAGGTCACTGGTGGAGCGGCAAGGGCGATCACGTAGCGCTGCTGTCGCTCGACGAGTCGAAGGTCCGCGAGTTCACGATCGTCGATCACGTGCCGGCGGGCTTCCTCGACAAAGAACGCTCGGTTGTCGCCGAGGTCACGAACTACCCGAAGGTCGGCGATCCCAATCCGCGCGCGATGCTGTCGGTGGTCGACTGCGGCAAGAAGACTCGCACAGAAGTGGATCTGTCGGCCTATCCAACGGACGTGCTCGTCGTGCGCGTGACGTGGACCAATGACGATCGCTTGCTCGTCCTGTTGCAAGACCGCATCCAGACCTGGGCCGAGTTGTGCGAGGTCAACCCGAAGACCGGGAAGCTGCAGAAGTGGA
>SXPK01000196.1 GCA_005776365.1 Planctomycetia bacterium
CGCGAGCAAGCTCGACGCTGCGACCAAGGGCAAGGCGGAAGCGGCGATCGCTGATTTGAAGAAGGCGATGGCGAGCGAGTCGGCGGAGACGCTGAAGGCCGCGATTGCGACTTTCGAGCAGGCGATGTCGTCGATGAGTGCTGGCATGGCTGGTGCGGCCGGTCCGGGTGCTGGTGCTGGCGAAGCGCCGGGGGCTACGGCGGGAGCCGCGAGCGGCAAGAACGACGACGACATCAAGGACGCGGACTTCGAAGTGAAGTAGTACAGAGTAAACGTAAATAACTACGTATCAAGTAGATAAGAGTTGTTAATGGTCGCAAAGTCACCCGTTCTCTCACCCGATCGTGCGGCCACCGACCCTTCGCGGAGCGGTCCGGTTCTGACGGAGACGAAGGACCGTCAGGATCGGATCGACGCAGCCCGGAAGGCTCTCGACGAAGCCTGCAAGGTCGATTGCGATGCCCTGGCGCGCGTGGACGACCTCGGGCCGAAGGCCAACTTCTCGCAGGCGGTCCCGCACTTCCATCGGCTGCGCGACATGTTCGTCGAGCTGCAAAGCCACGACATTACTCCGCTGCCCTCCGAGCGGTTGCAGCTCGTCATCCAAGCATGCTCGCACTTCCAGAACTTGGTGCAGAAGGTCCGGACCTTTGACATCAACCAAGGTGCTGCGGTCGATGCCACGCGGAACATCTGCAACGAGGTTGCAGCAGCGTACGACGGCATCGCTGGTCAGTTGCTTTTGTCGCAAACCGCGGTTGCGGCGAAACGGACGGACTACGAGCGGATCGAGCGCGAGGCGAAGGGGCACAACGCCGAGTTGAAGGTGCAGCGCGAAGAGATGGCAACGTTCTTCGCGGACGCAAAGCAGGAAGGCGAACAGGCCCTTGCTGCTGTGAAGCAGCAGGCGGCGCAGGCAGGTGTTTCGACGAACGCGGTGATCTTCAACGATGAAGCAACCGCGCGCGAGAAGTCGTCGCGCTCGTGGTTGACAGCGACCGTCGTCCTCACGAGCCTGACTGCGTTGACGACCGCTGCCGGGCTTGCGCTCGCGTTCAACTGGACACCAGCGGGGCCGGCAGAAGCGATCCACTTCGTCGTGAGCAAGGTACTGTTCCTGTCCGTGCTCACCGCCGCCACCGTCTGGTGCGCAAGGAACTACCGCGCGCAGAAGCACAACGAGACGTTAAGCCGGCACCGCGCGCACGCACTTATGACGTTCCAGGCGTTCGTCGAAGGGACAGCGGCAGCGAACGTGAAGGACGCAGTTCTCGTTCAAGCAGCGCACGCGGCGTTCCAGGGTCGGCCGACCGGCTATGAAGCGATGGGCGACACGACATCGCAGGGCGTGGCGCCGATCGTTGAAGCCGTCGCGAAGGCGGGCGGCAAGGCAATCGCGTCGTGAGCAGCCCCATCATCATCACGCGGCACGCCTAGATGCCGCGCGCGATCCGGGGGAGCACTTCGTCGACGCCAACTTGCACTGCATCATCGGCTACTACGGCACGATCGACGGCGTGCGGCTCGCCGTGATCGTGGGCACGATGAAGACAGGTCATCGCGAGTTTCACTACGCGCTGCCGCGCAAGGTCACGCGGGAGACGGGAGCGAGCTGGGTCGCAGAAGCGACGCCGGAAATGATCGCGGCCGTTCGCGCGTATGGTCTTCGCGACGGGATGCCTGACGGATTTGCCGCAGGCGAGTAGCACTTCTCGCGCCTGCCGAAGTCTCCGCATCCGCAACCTCACAGGTCCACCAGGGCGAGCGCCCGGCGCCGGTTCTCGTCCCTCGCGTCGAGGTAGGCCGATGCGGCCGACAGCGACTTCCAACCGCCCAGCGCCATCAGCTCGTCCAGGCTGCCGCGGCGCGACAACTCGGTGGCGCTGCTGTGCCGCAGGCCGTGCGGCCGGCACGGCGAACGCACTCCGGCCTCGCGGGCCCGGGCCGCGACCAAGCCCCGTACGGCCTCGCCGGTCAGGTGGTCGCGGTGGTCGGCGCGATCGAGCCGGTGGAACAGGGCGCCCGGCTCGGCGCCGCGCACGGCCAGCCAGGCGCGCAGGGCCGCGGCGGTGCGGTCGCTCGTGCTCAACGGCTGCCGCGTCCTGGCGCCCTTCCGACGCGGGTAGACCGTGACCCCGTCGCCGTCGACGACCGCGTCCTCGAGCCGCAGGCCCGCGACTTCGCCGCGACGCATGGCGCAGCAGTAAAGCAGGCGCAGCACCGCGGCGTCGCGGATGCCGCGACGGTCGCCGACGGCGGCCAGCTCGTCGACGTGGCCGAGCATCCGCTCGACCTCGGCCCGACGAGGTCCACGCCTGTCCTGCACCCGTTCGCGCCGGGGCGCCACACCCTCGACGACGAACGTGATGATGCCGGCCCGGCGGCAGCACCGCAGCAGCGAGGCGATCGCGGACAGCTGCCCCGCGACCGTGCCGGGGGCGAGCCGCTCGAGCAGGTGGTCGCGCCACGCCGCGAGCAGCTCGTGCGCACCGCCGGCACCGGCCTCGCACAGCAGGCGAAGCCCGGCCTGCGGGTCGACGGCGTCCGGCATGGCCCAGGTGGTGAACGTCGCGAGGGCGCGCGAGTAGGCGCGCCGCGCGTCCTCGGACACCGACGCGATCCACCTGGCGATGATCTCGGCCGGGCTCGTGTCGAGCGCCTTGGACGCGGCGGCCGACAGGCCCGGCAACAGGGCCAACCCGGCCCCGGTGGTAACAGGAAGGGCGCTCACGCGGCACCGCCCAGGCGCGCGCGGCGCGCGACCGCCTTCGCGGTGTGCAGCGAAATGCCGAGTTCGCGGCCCACCGCGGCGAACGACAAGCCGAGCCGGCGCAGCACCGCGGCCAGCTCGTTCGGCGTGCGGCTCGTTCCGTCGATCGCGTCCGCCAGCATGGTCGCGCCGGCCACCGCCGACGCGATCTCGTGCCACGGGCGCGACGATCGCGCCTTCCGTGGCTGCCGGCCCATGATGGCGAGTTCGGCGCCCCAGGCGGCAGCCAGGCGCCGCACGTGGGCGGCGCGGTCCCGGTTGTTGGGCTGGTTCATCGGCGCGCCCCCTTGGCCTTCGTGCCCCCGTCTTCGCGGAGTTCGCTGTCGACCATGCGAAGTTCGCCGTCGACGACCAGCAGCTCCTTGTGCTGCGCCAGCGCCTCGTCGACTGCCGAACCAGCGGCCAGCATTCCCTCGATCGACCTGGCGAGGGCGACGAGCCCCTTCTCCATCTGGTCGGCGCGCACCTGCTCGGCCCGTGCTCGCCCCAGGACCTTCAACCACTCCACGCGCACGCCCAGGTACGCCCGGACCTTGGCAGCCAGGCGCACAACGGCCCCGTCGGCCATTCCACCGCGGAAGATCCTACGAGTCGCGCTGGCCAGCCATTCGCAGATCGCCGATTCCTCGGCCGGCTCGCCCTCGCGGTGCATCACGTCGAGGCCTTCGGCGAACAAGCGCATCAGGTCGATCGTCGGCGTCGAGTTGTTCGTGGGGGCGTTCAAAGCGCACCTCCCGCGGCCGACCGCTTGCAGGTGCGGCAGCCGCACGCCTGCTCCATCGCGTCGAGCACCTGCCCGACGATCTGGTCCTCCGCCCGACGATCGCGCTTCGTGCACAACGGCAGGTGCAGGCCGACGAGCGCGACCAGGTCGATCAGCTCGTGCACGGCTCGGCGCGCCATCTTGCGGGTCGCGTAGCGGCGCCGGCTCGTGCCGGTCGTCGCAACCCACCTGTCTTCCAACAGGTCGATCGCGTGGCGCGCGCGGCCCCAGGCGTCGCCAACAGGTGGCCACGTGGCACCGGCGCGGGGGCGGGTCGTCGGGACGATGCGCAAGGCGCGGACAGGCAGGGCGGCGGTGCTCAAGCGGCACCTCCCTGCGTCGCGCAGAACAACGGCACGTTGTCGCCGTCGACAAGCTGCACGTCGACCTCGTGGCCCGGCCACTTCGCCGCCAGCGCGTCGAGGATCCGGACCGCGTGCCGGCGCTGCGCCGCGGCGGTCAGGTCGGAAAGGTCCGCCTGCAGGCAGACGGTGGTGGCGTCCTGGCCGGTGGCCCGGGACGCGATCAGACGGACGGCGGCAGGTGCCGCGATGGCGGTGCCGATGTTGCGGCAGCGCGAACGGAACGGTAGAGCGGTGCTCACGGTTTCCTCTGGCTTGTTCAGGGGTTGCCTAGGGCCGTCGGGGTGTCTCACCACCTCGGCGGCCCGCTTCATCTGCGGGAACGGGAAAGAGCTACTTCGGCTGGCGCTTCGCCGGCTTCTGCTCGGGCCGCAGGGCGGCCGGCAGGTCGGACAGCGGAACGATCGCGCACAGGGCGCGGCCGTACCGCGTGACGATGAACCGCTTCCCTTCGGATGCAGCGACGACGATCGAGGGGAAGTCCCCGCGAGCTTCGCCGATGCCCAGGTGTTCGGGTTCCTTGGTCACGCGCGCATCTTGTACAAGTTATCGGACGTCGTCAAGCCCCGGCTCCAGAATCCCGCGCGGTTGCGGATACGGGCCCTTCGGCAGCCGCATCCCCGCGTCTTCCGTCGTGCTCTGGGTTCGCGGCGTCTAGGCCATGGAGTCGCCCTGTTGGACTTCAAGGATCGCCTCAGCTAGCCTTGCCGCGTTGAGTGGCCACCAAGGCACCGAAGAAACCGCGAAAGGCAAAAGCGAAGGAGCCACCGGTTCAGTGCGACGACCTATCGCACCTGACCTGGATCAATGCGTGGCAGCTGCGTTGTCGTGGGATTGACGACACCAAGCTAGGCAACATCTTCTTGGGTGGAATGACGGCGCTTTGGCTCCCGGTGGTCGCTGGCCTCGCCTTCAAGTTGCTGTGGACCGACGTTTCCAGTTGGTGGGAAAAGCTGCTCGTGGTGCTGTTGTTGCTCTGGCAGGTTGTCGCCGCGATCGTTTCCCAGGTCGCTTCCAAGTGCCGCTCCCTTGAGCATGGATGCGCGGAACTTCTCGCCCTTCGGGACATGCTCTCCTGGATGCACAGAGAGATCTTCAGCAACGACAAGAACGCTCGCCTGACGATCATGGTGCCCGATGGCCACCGAATGACGCTCGGGGTATTCCTGCGGCCATCTGGGTTCCCGAGTCGCAGCAAGACTCGCCTGTCCTGCCAGTGCAACGAGAACCGGATCGAGGGAGCGGCTGGGCATAGCTTCTGCAGGAACATGCCAAAGCCGAACGTCATTGATGTTGAGGTCGTCGATGACAGCGCTACGTTCGACGCGGACCTAGCAGCGTACGCAGCGAAGAGCTGCATACCGATCGAGGTCGCCGGGACCCTGACTCGGCGCGCACGATACTATTTCGCGGTTCCTCTCGGCGGCGAGTACGGAAACCCGATCGGTGTCCTAGTAGCAGACAACTTGGCTATGAAGATTCTCGCGGACGGATCCGATCAGGATTGCGTAGCCGCGGAAGGTCGCGTCAAGTTCTTCGCGAGCTGGATCGCCACACGCTTGGCCAAGATTCCGAACAGTATCCGGGAGCGCACAGCATGAGCGCCGTTCGTCAACGAATCGAGCGTGAGAACTTCTTGTCTCTCGACGATCGCCTTCGGTCGGCGAGAACGCCCGCGAAGCGTAACGACCAAGGTGGTTTCGAAGCGCACCTCGACAACCTTCCGACTCAGATCAAGACAACCTACGGGGACGACGTCGAAGGTCGCCCGATCCTTGTCCTTGAGCTGCGATTTGCAAGAGACAACGGCGAACCGCGGGCTCACCACAGCGCTACCGCCAAGGCGCTGGGGAGCGCTGTCGATCTAATGATCGGCGAGAAGTCCGGTCGGATCTACGAAGTCGCCTTCCGTGGCTCAGGTCTGTTGGAGCTGGAGCCGAAGCTTCTGGCTGGCGGCGTGCTGCGCTGCATCCACGACCATGTGGCGCGCGGTTCGTCGCCGCATAAGGTCGTTACCGCGCTAGCTACTGCAGACCTCCTCAGCGGTGTACTGCGGGACCAGCTTCAGAAGATCAGCTTCGAACTTGCGAAGCCGAAACAACCGCCAAAGGGTTCCTAGATTGATTCGCGTGGCTCCTGCCCGTGGAGATTGTGTCGTTCGTGGGAGTTGTTCACGCTCTACGAGGCATCGGCTCCCGCGCGATGTGGTCGCGCAACTCGTCGCCCCGTGCGCGCGGCGGCGGCAATCTCTTCCGCTGCGGCCGCCATCGCGAGCAGCTCGTCGCGGTCTCGGTGTTCGATTTTTGCGCGGCGCCGGAACTCGGCCGCTAGCCGGCGGCGTCTACCTGTTTGCGGTCGACGGCGACGGCACTTGGAATTGGGTCGGGAGCGGCGTGGAGTGGGACGCCGCGCGCTCGCGCTGGGCAGCGAGCCTGGCGCCGGGTCGCTACGAGCTGGTGGTCTTCAGCATTCAGTGGTCACGCAAGGCGCTCGCGACCGTGGATCA
>SXPK01000197.1 GCA_005776365.1 Planctomycetia bacterium
CGTCTTGTTGACGTGCTGGCCGCCCGCACCGCTGCTGCGGTAGGTGTCGACCTTGAGATCCTTCTCGTCGATCGCGATTTCGACGTCCTCGACTTCCGGCAGCACAGCAACCGTGGCCGCCGACGTATGCACGCGACCCTTCGTCTCGGTGGCCGGCACGCGTTGAACCCGGTGCCCGCCGGACTCGAACTGCAGGCAATGGAACACGCCCTGGCCGCGCACTGCGAAAATCAGTTCCTTGATGCCGCCCTGTTCGGCCTCTGAGCTGTGCATGACCTCAATCGACCAGCCCATCCTGGACGCGTAGCGCTGGTAGAGCGAGGCAAGGTCGCGCGCGAACAGGGCAGCCTCTTCGCCGCCAGTTCCGGCGCGTATCTCGACAATGCAATCGCGGCGATCGTCGCCCTGATCGGCGAGCAAAGCATCAATCAGAGCATTGGCCATCGATGCGGCCCGTGCCTCTAGATCTGGCAACTCGGACCGCGCGAGATCCGCGAGTTCGGGGTCAGATCCTGGAGCCAGCAGAGCGTTGTGCTCCTCGATCTGCGCGCAAACCGAGCGGAACGACTCGTAGTCAGAGACGATCTTCTGCAGCGCGCCGAGCTCTTTCTGAATCGAAGCAAGCCTTTCAGGCCGCTTGGCCGACTCGGGGTCGGCAGCCCGTGCCATCAGCTCTCGCTGGCGCGCAACCATCCCGTCGAGCCGGGCCTGGATCCGCGGGCGCAGTTGCGTCATGCAGGAGAGGAGTTCAGCCGGGCTGCGGCGCGCATGCCGCCTGGCCCCCAATGGGGAGCGGCGCGCGCCCTCAGGTCAGGCCTTGGCGCCGGCCTTTCCGTAGCGCTTCAAGAACTTGTCGACGCGACCCGCAGTGTCGACGAACTTCTGCGCACCCGTGAAGTAGGGGTGACACTCAGAGCAGATGTCCGTGCGGATGTCGAGCTTGACCGAGCGGGTCGTGAACTTGTGACCGCAGGCACAGGTGACCTGGCAGTCCTGGTACTTCGGGTGGATGTTCTCTTTCATGGCGCGCAGCCCGCGCATTGACGCGAGCAAGGGGCGAGGATCGTAGGGCCAACGGCGCGCCGGTCAACGGCCGCGGGACGTCCTTTCGCGCAAGGGAGCCTGGAACTCCTCAACGCAGCCAGGACAGCAAGGCCGCGCGATCCGCAAGCGTGCCCTCGATGCCCTGAAGCAACAGACGCTCCGGAGCAACGGGTCGATCGCTCCAGGCGATCGAGAGGAAATCGAGCAGCGACGCCCGGGCGCGTGCATCGAGGCTTCGCAACTCGCGCACCGGCAGCGCAAGCGCGAATGCCGGGACCTCAGTGACCCCTGGATCGGTCGGCAGCGGTGGCGGCCGTCGGACCACCCACTGCCCGTCGCCAAAGAGCTGCCATTCGCCTTCCGCCTCAGGAACGGACCCGGGACGGTCGCAGAGCACAACGGCGCGGGCCGTGACGCTTGCCGCCACCAGCGGGCGCACTGGCCCCAAGGTGCCCAGTGCCGCTTGCGCTTCGTTCTCGGCCGCAACTGCCTGTGCCGTGCGATGCGCATCCTGACGCAGCCCCCATTCCCAGACGACGATCCCACCGACCGCGGTCACCGCCACGATCGCGAGCTTCGCGCGGATCGTGAGCGCCACGCTCAAGCCCTCTGCAACTGAGCGAGCAGTTGGCGGACGGTGTCTACGTGCAGGCCGACCACCGCGTCGAATGGACCGTGGACGATGCGCAGAAACGACTGACTGGGGTCCTGGATGCCGTATGCGCCGGCCTTGCCTCTCCAATCCCCGCTGTCGAGGTAGGCGACGAGTTCGGCTTCGACGATCGGATTGCATCCGACGCTCGCGCTTGCCATCGCCTCGACGACGCGCCCCGACTCCGGATCGAATAGGCAATGCGCAGTGTGAACGTGATGCTCAACGCCTGCCAGCCGTCGCAACATGGAGTCCGCCTCGCTTCGATCGCGGGGCTTCGGAAGCTCGACGCCATCCAAGTCCACCACCGTGTCGACTCCAAGCAAGGGTGCAACGCATCCCGCTGGCCTCGTCGCGTGAATTGCCTTGCTGCGAGCCCGTTCTCGTGCGAGTTGCTGAGGCGGTCCGATCGATTCCGGTTCGGGCCCCGGCTCCGCGAGGACGAACGAGATTCCCGCTGCTTGCAACAGGGCGCTGCGGCGAGGCGATGTGGACGCCAGTGCCAGCGACGGAATGTTGCCGCGATCATTCGCCATGCGGAGAACCGTCAGGATCGGCTTTGTTGCAGCAGCGCGCAAGCGGGGGACGCCACAGTCGCGGGCGCGGGAAGCGGATGCACATCAAGGTGCCATGCGAAACCGAGCGTCGAAGACCGAAGCCAAGGAACGAAGTTGTGGCGGAGTCTTTCGAATCCTCCGCGCCATCGCGACGCAGCCATCGGGCTTCGAGGCCGGTCCAGCCGAGCGACGGTGCAAACACTTCTGCCGGCCCGTTGGATCTGGCCGATGTCGGCAATTGCCTGAATGCAGAGGCGGGTCCGAAAAGTGCTAGCGGAGTCGAACCCAGGAATACGACGCGCCGCTCACGCAGATGAGACAGCCCCGGACGCCACGGCCGCAAACGGCCAGCGTCCGGTTGCGGATGGCTAGGACGACGCGCGCTTCTTCGCGCCTGGCAGCAAGCGGACGAGGATGCACGCCGGCGACAGCGTGTGCGCGAGATTCGGCTTGCCAGACGACAGGTCCTTGCCGACGCAGAGCGGCAGGTGCCCGTAGGGCTGCATCATCGTGCGCAGCGTGGCAACGAACTGGTTCGCGTCATTGTCCTTCGGATCCATCCCCAACTTCTGCTGGACCCGCAGCGTCGACTTGTCGGAGAAGCAAAGCTCCTCGATCGTCAGCACGTTGTTCAGGAAGGCGGCGACATGCGGACGCAAGGCGGGCGACCGCTGAAAGAAGTTGCTGCGATCCCCTACGCCCAAGTTGCGCAAGAAGTCGAGGCTGACGCCGTTTTGGTCGTTGTAGGTCTGCGAGACCGACTCCCGCACCCACGTGCAGCGTTCGAACAACTTCGGGATCTCGAGGTCCGACAGCAGCTCTTCGACCTCGAATGCCTCGGTCACGCGAAACTCGTTGCGGTCGACGAAGCTCTCGGTGATGCGCCGACGCGCTTCTTGGCCGTAGCCGCATGCCATGCCATCCGCGAAGTGGATGTGCAGCATCGCCTCGACGAGATCGTTGGGCTTCGGCTCGGCAGGCGGAGGAATGTCCTTCAGCACCTGCTCCAACTCCGTCAACGTCGCCTTCCAGCTCGCAGCATTCTGCGGCAGGGACTCGCGCGGATCTGGAGCCGGCTTGGCTGCAGGCTCTGCGGCGGATCGGCTTTTTTTCTTCGTGGTCACCGGTGCCTCCAACTCAGCGTGGGGTCGGAAAAACTGCAGGGCCGCACGAGACACGCCGCACCGAAGGCACGAGACGCGACAACGCCGCGGCCGCGGACGTCACTTGCCCTTGGGCTTGGGCTTGCCCTTGCTGTCGACGGCAGGCTTGGGCTTCGGCGGGCGCGGAATCTTCTTCTTCGGCGGCGTCCAGGCCTTGGCCTTCGCCTTGCTCTTCTTGCGCTCGCGCTTCTTGCGAACCGGCATCGCGATGCCGGCGGTCTTCAGCATGCTGGTGACCGTTTCGGACGGCTGGGCGCCGACCGAAAGCCAGTAGCTGATGCGTTCGGCATTGAGCTTCACTTGCTCCTGCGCACGCGGCATCAGCGGCAAGTAGTAGCCCAGTGCCTCGATGATGCGGCCATCGCGCGGCGAGCGCGAGTCCGCGGCAACTACGCGGTACGTCGGGAGGTTCAGACGGCCGAACCGTTTCATGCGAAGCTTGACGACCAAGGCAAAGAATCTCCGTGCAGGCGATGCGCGATCCGGGGCGGGTGACCCGACCCGTGGTAGCCACGACGACAGAATGTGCCGCAGCTACCCAACAAAGGGCGGAGGAGCAAAGCAGATCGCAAAGGGCATTGCTAGCCCTTTTTACCCACCGCGGTCGAGGGGATCGGCCGCGGACTTCAGCGACGGCGGCCGGGGAACCCGCCGCCCGGAAAACCGCGCCCCGGAAAACCGCGCGGGCCGCCGCCACCACCGCCTGGGCCACCCATGCCGCCGAGGCCTGGGAGCCCGCCCATCCCACCGAGGCCGCCCATTCCACCCAAGCCACCCTTGCCCAGTCGCTTCATCAGATCCTGCATCGTCTTGAACTGCTTGATGAGCGCATGCACGGCATCGAGGGGGTTGCCGCTGCCCGCAGCGATGCGTCGGCGGCGCGGCGTATCCATCAGGTCCGGGTTGCGGCGCTCTCGCGGCGTCATCGACAGGATCACTGCCTCGATGCGCTTGAAGTGCGCGTCGTCGAATTCGACTTCCTTCAGCGCCTGCCCAACGCCGGGCAGCATGCCGAGCACCTTCTTCATCGGACCCAACTTGCGGATCATGTTGAGCTGCTGCAGGAAGTCCTCGAACGTGAAGTTGCCCTTCTGCAGCTTCTGCGCCGCCTTCTCGGCCTCCTTCTCGTCGATGACCTGCTGGGCCTTCTCGACGAGGCCGACCACGTCGCCCATGCCCAGGATGCGCCCGGCCATGCGCGGCGGATCAAACTCCTCGAGGTCGTCCGGCTTCTCCCCCACGCCCGCGAACAGAATGGGTCGCCCGGTCACCTTGACGATGGACCGTGCCGCGCCGCCGCGCGCGTCGCCGTCCACCGTGGTGAGGATGAGGCCGTGCAACGGCAGCCGTTCATGGAAGGACTTGGCCGAGTTGACTGCGTCCTGACCGAGCATCGCGTCACACACCAGCAGCGCCCCGTGCGGTTTGCAGCGATCGTGGACCTCTCGCAATTCCTGCATCAGCGGCTCGTCGACGTGGAGCCGGCCTGCGGTGTCGAGGATCACGACATCGTGCGAGTGCTTCTTGGCGTATTCGAGGCCGCGCTTGCAGACCTCGGGCGCGCGAACGCCCTGACCCTCCGCGTAAACCGCGATTCCGAGCTGCTTGCCGAGCGTCTGCAACTGGTCGACGGCTGCCGGTCGCTGGAGATCGGCGGCGACGAGCAGCGGGTTCTTCTTCTTGTTCTTGCGCAACCACAAGCCGAGCTTGCCGCACGTCGTCGTCTTGCCGCTGCCTTGCAACCCGCACATCATCAACACGAGCGGCGGCTGATCCGCGACCGGCAATCCCACGCGCTGCCCTCCGAGCAGATCGGTCAGCGCGTCATGGAAAAC
>SXPK01000198.1 GCA_005776365.1 Planctomycetia bacterium
ACCGCGCCCGGTCAGCGACCGGACGCGACGAGTTCGCCGTGCATCAGCAGCATCAGCGGTCGCTCGGAGTTCGTCTGAAACTCGAGCGACACCTGAGCGCGTCCTTCCGACATCGCCTCGGTCGGCATGTTCACTTCGACCATGCCGATGCCGCCGGGCTGTATCTCCTGGTCGAACTTCACGTCGAGGCCGCGGCGCAGCCGGTTGGATCGAACGAGGCGCGCCGTCTGGTCGCCCTCGTTGCGCACCAAGAAGCGGTGGCGCACGGACTGTCCGATCACTGCTTCGCCCCAGTCGTGGGCGATCTTCTCAGCCTTGAGGCAGGGTCCCGGGACGAGTTCGCGAGCAGCGAGGGTCGTGCGAGAACGCAGGTCTGACGGCGTGGCGAGCCCGTCAGCATCCGCCTGAACCTCCTGCTCCTGCTGATTGGCAGGCACAGGGAGGTCCAGGTTGTGCGGCCCGCTGACCACGATCCCGGCGAGGACTGCCAAGATCGAGCCAGCGGCGGCTGCGGCGCCCTTGGGGGCCGCAGCGAGTCGTTTGAGGTGCAACGACATGGTGATGGTGCTAGTTGGCCGCGCTCACTGCGCGCGGTAGACGAAGAAGCCGCTCTGGTTGGGCTGGTTGCCAACGTAGCGCGACACCGCATAGACACGCGGGTAGGCCACGCCGCCGATCTGACCGGCGGCCGTCACCCGCGTGTTGGCCGGGGCCGAACCGTTGCCGCCCTGGTAATCCCAGGCGCCGGTCGCGTCGACGATGGCCTCGCCGATGAGCCGCGTCAGATCCGGGCCCGCGTTGGTGCCGAGGTAGATCCTGACCACCTGGTTGGCGAGCACGGACGACGTTCCAGTGGCGCGCCACTTCGTGCGCCGCAGGTCGTAACGGGAGTCAACGAAGGTCGTCGCATCGAAGAGCGCGACCCTCGGGCTCAGCGTGATCACGACCTGGTCGGTCGAGGACGCAATGCCGTCCGAGATCGTCAGCGAGAAGGTCAGCACGACCGGCGCGCCGAAGATCATCTGAGAATCAAAACGCGGCGACGCGATCGTCGCATCGTTCAACGTGATGCCCACTGGCGAGGTCCAGAGGTAGGAGAAGCCTGCAGCCGGGCCCTGTGAGGCCGCGCCGTTCAGCTGCACCGTGACTCCAGAATCGACCGTCTGGTCATTGCCAGCGTTGGCGACGAGCGGTTCCGCGATCGGGCCGCCAGGATTGTTCGGACCGGTGATGACCGTGCCGAGGCCCGCGAGTTCGACGGCTGCGATCGATTTCTCCCCGAGCGGCGAAGAGATCTCGACGAAGGTCGGAGCCGAGAAGCTCGCCATCGCGACGCTGCCCGAGAAACGGCCCGTGCCGCCGCCCGTAAGTGACGAAGCGACCTGCAAGGTCTGCAGCGCGCTCGAGGTCTGAACCGTCGGAGCTGGCGCCTCGACCTTGTCGGTCGAACGCGCGCTGACCACCAGGCCGACTCCCGGCGTGAACACCGCGCTTTCGATGAGAACGAGGTCGGAGACCTTCTCCCCTCGGCTGATGACCTCGCTGCTCGGGCTGTCGCTCAGGTTGCGCACGCGCACTTGCGCGGGTGGTGCCACAGTGCCGATGTCGAGACGGGCGAAGTAGCTGCCCGAATCGGAGTTCTCGGTCATCTGGGTGTCGTTGGTCCACACCGGGCTCGCGGCCGTGCCGATGTTGAGGCCGACGACGAGGTTTTGCGAGCTGGCGCTCGAGCTCCACACGTTGACGAAGGTGTGCGCGGCGTTGTTCAAGGCCGGGTCGTAGTCCCGTTGGTAGTAGGCCTTGTCGACAGACGCGCCGAGTTGCGAGGCGATCCGGCCAAGCAACGTGAAGTCGAGGAACCGGACCTTGTTGTTGCCAACCGCGCCGTCGGCAGCAGCTGCCTCAGGGAAGGCAGCTTCGATGCCCGGGCCTTCGATCTCGAAGTGGTTGATGCCGTTGAGGCCACGACGCACCCGCGTCAGCGTGGCGCCGTTACCGATCGACGCGCCCGCGACGATTTCGCTGTCTGCCATGGTCGCTGGCACGAGGAAGGGACCCGTGTCCCCGTGCAAGGCGCCACTGAAGTCGCCCTGTGCGCCGATGCCGATATCGCGCGTCATGTTGATGCCGCCTGCCGCCGCGACCTCGATTTCTGTGCCGTATGGGTGGCGCAAGAAGTAGGTGCCGTCGTTCTGCAGGCCGGTGATCCGGAGGCGAATGCGCGAGAAGATGATCTGCTCGCCATCGACTGGGTTGCCGGACTGGAAGGTCGCTTCGATCGCCGACTCGAAGGCGGCCGAGTTGCCCGTCGCGCTCGCGTTCTGCGATGCCGCCATGTAGTAGAACGTCTCGCCAGGCCAGTTGGCCGGGAAGACAGAAGCCTGGCCCACGACCGGCGGATCGATCACGCCAGGGACGTTGCTCAGCAGTTCCAGAACGACCGACTTCTGGTTTGGCGCTGGCGCGCGATCCTGGAACCACTTCGGGTAGCCGTTCACCGAGTCAATCGGGCCGTGGCGCAAGAGACCGGCGCCTTCCGGCGCCGAGAGTTCCTGTGGGGTCTGGGCGGCGAGCGCCGCGATGAGGAGAGACAAAGCCGCGCAATTCGCGGCGACACGGGATACCAAGTTCATGAATACTGCTCTGTGATAAGAGGGGCAAGCGCAGGTCAGCAGAGGTGCTGACGACACAGGGTCTTTGTCGCCCCGTATTGCGGTGGGGATCGCAAACTACGAACTCCGCCGGATTTGGTGTCCGATGCGCTTACATCACGAACGCTGCAACGAAGATCCGTTTCGCCATCACGAAGTACAGCATCCTGTGCGGCGAATACTTCAATGCGCTACGCCGTGACTCATCTACGCGAAGCCGC
Organism: Planctomycetia bacterium; assembly: GCA_005776365.1. Classification (GTDB taxonomy): domain Bacteria; phylum Planctomycetota; class UBA1135; order UBA1135; family UBA2386; genus SXPK01. The sequence continues at coordinate 2,873 of SXPK01000198.1, forward strand.
ACGGCAGTTTCGGTCCAAGTGCCAACTCGTAACATCGGCACCCGCCGTTCGGATTGCCCACCAAGGCGAGTCCCGGCACGTGCGGCCGCCGACGCATGCGGACGAGCGCGCGTCGAACCACCGATGGCAACGGATCACAGCGACCCATCCGCGAGTGGAGATCGCCCCTACCACATGCGGGGACTTCTGCACGACGCACCGATCAGAAACGCAGACGTGACGCGCTACCGAAACAACTTCACGAAGGTCGTGGACAGGTTCGGATCGAAGCCGCCCGACCACGTGTCCGCGAGGACCCGCAGCGCGTCGAAGACCCGCAGCTTCGTCGGCTGCGCGCTGTAGACCTCATCGAACGCGTCGACGAGCCCCACCACCCGAGCAATCGGCGGGATCGAGCAATCGCGCAGCCCGTGCGGACTGCCAGATCCGTCATGGCGCTCGTGGTGCGCCTTCGCCGCTGCGCACACATCCGGCGCCAGCCCTAGATGCCTCAGCGCCGCTTCGCCGCGCTGCGCATGCTCTGCATCATCGCCCACGTCCTCGTGGCCGATGCGTCCCGTATCGTGCAAGAGGCCCGCAAGCCCGGCCATGGCGACCGTCGCGGCATCGAAAGACAGCGCCTGACGCGCGAGTCCCATCGCCAGGAACGCCGTGGTGACACTGTGCTGCGCGAGCGAATCACTGGCGCCGAGCAACGCTCGCATCGCTCCGAACGCATGGGTTTCGCGCAGCAACAGAGAACTTGCACAGACGATCATCCGCTGCGCGCGCACGACGCCTTCTCGATCGAGTCGCCCCTGCAGCGACTCCTCAGCAACCGTCAACGCAACGCCATGCAGCACATCCGCGCGTCGTTCGACCGACGCACGCTTGTCGTTGAGAATCTCACCGAGCGAGCACTCGATGCGATGCAAGTAGGCGCCGCGATCTTCGCCACGGATCCAGAAGTCGCGCACGCCCTCCTGGAACAAGCGTTCGACCTGGTCCTCCGCGATCTGCGAACCCTGATCGCGGTATAGCACCATCGCGTCGCTCGCGGTCCGCAGGTAGACCGGGAAGTTGAGCATCCCACGTCCCGTGATGCCGCAGAGCGGCACGGCGACATGACCCGTCGTCGGGTCGGCTGCGAGCGCTGTGGACATCGCCACGCACTTCGGCCCACCGGGAATGCTTGCTTGACCGCACCATGAGGCGGCCCTTGCCACCGGCCATTCGCACAGCGCGCGCGGCGGCGAACAGCCCGTTCAAAAATCGCCTGTGCCGGGCTCTCGGCGACGCAGCCCTTCTTCAACGGGCCGCGGATTCAGCCGAACTTCTTCTTCCTGATCTTCTCGATCAACTTAGAAGAGCTGTGCGTCTTCTTGTCACCGACGAAGATCGCCTTGATCTCGAGCCGCTTCAGCGTGTCGCGCTCGGGCAGCGTCTTGAGTGTGTACTCGGTGCCTTTCGCGTAGACGTTGGGCTTGAGTTGCTCGATCAGCGCGTCGGCAGTTTCTTCATCGAACTCGGTCACGTAGTCGACGAAGCCCAGCCCCGCGAGAACCTCCATGCGCTCCTCGGCCGACACCACCGGGTGACCCTTGCCCTTGCCGCGCTCGGCACTGGAGTCACTGTTGACCGCGACAACCAAGAAGTCACCGCGGGAACGCGCATCCTCCAGGCAGCGCACATGGCCGACGTGCAGGAGGTCGTAGACGCCATTCGTCAGCACGATGACCTTGCCCTGCGCCTTCAGACCAAACAGGATCGACGCGAGACTCTTGCGGTCGGGGACGATCTTGTCGCCAGAAAGCTTGTTGCGCGGAACGACGACCAATGTGCTTGCCTCTACGGGGGAGAGAATCGATGCACGATAGCCGTGTTTACGGCACGTAGGCAACCACAAGATCCCGCGCGGACGGACCTTCAGCGAGCGTTCTTGAGCACCTTCTCCACGATCGACGTGGTTGAGTTGCCCTGGCGCAGCGGCACGAGGACCACCTGCCCGCCATGGCTCTCGACCCATTGCCGGCCGACCACGCCCTTGTCGCGCCAGTCTTCACCCTTGGCGAGCACTTGTGGTGTGAGCATTTCGATGAGGTCGATCGGCGTGTCCTCGTCAAAAGGCACGATGTAATCGACGGCCGCAAGCGCCGACAGTACCGCCATGCGGTCTTCCAATGTGTTGATCGGACGCCCGGGCCCCTTCTCCTGCCGGCGCACGCTCGCATCGGTGTTGACCGCGACCATCAACGCGTCGCCGTAGCTGCGAGCCTTTTGCAGATACTCGCAATGACCCGGGTGAAGGATGTCGAAGCAGCCGTTCGTGAACACCAGCCTGCGGCCTTCGGTGCGCAAGCGCGTCGCGACGACCGCGGCCTCGGGACGAGTCAGGATCTTGCGCGTCGTGCCGCCGCCTTCGCCCAAGCGCGCCATCACTTCTTGGCGGCTCGGGGCCCAAGTGCCGAACTTGCCGACCGTGATCGACGCCGCGATGTTTGCGAGAGCGAGTGAATCTGGCAGTGACACGCCGCACGTGCGACAGAAGGTCAGCACCGCGACGACGGTGTCACCCGCTCCCGTCACGTCGAATACCTGCCTGGCTTCGGTCGGCAGGATGCAGTGCGAGCCGTCCTCGTTCTCGTAGAAGATGCCGTCCTTGCCGAGCGTGATCGTCGCGGTCTTGATCCCAGTGATCGCACGCAGCTTCTCTGCGGCCTTGTGCAGTTCTGCGGTGCCCTTGATCGAGATGCCGGTCGCGGCCTCGGCCTCCTCGCGATTGGGCGTCAACAGATCGACGCCGCGGTAGATCGAGTAGTCCTTGCCTTTGGGATCGACCACGACGACGCCACCGACAGACTTCGCGGCGTCGACGGCGGCGCGGATCACTTTGGCGGTCAGCACGCCTTTGCCGTAGTCGGACAGCAGGATGCTCTGCCACGGGAACGGCCGCTGCGCCAGAACTGCGAGCAGGCCGTGCTCGGCGTCGCCGTGGATCGGCGCCTTGCTCTCCTCGTCCACGCGCAGCACCTGCGCAGTCTTCGCAACGTAGCGCGTCTTGCGCGTCGTCGGCCGCGTCCGATCCGTGACGATGAACCCGGTGTCGATGCCATCGTCGCCGAGCAATTGCCGCAGCGTGCGCCCCGCCTCGTCATCGCCGATCACGCCGAGCACCGACGTCTCGGCTCCGAGGTTGTGGAGGTTGGCCGCGACGTTGCACGCGCCGCCGAGCAAGTAGCGTTCGCTGTCCAGTTCGAAAACGAGCACCGGGGCTTCAGGCGACACACGGCCGGTCTTGCCGTTGGCATAGCGATCGAGGATCAAGTCGCCCACCACGAGGATCTTCGGGTTGGGCAAGTCCTGCAGGATCTGGCGCAAGCGGCGACAATCGTCCATCAGCGAAGCTCCATGCTCATGCCGCGGCTTTGCGCCGTGGAGAGGATCGCCTGGTGCAGCAGTGGCAGGACGATCTCGTGCATTGCCAGCACCGACAGACCTTCCTTCGGCGGGCGCGTGACGACGTTCGTCATGGCGCGGTATTGCTGCAGCATGTCGAAGTTGCAGGTCGTGAAATCGTTGCCGAGTTGGCCGCGGTTGCGCGCGACCGAGACGGCCTTGAGGAACACCTCGGGCATGATCACGGCGGACCCGATGTTGAGCCACACCCCGCGATCGAGTCGCCCCACCGATTCGCAGAAGATCCAGAAGTCCTTCTGCGTCGCGGCCCCGAGCGCGGCGCCATCGAGGTCGGGATCCATGTGCACGATGTCGCAGCCGATTGCCGCGTGCACGGTCGCCGGAATGCCAAGTCGAGCCGCCTCGCTGAACATCGACAGGTGGCGATACGGCAGATCGCCTTCGAGAATGGTGCGACCGATCGCGAGGCCCAGCCCTTCGCCGCGCTGGTGCGCGCGCTTCGTCGCGCCATTGATGCCCGTGAAGGTCTCGCGCCAGAAGCCGAACGAACCGTCCGGCAAGTTGGTCGCCACGTCCTCGCTGGTCGCGCCTTGGTAGGCAGTCTCCCAATCGTGGATCGCCGACGCGCCGTTGGTGGCGACATGCGTGACGAACCCGCGGCGCATCAGGTCGATCAAGAGCGGCGACAGGCCGACCTTCAAGACGTGCGCGCCGAGCGACATGCCGACTTCGCGGCCGTGTTGGCGGGCGGTGACGATGCGATCGACGACCGTCTTCAGGTGCTTGCTGCCGTAGATGTCCGGCAACGACTCGAACCACTGCAGGAAGCCTGGGTCCGGCGGCAGCACCTTGGCGAAGTCGCGCTTGTCGACGAGGTTCTTGCGCTCCTGCAGCGGACGGATGCGCAACGGGCGGGGCTCGGGACGGCTCGGGTCTTGCGCGGTCATCGCGGGCGCGCATCGTGCGCCACGGAAGGGTTGCCGTCCATCGCGGAGAGGTGGATGCGCGCGGAAGAACCTGATGGGCTGCGCTGGACCGCGTGGCCATACGACCCCAGATTTCGCAGCAGTGGAGCCGTTTGGCCTGGGGCCGTTCTCGATGCGCCGTCGCCACGCACAAAACGACACCACGCGGCGGCGCGAAGTCGCAGCGCGAGCTAAGTTGACGCCAGTGAGCGACTCCCTGGCAACGTCCGTGCTGGCCGGCGACCGCAAGGCGCTCGCTCAGGCGATCACGCTCGTGGAGAGCCGGCGCAGTCAGGACCAGACGGTCGCAGCCGCGCTGCTGCAGCGACTCCTGCCGCACACAGGCAATGCGATCCGCGTCGGCGTCACTGGCGCGCCCGGGGTCGGCAAGAGCACGTTGATCGACGCGCTCGGCTGCCTGCTCAGCGACGGCGGCCGCAAGGTCGCGGTGCTCGCCGTCGATCCGAGCAGCAGCGTCTCCGGCGTCAG
>SXPK01000199.1 GCA_005776365.1 Planctomycetia bacterium
CACGGGCGCGGCGCGCACCGTCGACCGCGTGATCGACCAATACCCCAAGGAGCAGCAGGAGCAGATTCGTTCTCAGTTGTCCCTGTCGCTGAAGGCCGTGATTTCGCAGATCTTGCTGCCGGCGGCTGATGGCGGGCGCGTCGCTGCCTTTGAAATCCTGTTGACGAATCCTGCGATCGAGAACCACATCCGCAAGGCCGAGACGTTCAAGATCCCGAGCGTCATGGAGACGAGCCGCCGGCAGGGCATGGTGCTGATGGACATGCACCTGAGGGAGCTCTACCAGGAAGGTCGCATCACCAAGGAATGCGCGATCGAACACGCCTTCGACCGGAAGGACATGGCGACGCGGATTGGCGGCGGGGCTGCGTGACCATGGCTGCGCGCAGATTGCTCGGACAGATCCTGAAGGACCACGGCGTGGTCCACGAAGGCATGGTGCAAGAGGCCCTCTTGCAGCAACGCGAGAAGGGCGGGCGTATCGGTGAGATCCTGCTCGAGCTGGGTCACATCCAAAAGGGCGACCTGGCGAAGGCGCTGGCCGAGCAGGCGGGTCTTGCATTCGTCGATCTCAACAAGCAGCCGCCTCAGCCTGAGGCGATTGCAAAGGTCGACCTCGCGACGGCGCGCGCATTCTCCGTGTTGCCAGTCGCGCTCCTCGGCAAGGTCCTGACTGTCGCGATCGCCGACCCCGTCAACCTCTCGATGCTCGCAGACCTGTCGTTCACCACGGGGTGCGAGGTCAAGGGGGTGATCGCTGACGAAACCCTGATCGCGCAAGGGCTCGAGAAGCACTACCGCGAAGACGCTGGGGACGCCAAGCAGCGGATGAAGCAGCTGGTGCAGGAGTTGCAGCAGCACGGCGGCAAGATCGACCTCGAGGACAAGACCGCAATGGCCGCTGCCGCGCCGGTGGTCAAGCTGCTCAACTACATCCTCTACCAGGCGATTCGCGACAAGGCGTCCGACATCCATCTGGAGCCCTTCGAAGGGGACTTCAAGATCCGCTACCGCGTCGATGGCGCGCTGTTCGAGTTGGAGGCGCCGCCGCCGCATCTCGCCGAGGCATTGATTGCGCGCATCAAAGTCATGGCCGATCTCGACATCGCGGAGACGCGACTGCCGCAGGACGGGCGCATCGAGTTGGCCGTCGGCGGCCGCGCAGTGGACCTGCGCGTGTCGACGTTGCCGACGATGTTTGGCGAGTCGACGGTCATGCGCGTGCTCGACCGTTCGGTGGTCGCACTCGACCTCGACAACCTCGGCCTCCTGCCGACCGCGAAGGCGCAACTCCGGAAGTTCCTCGAACTGCCGCACGGCATCGTGTTGGTGACCGGACCGACGGGATCCGGCAAGACGACGACGCTCTACGGAATGCTCAACGAGGCGAATGGTGAGGACGTCAAGATCATCACCGTCGAGGACCCGGTTGAGTATGACCTCGAAGGGATCGTGCAGGTCCCGGTCAACGACGAGATCGAGGTGACCTACAGCAAGGTCCTCCGCACGATCCTGCGTCAGGACCCGGACATCATCTTGGTCGGCGAGATCCGAGACCGCGAGACTGCGCAGACCGCGATCGAGGCGAGTCTCACGGGCCACCTCGTGTTCTCGACCTTGCACACGAACGACGCGCCCTCCGCGATCACGCGACTCGCTGACATCGGCATCGAGCCATTCCTGCTGACCGCCACGCTTCAAGGCATCCTCGCGCAACGACTCGTCCGCCGCGTGTGCTCGAAGTGCCGGAGTGAGTATGAGCCTTCCGACGAGGTGCTGCGCCGATTGGGCGTCGAGCGCGGGTTGATCGGGGCCAAGAAGTTCGCGCAGGGCCGCGGCTGCGAAGTGTGCAACTTCACCGGCTACAAGGGCCGCATGGCCATCACGGAGATCCTTACCGTCGATGAGCGATTGCGGGAGTTGATGCTCTCGGGCGCCAGCACCTCGCACCTCGCCCGCGCGGCGGTGGAGTCCGGCATGTCGACCCTTCGGGAGTGTGGCTTGCAGGCCATCTTCTCGGGCCAGTCCACTGTCGACGAAGTTCTGCGCGAGACTGGTGGCTACTGACCTGCTGATCGCCGACTGACGCGCTTGACCAAGTTGTGCTTGCTGTCGCGCAGTCTCGTGTTCGCGCCCCAGGCAATCAGCGGAATGCGATTTCGATCACGTTGCTGTCGAGCAGCGAGCCAGTGTGTGTTTGGTCGAGCAAGACGGCTTGTGTTGCAGCCGTGAGCCCGATGAGCCAGGGGCCGACTCCTGCTTGCGCCGACAAGTTGCCCGCTGCGTCCGTCATGCCGCCGATGACGATCTCGACACTTGGTCCGATGCCGAGTTGCAGTGAACCGATCGCCACCGGCATCCGCTGCGGGCCCACAGCGATGACCGCGAGCGACAGCGGCACTCCGTCGACGCCTAGCGTCACTGGACCGGCGGCGACGTCGTGCGTCATCGACCAGGCGGAGTCGTAGTCGACTCGGTGCACGCACAGCGCCCGCCGGAGTCCGCGCTCGGCATCCACGAGACCTGCGCCGTAGCGATTCTCCTTGCCGACGAGGAGACCGACATCGGTCGAGGTCTGATGGAGAATCATCGCCGCGTCTTCTGGTGTCAGACTCGGGTTGGCGCACTTCCACAATGCCAACACGCCGGCGACGCAGGGCGCTGCATTCGAAGTCCCCGAGAACTGCTGCGTGCGGCACGGTCCGCCGCCAGATGTCGTGTTGCCTGTGGGCCCGAGCACGTCAGGCTTGATCAGGCCAGGACCCGCACCGTGTTGCCAGGGGTAGTCTTCGTGACGCTGTAGGTCCCACAGCGCGGCGGGATAACCTGGAAGGTTCTGCTGCACGTCGGCAAGACTCCACGCAAAGGGTCCGAGTGCTGAAACCGGGTCGATCGCTTGCTGCAAGGCCCGCCACGCGCCGACTGCGATCACGCCCGAAGGTCCGCCCACAGTCTGCGCGGGGTCGCGATAGGGGCATGGCACACAGGCCGGCGCAGCGATGTTGCAAGGCACACGCAAGGCGCTCGTGGGGTCGAAGGCGAAGGCGGCTTCATTGCCGGCGGAGTTCACCCGGATCAGGCCCGCTGCAAGCGACGCGGTGGCGACGTCGCGATGCATGCGGTAGTCGGGCGGCGGAACGAAGTTGGCCTTGTAGCTGAACGAGCTCGTCTGCACGTCCGCGCCCATCGCGATTGCATACTGCACCGCGTTCCACTGCGAGGTCTCGGAGAGCGTCCGGCAGGTCATGACCTTGGCCGCTGGCGCCTGTCCCCAGGCAATGCCGCCGCAGGAACCATCGGCCACGAGCAATCCAGCCGTCATCGTCCCGTGACCGCCGCCATCGTCGAGTTGCGTCGTGTTCGGGTCGAAGGAGGCGCCGTTGACGTCGTCGACATAGCCGTTTTGGTCATCGTCGATGCCGTTGCCAGGAGTCTCGCCAAGGTTGGTCCAGCGACGTAGGTCAAGGTCGCCGTGTGCCGTGATGCCGCCGTCGGCATTGGCGATGACGACGCCCTGGCCGGCAAAGCCGTAGGCCCAGGCCACGAAGGCTTTGGTCTGAACCGGGCCATCGCCAGGCGCTGGGTTCGTGGAAGGCGCGAGACAGGATCGCGGCGAAGTGTCTTCGCCCTTCCCATCCGCCACCTCAGCGAGCCTTGGCGAAACGTCGAGCCGCACGTAGGCGATGGAGGGCAGTGCCGCAGCCGCGACGATCGCCTCGACGCTGGCTTCGCACTGCACGAAGTTGCCAAGCCAGTTGCACCGCGTCGGACCACAGTGGCCATGGCGCTGCTCTGCGGCCAGCAAGTCGAGCAGTGCACGCTGCGTGCGAGCAGCGTGCACTTGCAACTCGTCGACGACGAGACGCCGACGCTCTGGCAACGACAAACGACGCACTCGCGGGAACCACCGTCGCTCGTCGATGCGATCTTCGATTACGAAGTAGACCGGAAGGCGCGCGCCGGGTTGCGCACGGGTGAGCGCCGATCGCAACCAGGGGTCGATCGACTGCGGAACAAAGGACTGGCTCAGGCCCTTGCTGTCGTGGGCGGAAGGTGCCTCTGCGCAAAGCGGCATGCGCGCCAGCAACACAACGATCACCAGGAGACGCAGGACCAGCGGCATGCGGAAGCGATGGTATCTCGCTGCGTCAACAGCGGCGGCGGCATTCATGGAGCGAGGCTTCGCCGCGAAGCACTTCGAACGGCCCGCCGCATGCGATGGGCCTCGATCGACCTTGCGCACGGCGACGCGGATTGGTCTTGGCCACACTGCGATGCGGTGGGCGAGTCACATCGTCGCCGGCCGCGTCGTAGGCACGGCAATGGGTCTTCTGCACGGCGGCCAGCGCTACCGCGGACACGGTCTGACCATGAGGGATGTGGGCAGTGAAGCCTGCGCGCGTGCGGCGGACCGCACGCAGTGACGTCGCAGTCTCGTATGCGGTTGACGGACCAGACCCAAGAGGAACACTGGACGCCCATGCTTCCTAGCCTTCGTTGCGTCCTCTGGCTTGCGTGCACCGCCGTCGTGTCGGCGCAGACCCCGGTGGTGACTGCGACTGCGGAGACGATGCGGATCCGTTCGTCCACCGTCGCGGCGAGCGGCGCCGCCTTCAACGTCACCGTGGTGATGGAGAACGACAATGCCAACGCGACCTTGCCGGCGACCTACCGACGGTGGTGGCACTTTCAGGTCGGCAATCTTGCGCCGGCAGGGGTCACGCTGAACTTCACCATCGACAGCACGGGCGGCTACACCGACATCATCCTGCCATGTTGGTCCTTGTCGACCAACGGGACCACGTGGACGCCCTATACGCGCTGCCCGACGTCGGCCACTCCGACCGTCAGCGCGACTGGCGGTCGGCATTCTTTCTCGCTCGCGGTTCCCGCCGGCACCTCGGCAATCCGGCTCGCGAAGTACTTCCCTTACACCGTCGCTCGTAAGAACGCGTGGCTTGCATCACTCGTCGGACGTCCGCAGATTCGCAGCGCCACGGTGCTCGGATCATCCGTGCAGGGGCGCACGATCGACATGCTGGAACTCACTGACTCCAGCGTGCCCGACACCAACAAGCGTCGCATCTGGATCCACTCAGGCATCCATCCATCGGAGTCGACGAGCTACTTCACGGTGGAAGGCCTCGTCGATTGGCTCTGCACCAACGATCCCTATGCAGCGAGTCTGCTCGATCGCGCCATCGTGACGATCGTGCCGATGGCAAACCCCGATGGAGTCTTCCTCGGCAACTACCGGGTGAATGCAAACTCCGTCAATCTCGAGGACGAGTGGGCCGCGCCTTACAACAGTTCGCAGCCTGAGATCATCGCGTTGCGCAGCAAGATCGAGCAGTTCATGGGGACGGCCGCGGCGCCTGCACAGAATCCCATCGAGGTGCTGCTCAACCTCCACAGCTCGCACAACATCGCCTATCCGTTTCACTTTCAGCATGCGTCGAACGCAGCTTGGACGGCTGGAGCCACTGGCGTGTTGCCGATCGTCAACCAGAAGGAAGGGCAGTGGATCGCGATGTTCAAGGCCAGAAGCCCCTTCGTGAACCGCGGCGCCACGCAGAGCAGCACCGCCGGCTTCCCGTCGCGGCCCTTCGTCGAGTCGATGTCGCATGATCGCTGGACTGCGGTGAACGGCTGGCTCAATGCTCCGAACTTCGAGCAACCAGTGATGGCGATCACCTTCGAGGGCACCTACGGACGCGGACCAGATGGCGTGACCTGGAACACCGAAGCCGACTACCGGCTGTGCGGCCAAGAACTCGGGCTGTCGCTGTGCGACTTCTTCGGCGTGGTTCCTGGCGCCTCCGTCACGCCTTACGGGGCCTCGTGCCAGTCCGTGTCGCTTTCCGGCGCGCTCGGCCCGGCAGGCATCAACCAGAGTCTGACCCTGACGACCATGAATGCGGCGCCGAACGCGCTGCTCATACTCGCGATCGGAGGCCAGCAGATCCAGGTCCCGCTGCCGGCGCCGTGGTCGAGTTGCAATGCGTTGACGACGCTGGACGCGAACTTCGTCTTCTTCGCCAATGCGCTTGGTGTCGCCACCTTGCCGCTGGTGATCCCGCCATCGCCAGGCCTTGCGGGCTATCTGCAAGTCGGCGCCCTCGACGCCGCCGGTGGACTCGACGCGTCGAACGGGCTCTATCTGCGCAACGACTACTGAAGCGGCGGCCGCTGCGCGCTTGCGCAACGAGACGAAGAACGGTCGGCTAGCAGTTCATGCACACGCAGCCCTTCCGCGGCGTTCTGCCGGCGCTCACGACGCCCTTTCTCCCGGTCGAAGGCATCGACCATTCATTCTTGGCGGAGCACGCGCGCGCGATGTTTGCCGCGGGATGCGCGGGCCTGATCCCCTTGGGCTCGCTCGGCGAAAGCGCGACCTTGACCTTCGACGAGAAGCTGGCGGTGCTGCGCACGCTGCTTGCCGTCGCTGGCGACAAACCGATCACACCGGGGATCGCTGCGCTCTCGACCCAAGAGGCGGTGCGACTGGCGCGGGCCGCAGAAGAACTCGGATGCAAAGGGCTCATGGTGCTGCCGGCCTACGTGCACAAGGGCCCGCGGCAAGAGCATCATGCGCATGTGGCGGCGGTCCTTCGCTCGGTCCGTTTGCCGTGCATGCTCTACAACAATCCGATCGCATACGGCGTCGACTTCACCACGGAGTGGATCGCGCAACTCGCCGAGGAGCATGGCAACCTCGTCGCGGTCAAAGAATCGAGTGGCGATGCGCGGCGCGTCACGGCGTTGCAAGCGCGATGCGGCGACCGGCTTGCCGCGCTGGTCGGTCTTGACGACATGGTCGTCGAAGGCGTCGCGGCAGGAGCTGTCGGCTGGGTCGCCGGTTTGGTCAATGCCCTGCCGCGCGAATCTGTCGCGTTGTTCGAGCTCGTTCGAACTCGTGGCCCCGCTTCGGCACGATCGCTCTACGAGTGGTTCTTGCCGCTGTTGCGGCTGGATGTCGTTCCGGAGTTCGTGCAGTTGATCAAGCTCGTGCAGCAAGAACTCGGCATGGGGACGGAGCGAGTGCGGCCGCCGAGGCTGCCGCTGTCCGGAGCCGCGCGCGAAGCTGCTCTCAGCACGATTCGTGCAGCCCTGAGCGTGCGCCCGAAGGTGGATGCGTGAGCGCGCCCGGGCTCACGGGCGCGTGCTTTGTCGACGGCAAGGTGATGCAAGGTGGAGGCGCGACTTTCCAAGCCACCGATCCCTCGAATGGTGGAACGATCGGTCCCGCTTTCGCCGACGCAACCATGGCAGTGGTCGCGCGCGCATGTGAGGCGGCAGCTGCTGCGGAGGATGAGTACGCGGCAACGAGCAAGACGCAGCGCGCCCAGTTCTTGCGTCGCATCGCCTCTGAGTTGGACGGCCTCGGTGACGAGTTGCTGACGCGTTGCCATCGAGAAACGGCCCTGCCGATGGCGCGGATTGCGAGCGAACGCGCCCGGACCAAGTTCCAGCTGGAGTGCTTCGCCAATGCAGTGGAAGAGGGCTCGTGGGTCGATGCGCGAATCGACCGCGCCGATCCAAAGCGGCAGCCGCTGCCAAAGCCTGACCTGCGCGCGATGCTCGCTGCCATCGGTCCGGTCGCGGTGTTCGGCGCTTCGAACTTCCCACTCGCGTATTCGGTCGCCGGCGGCGACACCGCCTCGGCGTTGGCTGCGGGTTGCCCGGTGGTCGTCAAGGCGCACCCGATGCACCCCGGCACGAGTGAACTTGTCGCCAGCGCGATCCTCGCTGCTGCGCGCGCTTGCCAGTTGCCGCTTGGCGTCTTCTCGATGGTGCACGGCAAATCGCACGAGGTCGGCCGTGCGCTGGTGGAGAGTTCTGCGATCAATGCGGTGGGCTTCACCGGTTCGCAGAAGGGCGGCGCCGCGTTGTGTCGCATCGCCGCTGCGCGCGAGCGCCCGATCCCTGTGTTCGCAGAGATGGGCTCGGTCAATCCAGTGTTCGTGTTGCCCCTTGCGATGGCGCAACGCGGACCCGCCATCGCGCAGGCCATCGTCAACTCCGCTCTTTTGGCGTGTGGCCAGTTCTGCACCAGCCCAGGCATGACCTTGTTCTGCGACGGGCCTGATGCCGAGCCCTTTGTGCGCACGCTGGTCGCCGGAGTCGCGAGCAGCGCACCAGGCACCTTGGTCCACCCGGACATTTGCGCCAACTACGAGCGCGCGCAGCGCGAGATCGCAGCAGTGCCCGGCGTGTCGCTGCTTGCCGAATCCAGCGGTCCCGCAGCGTGCGAAGCGACGGGCGGACGCGCGCGTCTATTTGTCGTCGATGCGGAGTCGGTGTTGCGCACGCCTTCACTGCGCGAAGAGATCTACGGTCCAGCCTCGTTGCTCGTTCGCTGCAAGAATGCGGCGGCGATGCAGCGAGTTGCTGAGTCGATGTCAGGGCACTTGACCGCCACGGTCCACGGCGACGATGGCGATCTGCGCGAACATGCAGGACTGCTGCGCGCCTTGCGCAAGTGCGTGGGCCGCATCGTGCACAATGGCGTGCCGACCGGCGTCGAGGTCTGCGCCGCGATGCAGCACGGCGGTCCGTGGCCAGCGAGCAGCGACAGCCGGTTCACGGCCGTGGGCCTTCGAGCGATGCTCCGCTGGGCTCGCAGCGTCGCGTGGCAGGATGCGCCGCAAGCGGCGTTGCCGCCGGAACTGGCCGACGGCAACCCGCTCGGAATCTGGCGCACGATCGACGGTCTGCTGGGCCGCGCCTGACTTTGCGTCGGAGCCGTCAGAAGAACAACGTCACCGGAACCGAGGTCGAAACGACGCCGGTCAACGCTGCGCGGTTGGTCGACGCAGCGATTCGCATGGCGCCGAGAACCGGCTGTGGCGCGGGCGGCGTCATCATCTGGGTCAGATCGGTGAACACGAGATCCGAGGTGCCGAGTTCGATCGATCCGACCTGAAGGTAGAGGCGGTGACCCACTGGCAGCAGCGGCCACTGCAGCGTCGTCGTGCAATCGCCGAGCGCGTCGTTGTTGCCCAGCACGAACCAGTGTTCGGTCGAGGACTGCAGCACGCAGGCCGGGCGGAAGGGCCAAGGCGTCGCCGCCGGAGTTACGCCAAAGGCGAGGTAGCTATGTGCCAGGCCATTGCCGGAGTCGGGCGCTCCGTTGCGTGCTGCGATGTCGAGTTGCAAGCCGCTGCCGAGGTGGCGCAAAGCCATCGTTGCGGTCGCTGGCGTGAGGCTGCCAAGTGGCGCGCAACCGCTGCCGGTGCGGAACCCAGGCTGCTCATTCTCAGCGGTCGAGAGTTCATGGGAATCGAGGTAGATGCTGAGCAACCGGTCGGCGCCGTTGGTCGAGGCCGTCGAGTACATCGTCGTCTCGACGCACAAGGTGCCACCTGCCTGCGGCATCAAGAAGGGCGTCGAATAGGGGATCACGAGGTCGAAGCTCGGCGCCGGGTCCAGCCCTGGCCGAGTCGTCGCTGGAAAGACCAGCGTCGTGCGCGGCAGCACGAGCACCGGGTTCTGCCCAGCATTGTCGGCAAAGGTCGCCGACGCGGTCGCCGGCGTGCGCGGCGAGATGGACAGCTTGACTTCCAACTCGGCGGCAAAGCCGTCGACCGTGCCGCGAAGTTGCGAAGAGTCCCGACGGAATGCGTGTCCGTGCACGGTCATGCCACCCGGCAGATCCTGGTGCAGGAACTGAAAGCGCGCGTTCGGGCGGCCGAGCGGGAAGTGGGTGAAACTCGAGCCCTCCAGCGTGGCTCGGTCCATTGGGGACACGGCCTGCGCGAACGCCGATTGGATCGGCAGCGAGGCCAGGCAAAGTGCAGAGAGGAACCGGGCAGGGACCAGATACTTCTTCTTCATCAGTGATTCTCCATCGCGCGCCGCCACGGCGCGCATGACATGGGGACCCACGGCGCCCGCACTGCGCCGAAATCTTGGCGAGTTCGTTCTTGCCCCTCAGCAGGCCGTCTCTATCTTCTTCGGCCTCAATCCTCGCTCTTTGCGGTGGGAATGCCCTCGCCCAAGCAACCCCTCGAGTCGTCACGCGCGCTCGGTGCCGGTCTGACCTTCGCGGTCACGGTGGCGCTATTCGCGTGGGGCGGCACGTGGCTCGACGACAGGCTGTCGACCTCGCCATGGCTCGTGCTCGTCTGCACGCTGCTGGGTGTGCTCGGCGGCGCGATCCATGTGATCGCAGAACTGGCGCCAGGTGCCTTGGGGCTCAGCAGCAAGCCACCCCGCAAAGACGAATCGAACCCGCCCTCGTGACCGCAGCCGCCCTGACCCAGATGCAACCCGTAGAGACGCCGACTCCCTCGGCGGCGCGCGCGTATGGTCGCACCCTGGCGACCGTCGGCGCGGCGTTGGTGGCTCTCGCTGTGGTCGGCGCCTCGGCGAATGCCTATCCCTGGGGCCTATTGCCAGCCGCCTTGCTCGGCATCGCGCTGGCTGCCATCGCAGTGGCGATCGGCACGCTATTTCATTCTCGCGCGCGAAGGGGCCATCAGCTCGACCGGGACCCACACCTGGCCTCGCAGCGCATGCAGGCAATGCTCGGCGGCTCGTTCGTGGCAAAGCTGCTCCTGTTGAGCCTCGGTTTTGGCGCCCTCGCGATCGCCGGAATGAAATTCGACTACCAGGTCGCGTTTGCAGTCGCGTTCGCGGTTGCTGCGCTTTCGCTCCAACTCGGCACGGCGCTGCGGCTGCAAGTCCGCGGTGCCCGCTCCAGCCAGACATCCACTCGCTGAACATGACCGCGCTCCGTACGCTGCTGCTCGCCCTCGTTGCCGTCTTCGGCTCGTTCGCAGCGACGGGTGCGGCCCAGGTTGCGCCTTCCGCACAGGTCCCAGCGCCCTCCGCACAGGCCCCAGCGCCCTCCGCAAAGGATTCAACCCCGGCGCCTTCGGCCGGCGGGCACCAAGAAGCAGCTCAGGAAGAGGGTCGGACGCTGCAACTGCCCAACGACGCGTTCTTCATGCGTCAGTTTGCGCACAGCGTGCCGCATCAGATCTGGCCGGCGCATGACGGGGCGGACGCGGGCCATGGCCCAAGCCTGTTCGCCTTCTACAACGTCAACCTCTACCAGTGGGTGGCCTTCGCGTTGCTGCTCGTGCTGTTCGTCCCCGTGGTCGGCAGCTTCGGCAGCAAGAACCCGTCCTGGCTGTCGCGGGTGCTGCGGGGCTGGTGCATGTGGATCCGCGACGAGATGGTCTACCCGGTGATGGGCAAGGAAGAGGGGCGGGTGTGGGCACCCTACTTCATCTTCCTGTTCTTCTTCGTCGCTGGCATGAACTGCATCGGCCTCGTGCCGAGCATCCCGCAGTTGCACTTCGAGACCGGAACCGCAACGGGAACGCCGTTCGTCACGGTCGCATTGGCGCTGACCACGCTCGTGCTGATGCTCGTGATGGGCATCAAGC
The DNA here is from genome assembly GCA_005776365.1 of Planctomycetia bacterium. GTDB lineage: Bacteria > Planctomycetota > UBA1135 > UBA1135 > UBA2386 > SXPK01. Next base: position 11,397 of record SXPK01000199.1, read on the forward strand.
ACAATGGCTTCGTCGGGTTCTTCAAGGGGCTGATGCCGCACGGTCTGCCGTTGCCGCTGGTGCCCTTGATCTTCGTGATCGAGATCGTCAGCCTCGTCGTCAAGCCCTTCGCGTTGACCATCCGTTTGTTCGCGAACATGCTCGCCGGCCACCTCGTGATTGCTTCGGCGATCGGCCTCGTCTTCCTCTTCACCAAGATGATGGGGGGCGGACCGCTCAGCTACCTCACGGCGATCCCGTCGGTCGGACTTGCGGTCTTCATCTTCATCATCGAGTCCCTGGTGACTCTGTTGCAGGCCTACATCTTCACGCTCTTGAGCATCAACTTCGTCTACGCGTCGATGCATCAAGGGCACTGATCGTTTCCTGATTCCCAGTCTTTCCCCACTGTTCGTTTCGGAGATCCATACATGCTCGCTTACCTCCTCGAATCCACCCTGAGCCAAGGCTATGGCATCGGCGCCGGCCTCGCAGCTGGCGGCGCGGCGATTGGTGCCGGCATCGGCATCGGCAAGATCGGTGGTTCGGCCGGCGAGGGCATCGCTCGCCAGCCGGATGCAGCTGACGCCATCAAGGGCAACGCCATCGTTCTCGCGGCGTTCGTCGAAGGCGTCGAGCTGTTCGCCGCCGTCATTGGCCTCCTGCTCTACACCAAGTGACGCGGGCACTGGCCGTGACTGTCGTTGATCCCATGCTGACCCTTTCCGCCGCCGACGACGGCAAGGGTCTTGGTGCGCTGCTGGATTTCATTCCGGGCGCGACGATCTGGACCTGGATCGCCTTCCTCGTGGCCTTGCCGGTCATGTGGAAGATGGTCTATGGCCCGATCACCAAGGCGTTGGAGGACCGCGACCGCAAGGTTGAGGACGCCATCGCCGCCGCCGAAGTTGCCCGCCAGCAGGCGGAGCAGCAGATGGCGCAAGCGAAGGCCGAACTCGACAAGGCGCGCGCCGACAGCAAGCGCATGGTCGAAGAGGCGGTCGCGCGCGCTGAGCGGCAGGCCACGGAGGCGCAACGCGCCGCCGAGGAGCGCATGAAGGCGCAGCAAGCCAAGGCTCAGGCGGAGATCGATGCGCAGAAGCGCGCCGCTCTGCAGGAGATCCGTAACGAGGCCGTCAACCTGACGATCTCGGCGACGAAGATGCTCTTGAAGCGCGACGTCAACGACGACGCGCATCGCCAGTTGGTGCGCGACTTCGTGGCCACGGGAGCAGGTCGCAAATGACCTTGCTCGCCAAGCGCTATGCCTCTGCGTTGCACCTCGCAGCCAAAGGTGCTGGTGCCGTGCCTCAGGTCGAATCCGACTTGATGGCGCTGCATGCGGCGCTGCAGGACCGCGCGGTTCTCGGCCTGTTGACGAGTCCCGATGTCGCGCAGGCCCAACGCCAGCGCGTCGTCGAGAAGCTCGGCGAGGGGCGGCATGCCTTGGTGCAGAACGTCCTGGCTCTCGCCGTACAACGGTGCCGCCAGGAGTTGCTGCCGGACCTGTATCCGGCGTTCCGCGCGCTGTGCATGCACGAGCGCGGCGAAGTGGACGGCCTCGTCGAGACGCCACGGAAGCTCGGCCCGGACGATCTCGTGCGTCTGGCTGAGTTGGCCAAGAGCCTCTGCGGCAAGGTGTGCGTCCTCGAGCAGCGCGAGTGCCCCGAGCTTCTCGGCGGGGTCCGGCTGATCGTTGAGAATGTCCTTTACGACGGCTCCGTGCTGTCCAGCCTCCAGCAGCTCGAGCAGAAGCTGCTGTCGGCTTCTGTCTGAATGCTGCTCACTGAACTTCCGTCTCGTAGTTGACACCCAAGCGATCGCGGCCATTGGCCCAGGATCGCAACGAATCGCCATGGACCTGAAACCCTCCGAAGTCGCCACCGTCCTCAAGCAAGAGATCGAAGGCTTCAAGGACTCGATGAAGAAAGCCAGCGTCGGAACCGTGCTGATGGTCGGCGACGGCACCGCTCGCGTTCACGGCTTGTCCGACTGCATGATGAGCGAGTTGCTCGACTTCGGAAACGGCGTCATGGGCGTCGCCCTGAACCTCGAAGAAGACAACGTCGGCGCGGTGCTGCTCGGCTCCGACACCAAGATCAAGGAAGGCGAC
>SXPK01000200.1 GCA_005776365.1 Planctomycetia bacterium
GCAGCGCATCCATGCCGCGCAGCGCGCCGTTCTCGACCGGCACGCCGAGCACTGGCAGCGAGGTCTTGCTCGCCGCCATTCCTGGCAAGTGCGCAGCGCCGCCTGCGCCCGCGATGATGACTTGGATTCCGCGCGACTCGGCTGATCCCGCAAAGTCCATCAGCTGCTCCGGCGTGCGAGGCGCCGCGACGATGCGGCATTCGTGCGCGACGCCGAGTTCGTCGAGGCTCGCACTAGCGTGTTGCATGGTCTCCCAATCGGAGCGGGAGCCCATGATCACGGAGACCTTGGGTGCGGGGGGAGTCGTCATGGAGGCGCGCCATGATCGCGCGCCGTCCGGCGAAGTCGAGGGCGAGGCTGCCTCAGACGCCTTCAACGCAGTGGGGCGGCCCGCAGATCCTCCTCCCCTTCGCTCGGTCAGTAGCCGCGCTCGCCGAGCGCGCACTTCGCCTCGTTGCTGACGCTCGCGCCCAACGTGTTGAGCGTCGGGTCGAAGCAGGCGACCTGGACCCAGAACGGCAGGCCGCTCAGGAACAGGTCGTTCGGGATGGGTAGGTCCCAGAACCAGAGGCCGGCCGCGTCGGCGATGCCGAAGCTCGAAGAAGCCGGGTCGACGCGAAGGAAACAGGTCGGAGCCCCGAAACCTCCGAGGTCGAGCGGAAGCGGAATGCCGCCGCTCGCCACGGTGTTGGAGAAGCCGAGCATCGAGATGATGCCGGCGTTGGGCAACGCGTTGTTGACGCGCATCGTGAAGTGTGTGCCGAGCTGTGGCACCTCGCCATTCGCTTTCGCCAGCTGCGGCCGCAGCGCGTTGGAGCCCACGCACGCATTGGTCGACGGCGGTTGTTGCGCAAAGGCCGCGGACTGCAAGATCGGCGTTACCGCGCCAAAACGCAGCGTGTAGTTGCCCGAGGCTGCGACCACGCCTCCCGCCACTTCGAAGTAGTAGAAGCCCGCGGTAGGCAGCGTGAACACCACCTTGCCATGGCTCTGGCCGGTTGCGCCGCCGGTGCTCCCGGTGGCGATCGTCGTTCCGGCGCTGTCGCGCACGCGGACCGTCGTGTCGGTGACACCCGGCGCCGTGCCGGTCTCGGTCATCGCTGCAATCGTCACTGGCTGGGCCGCGAAGAACGCGTACCAGTCTCCATCCGCGCTGCCCGTCGTGTTGCCGACCGCGACATCGCCGAGCCCCAGGATCGGCGCAGCCGCCGCGTTGTCGTTGGGTTCTGGCGCTTCGGCGATCGTCTGCAGGTTGAAGAACTCGATCCCGCGTGTGCGGACCGCATAGCTGCCGGTCTTCACGTAGTTGAGCGGCGCGGTGCCGGCGGCCGCGGTGCCGGCGCTGACCGCGATCGCGTAGGTGCCTGGCGTGAGCGCAGCGACATGCGCGAGATTGAAGGCGCGATGCCCGGTGGCAAGCGTGCTCGTGGTGCCGATCGTGGTCCAAGTCCCGCCGCTGAGCTGACGCAGCCCGATCAGCGTGTTGTCGAGTTGTGGAACGCCACTGTCGTCATAGACGTAAGCCTGAACGACGGTGTCGAACGCGATGGTGAATTGCCACCAGTCGACGTCGGTCGACGAAGCCAGTGTGCCCGAGAAGTTTTCTCCGAGGTTGAATGGAGTCGGTGTCTCGCCGAGCGATGGATCGCCGTTGGGCTCGGCGCCTTCGTTCGCCTGGATCGTCGACGCCGGATAGGCGACGAGGTCGAGGGCGTAGTCACCCGTGGTGGTCGTGAGCTTGCCGACGACGAGCGCGGCATAGACACCAGGTTGCAAGGTGCAGCCCATGTCGCTGTGGCTACCGCGCGCATTGTCGTTCCATGCAAGGCGCGTCGTGCCCGTTGCGTCGTAGAGCAGCACGCACGTGTCGACCGTGCTGCTGACCGCGAAGTTGCCGGCGGTGGTCAGGTGCACTTCGCTCGGCGTCGTTACGGTGAACGTGAACCAGTCCTGTTCGGCGGCCGCGAGGTTGCAGTCGACTTGTTGGCCGAAGACCAGCGGTTGCGCCGTAGCCGCGGAGTTATTGGGCTCGACCTCCGCGACCCGTTGCGCGCAAAGGGTCGAGGCGAAGCAGGACAGAATGAGGAGGGGCAGTTTGCGCATGAGGAATCCGCGGCGGTTGCGGGGAGCGAGCGACCGTCAGGCCAGCAGGCGCCGGATCGGCGCGGGAAGCCGGAGCAATCTGGGCTAGCAGCCTGCTGAAGAACGTCGGCTGCTTCACCACTGCAGCACCGAGACCATCACGCGCTTCCCGTCCACGAGCACCAGGATCTTGCCGGGTCGTTGGTCGCTGCGCAGATACAGCGGAAAGTAGCAACCGCCTCGCTGCGCGATGCCGTCGACGAATGCGTCGAACTCGCGGCCGCGGTCTGCCTGGAGCTGGCTGCCGACGATGAGGTAGCGGTCATATTCGACGCGAACGCCGCCCGTGGCCCAGTCGGAGCCGCCAGTGACATGCATCGATGCCGGACCGTCCTTCCCGTCGAACGCTGCGATGCGGGCGCGGACGAAGTCGAGCGCTTCGCCTTGGAGTGCGGGCGGCGGCAATAGTTGGGTGGCCCCGGCGGGCGAATCGCCGGGCCAGAGGCAGGCTGCGAGCAGAAGTGGCGCGCAAGGGATCGATCCTCTCAGGGCATGGTGAGTCATCGAGCGGGTCATGCGGGTCGAGTGGCTTGCGGCGATGACGGTGCTACGGCGCGGAGAATCTTGTCCCCGTCCTACTTCGTTTCGCAAGGGTCGAGCACGGCGCTCCGCATGCGGCCCTGCTTGCCGTGCCGGCTGCTGCATCTACGCTGAACCGCCCCTCACGCACATCGCCGCAGCATGCTGACAGCCTTCGTTCTCGCCGCCGTGTCGATGACGGCTTCGCCGCAAGCCGGGTCGGTCACCAGCCAGACGGCGCATGTCGACGACGCGCGCTCGCACGGAGCAGTCGGCGACGCGTTCTTGTCACTCGACGAAGCCATTCAACTCTGCAACGGCACGCTGACGCTCGCCCAGTTGTCGGCTTCCGAGGCTGCCAAGGTCACCGGCATCGGCGCGATCATCGACACCATCGAGCTCGATCCCTTGCGCACGCCGATGATCACGCTCGAAGGGTCGCTGGCTGCCATCACCGGGCAAACCGGCTCGTTCGTTCGCGTGCATGGCGTGGTGGTCGGCGCAGGTCATACGGCCACGCGCGTCGTCGTCGACGGTGGACCCTTCGGCAACGTCTTCTCGCTGCGAACGCATCGCTGCGAAGTCGCCGGCCTGCACATCACGAGCGGCCAAGTCGCGTTCGACGTTGAGACGACGCAGGGCGGCATCATCGAAGCGTTCATGGCCCGCATCGAGGACTGCGACATGCACGGCCAGACGACGGCCGCTGTCGTGTTGAGCGCATCAGGCAACGCGCGATCGAGCGTGTTGCTCCATCACTGCGAGTTCCACAACCTGCAGCGCGCGATCTTCATCGACGACCATGGCGCAGGTGGCTTCGCCATGCTGCATGCAATGCACTGCCACTTTGACCAGGTGATCACCGGCTGCGAAGCCGCCGTGTCGTCGTCGGGCGGCGCGATGAGCATGGCAATGTTTGATCGCAGCGAGTTCAAACAAGGCCAGGACTTCTTGCGGGTGCAACGCGCGAGCACCGGCAATCAGCAGTTCATGGTGCGCCTGCTGCACTGCGACATCTCGGCGAGCGGCGACGCTGTCGATGTGCAGGGGAACGCGCTCGGCATGACGATGGTCCACCATCACCACAGCACGCTTGCGGCGGGCTTTGGCCAGAAGGCGCTCGCCGTGGGACCCAAGTCCGCTTTGTTCGACGTGCACGGCAGCGAGGTGGAGTTCGTCGGCGACGTGCTCGTGCGCAGCAACATCTTCACGCAGCGCGTGTGGCAGCAAAACAACGTCTACCGCAACGGCGTCGTCACCTTCGATTGCGATGGCTCGTTGCCCAACGTGGCGCAAAACCACTACGTGAACTGCCAGCTCCTCGTGCCGTCCACGGCGCGCAGCGCGCTGCGCCTGCGCAGCTGCGAACTGCTGAACAGCAGCGTTGCGGCCCAATCGCTGCTCGCGCCGGTGTCGATGCAGGATTGCTGGCGCAGCGGCGCGACGACGAGCGGCTTCGTCAGCGAAGCACAACCGGCGGTCGGTCGCTTCTTGTCGCAGGCTTCGGTCTCGCCGACGCACGTTGATCTCGGCGCGACCTTCGACCTTGGCAGCGATGCGCCGCAGGGTGTCTTCTTGTTCTGGGTGATGGCGCTTGCCGTCGAGCAACCCAACACGACAGAGGAACCGTTCCGGTTCTACGGCGAGCCACTTGGCGCGGAGACGATCTGGCTGACGTTCGGTCAGGCCAACGTCACGATGACGATGCCCAATGACCCCGCGTTCCTGGCCTACGAGTTCTACTTTGCGGCGGCGACTTGGTCGCAGTTGCCCTACGGGCCAGAAGTGACGCTGCCGCGCGGAGGGCGCATCCAGGCGATCTTGTGATGTGCTGGGTGCTACTTGGTGCGATCGCGGCTCGTAGTTGCGAGTGAAAGAATGTCTGGTGGAGATCCCGTTTGCGTTCGGTTCACCGCACCCGACGGCGAGCGCGTGTTCGCGAAGAACTGCGCGCCTTGTGGCAGGTGAACGCCTTCGTATCCTGCATCGCCCTCGCGGTCCCTGCCCCATGCCGCATAGCACCCCATGCTCCAACGTCTCGCTGCGATTGCGTTGTTCGCGACTTCTCCCCTCCTTGCCCAGGGCGTCAACTGCCAGTTGCTGGCGGCCATGAACCAGCACGCGCCCTACAACGACATCTGGGGCTACGTCGCGCCCAATGGGAAGGAATACGCGATCCTGATGTGCACGACGGGGACCGCGTTCATCGACGTGACGATCCCGACGGCGCCGGTCGAGCGTGCGTTCATCGCCGGACCGACGTCGACGTGGCGAGACTGCGAGACTTACGGAACCTACTGCTACATCGGAACCGAGGCGGCCGGCGGCTTCCAGATCGTCAGCCTCGCCAATCCCGACGCGCCCGTCTTGCTGGGGACGTTTGGCGCGGCGGTGTTCAACAACAGCCACACCCTGACGATCGACCAGGGCACGGGCCGGCTCTACTGCAATGGCACGAGCGCTGGAGTCCCGGTGTTTGACCTGGTTGCCAACCCGACCAACCCGCCGCTGATCGGCAACCTGCTGCCGCGTAGCGCGACGAACCCCAACTCGACCTACTTTCATGACCTGTTGGTCGAGAATGGCTACGCGTATGGCTCGATGATCTACAACGGGCAGTTCCGGATCATGGATGCGACCGCGCTGCCGAGTCCGACGATCAGCAACGCGAGCACTCCCGGCGTGTTTACGCACAATGCGTGGGTCAACGACGCCGCGACCATTGCGGTGACGACCGATGAGGTCACTGGCGGAGTGCTGAAGATCTACGATATCAGCAACAAGGCGGCGCCGGTCCCGTTGGGCCAGTTCACGACCAATCAAGGGTCGATCATCCACAACGCTTACATCGTCGGCAACCTCGTGCATTGCTCGTGGTACACCGAGGGCTATCGCTGCATCGACATCAGCAACCCGAACGCGCCCGTGGAGGTTGCGTCGTATGACACGTGGCCGGGCGCCACGGGCGGGTTCAATGGCGCGTGGGGCTGCTACCCGTTCTTGCCATCTGGCATTGTGCTGATGAGCGACATCTCGACGGGCCTCTACATCGTGCGCCCGCAGCTCACGGACCTCGCCGTGCAGCACACGCCGCTGTTGGACACGGTAGTCGAGGACGCCAACTATTCGGTGCTCGCGACCGTGACGGGCACCAATCCGCTCAGTGCGGTCAACTTCGTCTACCAGGTCGGCAACAGTGCTCCTGTCACCGTGCCGATGATCTCGGCCGGCGCGCCGACGATCTACATCAGCAGCATCCCGGCGCAGAACGCGCCGCAGACGGTTCGCTACCACATCGAGTGCCAGGACAGCGTCGGCACGCGCCGCAGCCCCAACACGGGCGAGCACGAGTTCTTCGTCGGCACGCGCGTCCGCGCGTTCTTCGACAACTGCGAGACGGATCCGGGTTGGACACACGGTCTCGTTTCGACGGCTGACGATTGGCAGCGCGGCGCAGCGGCGGGTCGTTCTGGCACCTCTGGCGGGTTCGCGTGGGCGGATCCAGGCGGTGCGTTCTCCGGCACTTCGTGCTGGGGCACCGACCTCGGCGGTGTCGGGTTCAACGGCAGCTATCCCAACAATGCCAATAACTGGCTGCAATCACCTGTGATTGCGACCAACGGGATCCAGGGCTTGCGCCTGCGGTATCGCCGCTGGGCTTCGTTCAACACGGGAGACACCGGGCGCGTGCTCGTGAACGGAACGCTCGTCGCTACGGTTCCGTCGCTGACCGCGGAGACCGCGTGGACGCTCGTCGACCACGACATCTCTGCGATTGCCAATGCAGCGTCGACGTTGCAGATTCGATTCGAGACGGTCTGCAACGCGACCAACGTCGCGGGCGGCTGGCAGATCGACGACATCGAGATCGGCAAGGACAGCGACTTCGTCCCGGCGACCACGTTCGGTTTCGGCACGGCCGGCACCGGCGGCGTGATCCCGCAGCTCGCGTTGAACGGCACGCCGCGCATCGGCCTCACCCCGAGCCTCGTGGCCACGCAGTGCGTCGGCGGCACGCTCGCGCTGCTCGCGGTCGGCTTCGCGCAGACGAGCTTCCCGGCGCTCGGCGTCCAGGTGCTCGTCGACACGACCAACGGCTTCGTCGTCACCAACGCGACGAGCGGCACCGCTGGCGCAGTCGGCGCGGGTTCTGCGTCGTTCCCGCTGTCGATCCCGAACGACCCGTTCCTCGACAACCTCTACGTCTATGCGCAGGCCGCTGCGTTTGACGCGGGCTCGGTCGGCGGCACGTTGTCGGCTTCGGCGGGATTGCGATTCCGCGTCTGCCTCAACTGACGAGGCACCTCAGCGCGCGAGCAACTCGTCTGGGGGAGGGCAGCAGCTTCTTCTCGAAGGCCATGGTCATCACGAAGGAGAAGACCTGTTCGATCAACTCGCGCCCGGCGTGATGCCCGTGACGCCAGAGGCAAGGCGATGGACCTGGGGAAGGAGATTGCCGAGGAACGAATGGCCAAAGGGCAGCTTGAGCGCTTCCCATCGGACAGCAAGGTGGATTCCGAGGATCCGAAGACTCGGGAGAAGTGGCCCTGGATGTTCCGGATCGGACATGTGTTCCGTCGGGTTCGGCACGGTTTCGAAGACGGAAAGCACGTGGCCATGGTCGTCGACATCATGCCCGGGGAGTGCGCTCGGATTGACGAAGAGACTGCGCGGGCGGAGAGCTATCTGGAGAACATGCGGTCTGCCATCCGGGACTTGATAGCAAGGCGGAGGGTGTCCCCGAGATAGAGCCTGCGCCATAGAGCCGCGTGCCGCCGGAAGTCGCAGGGTGTGTGCGGACGAGTTCTGGTCCCGTTCGCGGCGCTTGTACAGTGGATGGTCCTGCCTACAGGCTTGGTCTCTGGTTCGATCTCTGCGTCGCGCGAACTGCGTCGAATCTGGAGATTCGACTCCGTTATCGCTCTTTGATCTCCACGCAGATCCCGGGCCCTCGGCGACGGGGAAGGAGTTGATGGCGGGAAGCGACCAGAGTAGGGACTTGATGAGAAGGACACTCCAGGCCTTCTCGGCAAGGGCCCCCGGCAAGGGCCCTCAGCAAGGGCTCGAAAGGAAAGTCCCGATGTCCCTCATCCCGCTTGGTCTGATGCTGGCGCTCTGCGCAGTGTTCCCCCCGAATTGCACGGCATGTCAGGGCCAGGTCATTCAGCCTGAACAGGGAGACTGACCATGCGGGCTGCCTACGTCTCTTTGGGGCTAGCTCTCGGCATTGGGGTCGCATGGTTGTTTTGGGGAGGGGCGACTCCGGACATCGGAGTCGTCTACCACCCAAGTGCTACCATGTCGAAGCACGCGTCGTCGGAGGCTTCGATCGTTGAAGGGCAGGGTATATCGGCTCCGGAGGCAGCTGTTGCCAGTGATCCTCCGCCTGCCTTGTCGGATGGCGACGCGCGAGTGGAGGTGCCGACTGAGGCTGCCAATGGTCTTGACGTCGAAGCGAGAGCGAAGGAGTTCTTGGCACTTCCTACCGGTGGAGATGTTGGGATCGACACGCTTCGCCGCGCGATCCTAATGGCATTGGAGCCGGCGTCCGACCTGGATCCCTTTGCGGAACCGATGCCTTCCGTCGAGGACTTGGAGGCGAGTGATGAGTTCAATCCAACGCGTTGCGCCCTGAGCCAGGAAGACAAGCAAGTGATCCTTGGGGTCATCCGCGACTATGTGCCACGACTGCGGAAGGCAAAGCGTGACGAGTATTTGAGCAATAAACTGGCGATCGCAGACGCAATTGCTCGTGGACATTTCGTGGCAAAACCGAATGGCTCGGATCCCGAGGGAGTCGGGAGGCGATTGAAAGAGGAGGCTCGGGCCCGAAGTCCAGGTGGAAAATGGTTGAGCGCAGAGATGCCTGGGCCTGATTTTTCACACAATCGAGCCATCCTGATCGAGCCGAAGGACTACCCGGACCTCTTCACCGCTCAGAACTACCGCAGGCTGCTCAGCGCCGAATATGCGTTGGCACTGCGCTCGGCGTTCCTCTCGGCCGCGCAGTTGAGGCGCTGACGGGGCATCTGCGAAGGTATCGCAGTGTCAGTATGAGGTGGAACAGCAGAGACCGGATGATCTTTGTGTCGTCAAGTGTTGTATCGACGCCACCGGCGCCATGGTGTCCATATCGGCAGCCCCGCGCGGCGACGGAGCTGCATCCATCGACGTCCTTGCCGTCGCACTCGATCGCGGCGAGAGTCCTCGGCGTGACCGCGCAGCCTGAAGTCGAAGCGTATGCAGTGACCGAGGCCTACCGCGGCGCGCGGCTCGATCGCTTCTTGCAGGCGATGTTGCCGCGCATGTCGCGCGCGGCCATCCAACAAGCGATCGGTTGCCGCGTGCGGCTCGCGTCGGGCTCCGCGGCAAAGGCGGCGCGACGGCTCGTCGTCGGCGAGGTCGTGACGATCGCGGTCACTGTGCCGGTCGCCGCCGCGACCTTCGCGGCTCCCAAGGCGCTGGCGCGCGGCGCGTTCTGGATTGTCGTCGACAAGCCCGCGGGCGTGCGCTGTACGCCGTCTTCACGCGATCCGGGCAACGACCTCACGACGCAGCTCTGTATGGCTCCCGCGCATCGGCTCGATCGGTTCACCAGCGGCTGCCTGTTGCTGACCGGCGAGAGAGGGACAGCGCGCGCGTTTGATCTCGCCTTCCGCTCGCACTCGATCACCAAGACCTATGTCGCGGTAGTGGAAGGCCGCGTGCTGCGTGACCAGTTTGCGATCGACGCGCCGCTCGGCCGCGACCCGAGGAGCCGCATCCATGGCAAAGTCGGCGTCGATGCCGCTGGAGTCGCCGCGTCGACATGGGTCGAAGTGCTCGCGCGCGCC
>SXPK01000201.1 GCA_005776365.1 Planctomycetia bacterium
ACCGGCTCAACGTGATGTCCGTGACAGTGCCGCCGCTCGCGCAGCGCTCCGAGGACATCCCGCTGCTGTCCCACTTCTTCCTCGATCTCATCGGCAAGCAGATGGGCAAGTCGATCTCGGGCCTGACCGAGGAGGCGATGGAGACGCTGTGCGAGTACCAGTGGCCGGGCAATGTGCGCGAACTGCGCAATGCCATCGAACACGCATGCATCGTCTGCCCAAGCGGCATGATCGACGAGGCGCATCTCCCGAGCTTCACGGGCGGCGCGCTCGACGGTTCGGATCAGCTCGAACGCGGCCAGTTCGTCGCCGAGACGCAGGATCGTTCGATCCGCGCCATCGAGAGCGCGTTGGTCCAGAAGGTCCTGGAAGACACGAACTGGAACATCAGCAAGGCCGCCTCGATCCTCGGGATCAACCGCACCACGCTCTACAACAAGATCCGCGTCTACAGCCTTGGCCAGCGGCCGGGCCGGCACAAGGTGATCGTGTGAAGACGATGGGCGGAATCGCGCGCACGGTGGGGGTGCTCGGCCATGAGCTGCGCAATCCGCTGGCCGCCGCGGTGACCGGCGCCGCGCTGCTGCGCGAACTGGTCGACGCGGACGATCCACGCCGTCGCATCGTCGATGGCGTGGCTCAAGAGCTGCAACGCATGTCCGCCCTGATCGACAGCTATCTCGACTTCGCGCGCTGTGGTCAGGCCAAGAAGGAACTGGTTCGCCTCGCCGAAGTCCTTGCTGCGGCAGCCTCGCGCCGCGAAAGCATCACCGTGGAAGGCGTGCTCGACGCGATGGTGGTCGGTGACGCGGCGCTGCTGGAGCGTGCGTTCGACAACCTGATCGAGAACGCATTCGCGGCCGGAGCAACCAACGTGCGCATCGAGGCACGGCAGGACCGCGGTGGGCTGCGCCTCATCATCGAGGACGACGGCCCCGGCGTTCCGCCGGAGCTCCGCGCGCGCATCTTCGAGCCGGGATATTCGCGGCACGGCAGCACTGGCCTCGGACTCGGCTTCGTGCAGCGGGTGCTGCAGGCGCATCGTGGCTCCATCGCATGCGAGAACGGCGCGCGTGGCGCTCGCTTCGTCATGAAGGTGCCGCTCGCGCCAGTCTGCGCCGAGGCCTGACATGCGCTGTCTCCTCGTCGACGACGAGCCGGGGATCCGCGAAGGTCTCGCGGCGCTGCTGCGGCTGCGCGGACACGAAGTGCACACTGCGGAGGACGTTGCAGGAGCAATGGGACTCGCGCGCGCGCACGAGTTCGACATCGTATTGACGGATTGGCGACTGCCCGACGGGACGGCGGAACCGCTCTACCGCGAAGCCAACGCGCCGATCGTCGTGATCAGCGGGCACCCTGAAGAAGTCGTGCTCTCACCGCGAGTGTTGGCGGTGATGGCGAAGCCATTGATGCCGGCTCGCCTGTTCGAGATCGTCAATCGCTGTGCCAGGCCGGTCACTTCTGCATCGACCGCGGCGACCCTGACGACGCGCGATCTTCCTTGTGACGTGCGCATGGTCGTCGATGCGGCCTTGGCCATCCTTGACGTCGCGGACTGCGAACTGACGGACGATGGCCATTTCGTCACACTGCACGCCCACGGAGTTCTTCCTCGGCATCGCGAGTCATTGATCGCGCTCGGCGGCGATCTGCGTTGGACCGGAGCTACAGCAGAAAGCGGCGCCCTCGAGCTTCGCTGGCTGCGCGATGGTCGGCCAGACGCCGGCATGACCACGGTCGCCGCAGATGGTGCGTGGCCTGCGAGGGGAGCCTTCGCGGTGGATTTCCACGGCTCGACGCTCGGCGTCGAGGCCATGACCGTTTGCGCCGAACGCGCGATGGTCCTGCGCGAGGGTGGCGACGATGTCGTGTTTCTCAACGTGCCCGAGGCCTTCTTGCGCAGTCTTGAAGAACGCGGGCTCGCCTCGCTGTTGCCCGCTCGTCGTCCCATCGGGCCTCATCTCTCCGACGAGTTGTCAGAGCTCTGGGCCTGATCGACGGCGTTCCGCGCACCGGGTCAAACCTGCTGCGCTCGCTTTCGCAGATCCGCTGCCAACGCGACTTCGGACAGTCGGCAGATCCTGCCGATAGGTGACTCGACCCGGCGCGGACGCGCGCCAATCCAAGGGACACCCGGAGCGACTGTGAGCGAATCGAACGACAAGGCGGACGAAGGGACCAAGGGGACCGTCGCCAATCAGAACGAGCCGCAGGAGAACTCAACCGCGCAGGATGCACTGTCGCAGTTGATGGCAGGCGCGACTGCATCTGCCGCTGCTGCGCAGAAGGAGTCGACCGACCTCGAGCGCAACGCCTTGCGCGCCGCCGAGGAAGCGCTCGCCGAAGGCGCTCGCGTGCTGGCACAGGCTGAGACCGCGCTGCGTTCTCAGAAGGCCGGCGCCGCGCCGCAGCCGCAAGTTGTTGCGCTGTCACGCAAGCGCGAGCTGGTGCTGCGCGCGCTGATCGGACTCAACATCGTCGGCATGATTGTGCTCGTGTTGCTGCCGTCGCCCATTGGCGATGTGGCGTCGCAGCCCGATGTGGCTCCGCAGCAGCAGGCTCCAGTGGAGCCGCACTTGACCGCAGAGCCCGTTGCAGAAGCGCAACCGCAGGATCCGCATGCAATGCCGGAGCCACAGGTCAAACACGAATCAGAGACCAGCACGCCTCTGCCGATCGTCAATGCGCCGAGCCTTCGCGATCCGGTGTTGCGCGCGTTCGCGCTGGCGGAGTCGCGCGAATACAAGGCCGCAATCGCGCTGCTCGAGCAGCATCTCGAGCAGTCCCCGCGCCTCGAAGCCGGCAAGAAGGCCAACGTGTTGCTCGCATTGGAGCACTACGCGACGCAGATCGGCGACTACGCGAAGGCGCAAGACTTCCAGCGTCGGCTCGAGGCGTTGCGCGGCAGCCACTCGTTGCCCGAGGACCTTGTGCACATGGCGCAAGAAGCCGAGCGCAACGGCGACATCGAGTCGATGCGTCGTCACTACGCGCGCTTGTTGCTGCAACAGCGGCAGATCCCGAGCACGCTCTACCGCCATGTCGCGGAGGCTTATCTCAAGCTCGGCGACAGCTACCGCACCCAAGCCGAGAAGGGCGAGTCCGCTGCGCGCGAGATTCAGTTGGAGTCCGCTCGCGAGCAACTGCGCAAGCAGGCTGCCGCGCCCACGACGCCGCCAAGCGGCGGAGGCCACAAGTGAACTTCGGTGCGCTGTTCCTTTGCGCGTCGTCGCTGCTGCCGCAAGGTCAGGGCCCGACGTTCACCAAGTCGGAGTCGACCGAAACCGGAGTCGCGCGGGCGACGGTGACGGGCGATCGCCGAGCGGTCTCGTGTCTCGGCGCGCTCGAAGACCTCGCTCTTGCGATGGGCTGGAGTCTCAGCGTCGAAAGCAAGCCGCTCGAAAACGACCTTCGCGCCGCGACCGTCGACATCGCGCTCGCAGGTCAGGAGCCGCGCATCACCGCACAGCTCATCGCCGTCGCGGCCAGCGCCGACGTCGTCTTCGAGGAAGGGTCGGGCGACGGTTCGCAGCCAACGGTTCACGTCACGCGCACGCCGACGGCGGACACGGATGCTGGGCGCCAGCGTCTGCGAGGCATCGCCAAGGAGTGGTATCGCTCCTATCTGCAGGACGAACTTCGCTTCTCGCCCGCTCCGGCGGGGGAGTCGATGCAGGCGCGCATGCACCTTGGCCACTTGCTCGCCGAGCAGGGCGACCTCGAGGCGGCGTTGCCCTTCTTCAGCGAGATCTACGACAAGCGCCCCGGTGAGCACGTTGCTCCAGCCTTGTTGCGACTGGCCAAGGCCAACTGCGAGATCGGCGCGCAAACACTCGATCAGGCCAAGGCGCGTGAGCGCTTCGAGCAAGCCGAGAAGTGGTGCCGCAAGCTGCTTGATCTCCACCCGGCTTCGCCAGAAGCGACTGGCGCCACCGTCACGCTCGGCCGGGCGCTGCTCGGGCAGGCTCGCGTCGCGACGGATGACAAGCGGATGCGCGAACTGTGCGATCGTTGCCGCACCGAACTGGCGGCGCGCGTGATGCGGCTGCAAGACACCGTCGAAATGCTCGAGGTGTGGCTTGTCGTGGGCGAGGCGCAGTTGCGGCTCGAGTGGCCGGGCCGCGTGCTCGAGACCATGCTCACGCTGCGCGATTCATCCAACTTCGCTGACCTCGACGATCGTCAGTTCGTCGACTACCACTTCTTGCTCGGCTACGGCGCGCTCGGCACGGGCAGCATCGAACTGGCGATGAAGTCGCTGGAGTGGTTCTTGATCCACGCCACATCCGATCGACGTCGCGGCGCTGCGCACGTGATGCTCGCGGATGCCTACCTGCGCTTGGGCCGCTATGTCGAGGCCCGCGCTTCTGCGCTTGCGGCCAAGGAACAGCACATGGCTGACCTCGATGCGCGAGAGCGCACCGAAGCGCTGCGGCTCTACGCGCGCACCGGCCTCGCGCTCGGTGAGAAGGAGTCCGCGTTCGAGGAACTCGAAGTGCTCGTGCATCGCGAAGACGACCCGGAGCTCACGCTGTTCCTCGTCGATGAGCTGATCGCCGACCGTCAGTGGCAGCGTGCGATCTCCGTGGCGCGCATCCTGTGTTCTCGCGACAACGACTACGGGGACAAGGCGCGCTTCAAGTCGGTCGAGGCATTGTTCGAGCAGGCCCGCGCCAGCAAGACGCTGCCAGAGTTCCCGGCGCTGGCGCGCGAGATCGCGCCGCGCATCAAGGAGAAGGACCTGCGTGCGCGATGCGCCGAGATGATCGGCGACGCCTACACGCAGATGGGCCAGTTGGAGTCTGCCGCCGACGCATACCGGGGGATCCTGCGATGAACCGAGTTCTCGTCATCATGGTCGCCGCGCTGTGCGCGAGCGCGCCCTTGGCCGCGCAACGTCCGGGTGAACCCAGTCGCGAGGCCACCCTTCGTCAGGAACTCGATCGAGCGCGTGCTGCGCTACAGGACAAGCAAACCGAGGCTGACTTGCTGCTGGATGCCCGCGTGCGTCACGACATGGGTCTGGCCAACGGCGAAGCGATGCCGATGCCTGGCGGCGAAGTGGCGCCTGCACAAGCAGCGGCTCCCGCGCTGGAACGCGCGCAACTGCAACTGTCACAAGAAGAGGCCGTGACCGTGAGCTTGCATCTGCGACTCGAACGTCTGCGCAAGGAGGCCGAGCGTCGAGGCACTGAGATCGCAGCACGCGCCAAGGCTGCTGGCGGCGAACCCGAGTGGGTGGTGGTCCCGCTCGTCGGCGTGCACGACGCTGCCGATCCGCGCGCACAGACCGCGCAGGCGTCCGCCCAATCTGGCGCCCACGATCCGCATCCTGCGCAAGCGGAGCCGCACACCACGGCCACGCAAGCTGCAGAAGAGCCGGTCCGCATCGCTGCCAATCTGCAGCCCATCCGCGCGCGCATCGATGGCAGCGGCGACCATGGCCTCGTGGCGACGGCCTTGTTGCGGGCGAGCCAATCGTTGGTGGATCGCGCCGATCAACTGCGTGCGCAAGGTCATGGGCAGGCCGCAGACGAGGCGCTCGACGAGGCAAAGGACCGGCTTTCACTCGCCGTTGCCGAACTCGAGGTCGACGAAAAGAACAAGGACTCGTTCGCGCATCAGTTTCACCTCGGGCGATGCCGCGAACTGCTGTTCCGCATCGCCGAGCGCCGCGAAGGACTCAACGCCCGAGACAAGCCCAAGGAGTTCCAGATGCGAGAGCAAGCAGTGCGCGACGCCTACGTCGCGATCACTGCGCGTGACGCAGTGCGCAAGAACGGCAAGGACGAACTCGGACCGTGGGGTCGCGCCGCGCAGTCGGCGATGGACCACTTCCGTTGGATGAACCTCCACTCCGGCTACGCGCCGAAGACCGACCCGCAGTCGATCACATGGTCGAGCGATCGCAACTAGGCCAGGAGGCCTTCAGCGAAGGCGACCTTCGCGCCGGCTTCGACGCCTTCATCGAGGCGTCGCAGCGGCTGGAGCAGCGCTACGCCGAACTCAAGACGCGCGCGGCCGCTGTCGACGAGCAGCTGCAGGCAGCGAACCGTTGCCTGCAACAGGCGGTCGCCGAGCGCGATGCGATCTTCGCCGCATTGCCCCTCGGGGTGGTGGCGCGCCGTCACGATGGATCAATCACGTTTCGCAACGACGAGGCCGCGCGGCTCTGCGAGAAGGCCGGATCGGCGCGTGTCGACTTGCTCGTGGCGCGTCCTGGCGACCTCGCGATCGGAGATGGCGGCGTGCGAGTTCGGATCGCTCCGCTGCCGGACGGTGAGTTGCTGCTGCTCGAGGACCGTTCGCGGATCCGCGAACTGGAGCGCGAAGTGCATCGGCTCGACAAGCTCGCAGGGCTTTCCGAGTTGGCGCTCGGCGTTGCGCATGAGATCAAGAATCCGCTCAACGGGGCGATGGGCTTCGCCGAGTTGCTCGAGCGAAATCCCGAAGGCGAGTCCGCGCGGCGGTACGCGGTGCGCATTCGGCAGGGCCTCATGCAAGTGGACGAGATCGTGAAGTCGTTGCTCGCCTTCGCCCGTCCCGAGTCTGCCTGCGGACCGATGTCCACCGTCGCGCGCATCGTTGCTGACGCTGCGTCGCAGGCGCGGCTTTCGCCGTCGCGCGTCCAGCTCCTCGGTGAAGCGAACCTGCGCGCCGACGCGGCGTCGCTGACGCGCGCGCTTGCGGTGCTCTTTGCCAACGCAATCGAGGCGAGCAAGGGCAATGGCGTCATTCGCGTCGCGGTTGCTACGTCTGGCGGACGGATGGAGATCACGGTAGAGGACGATGGGCCCGGCGTGCCGAGCGAACTGGCATCGCGTGTCTTCGAGCCCTTTGTTTCGACCAAGGAGCGCGGCACGGGTCTCGGCCTGCCGCTGGCGTCGCGCGTGCTGTCGTTCTTTGGCGGTGAACTGGAGCTGATGAACCCGGGCGTGCCCGGCGCGAAGTTCAGGATCCGGTTGCCACTGCAAGCGGCGTCCGTGGCGGAGGCCGTCGCATGAGTCGCGAGTTGCTGTTGCTCGCCGATGACGAACCGTTGTCGCGCGACTTCCTTGCCGAGGCGCTGCAGGGCCTTGGATTCGAGGTGCACGCGGTCGTCGACGGCCAGCAGGCCATCGACGCGATGCGCAAGCAGACATTCGACTTCGTGCTGACCGACTTGCGCATGCCGAATCAAGATGGGCACGCGGTGCTCGCCGCGAGCAAGGCCCAGGATCCGGATCGTGCGGTGGTGCTGGTCACGGCGCACGGCACGATGGGCACCGCAATCCAGGCGATGCGCGGTGGCGCCGACGACATTCTGGAGAAGCCCGTTGCGCTGCACGACCTCGAGTTGATGACGGCGCGTTTGCGCGAACGGCGACGATTGCTGCGCGAGAATCGCTACTTCCGCGCCGAAAGCGTCGGCGAAGAAATGGTCGTCGCCGGGCCCAAGATGCAGGCGGTCGTCGCGCTCGTCGAACGCATCGCGCGAAGCAAGGCCACCGCGCTGATCCGTGGCGAGAGCGGCACCGGCACAGAGCGCGTCGCGGCGTTGCTGCACCGCTGCAGTGATCGCCGTGACAAGCCCTTCGTGAAGGTCAACTGCGCAGCGATCCCCGAAGCGCTGATGGAAAGCGAACTCTTCGGCCACGAGCAGGGCGCGTTCACCGGCGCGGGCAAGCGTCACGAAGGACGTTTTGAACTGGCCGACGGCGGCACGCTCTTCCTCGAC
>SXPK01000202.1 GCA_005776365.1 Planctomycetia bacterium
CCCTGCATCTTCGAATACATCTACTTCGCACGCCCGGACAGCTTCCTCGATGGTGCCTCGGTCTATGCGGCGCGTCTCGAACTTGGCAAGAAGCTGGGCGAGCAATGGAAGCGGTCGGGGATCGAGGTCGACGTCGTGATCCCCGTGCCAGAGTCCGCTCGCACTGCTGCGCAGACGATGGCCGAGGTCCTTGGCGTCCCCTATCGCGAGGGCTTCGTCAAGACTCGCTACGTGGGTCGCACCTTCATCAGGCCGAATGACAAGGCGCGGCAGTCGACCATCCGGCACAAGCTCAACCCGATCCGCGTCGAGTTCGAAGGCAAGCGCGTCCTAATCCTTGATGACTCGATTGTGCGCGGCAACACGAGTCGGCAAATCGTCAAGATCGCGCGTCAGATGGGCGCAGCGAAGGTCTACCTCGCGAGTTACTCGCCGCCGCTGTTGCACCCATGCCTCTATGGCATCGACATGTCGACCAAACGTGAGTTCGTCGCGCGCGGCCGCACACCAGCAGAGATCGCCAAGGAACTCGGCGCCGACCACGTCATCTACCAGACGATCGAAGACATGGTGGCCGCGGTGCAGGCTGTCGGCCCGGAACGTCAGTTCTGCAAGGCGTGCTTCGACGGCCACTACCCGACTGGCGACATCACCGAGCGCATGCTCAGTGACATCGAGAATGACCGGCTCGAGGCGACGAAGTCCTGATCGTTGATCGTCGGCGCGGTGCTCAGCCGCGCCCGCGCTGGACGCGGAAGCGCAGCTTTGGCACCAGCATCAATGCCTCACGCGCGACCTTGCCGCTCATCTTCGATTTGCCGACCTGACGGTCGACGAAGTGGATCGGCAGTTCGCGCACTGCGAAGCCAGCGCGGACCATGCGGAACGCCATCTCGATCTGGAACGCATAACCCTGCGCGGACACCGCGGCGAGGTCGAGCTGTTGCAGCGCGCTGGAGCGATAGCAGCGGAATCCCGCAGTGTTGTCGCGGATGCCGGACGCAAGCCAGAGGCGCGTGTAGAGGTTGGCGCCGCGGGACAGCATGCGTCGACGGAAGTCCCAGCCAACCGTGCACCCGCCTCGCACATAGCGCGAGCCGATCACGAGGTCGCAATCGTGAGCAGCCGCGAGCAGGCGCGACAGGTCCCACGGCGCGTGGCTGAAGTCGCAGTCCATCTCGCAGATGTATTCGTAGCCGCGCACGAACGCCTCGGCGAAGCCGGCGAGGTAGGCGGTCCCAAGTCCCTGCTTGCCGGAGCGGTGCAGCACGGTCACGCGGGGGTTCGTTGCCGCGATGCGGTCTGCGATCGCGCCCGTCCCATCTGGTGAATCGTCGTCCACGACGAGCACATCGACCGCGGCATAAGCCAGGATCGCCTGCAGCATCGGCTCGAGGTTGTCCTTCTCGTTGTAGGTCGGCAGCACGACGAGCGTGCGGCCTGGCGCCGCGTGCGGAGACGACGGCAATGGCCCGCGACCCAGCGAGATCCCAGCGCGTGCCGCCGCGAGCGCGACTGCTTTTTGCTGGCCTTGCAGCACGACGATGCGCGAACTGTCCACGCCATTGCGGACTGCGATCTCCGCCGACGCGAAATCCTCGACGACCAGCAGATCGTCCCTTCTGGGACCCGGCTCGATCGCCGGCGCGGCCCTGGGCGCGAGTTTTCGTGCAGGAGTCGACATCAGCTGCGGGCTCCGCTGTGGCTTTCGACTTCGCTTGTTTGCATGGGAGATGTGCAGTCCGACGGCGCGCGCATTCGGACTGAGGGCGCGGGACGGTATCGGACCACTGCGAACCGCGCCATGGGGCCTAGTTCGGCGCTGTGCCAATGCGCGCCTTGGACAAGCTCAGAAGCCGCCGCTATCCATGCGCTCGTGACCAAGCAATTCGATCCTGCGTCGGCCAAGCAGCGGCTCCTTCAGCTGGTTCGCGAGAAGGCATATCGCGACGGCATCGACATCACGCTCGCATCGGGCAAGAAGTCGAACTTCTACATCAACGGCAAGAAGGTCAGCCTGCACCCAGAGGGTCTTTGGCTCATCGCCCGATTGATGCTCGATGCGTTGCAGCGGTATCCCGAAGTCGAAGCGATTGGCGGACTCACGATCGGCGCCGACCCGATCGCGAGTGCGATTGCGGCACTCTCCTACGAGACGGGCCAGAATCTGCCGGCGTTCTTGGTTCGCAAGGAACCGAAGGGTCACGGCACTGGCTCGCGCATCGAGGGCGACCTCGTCGCGGGCCAGAAGGTCGCGATCATCGAGGACACGGTCACGACCGGGGGATCGGCGAGCAAGGCGATCCAAGCGGTGCGAGAAGTTGGTGCGATCCCCGTAGTCGTGTTGACGATCGCGGATCGCGAAGACCCGGATGCCGCCGCGTTCCGCAAGGAGTTCCGCGTCGTGCCGTTGGTCACGCTCTCCGAGATCCGCGCACGATGATCGTGCGAGCGTCGTTCGAGTCCGCGGCATGAGAACCGTTGCGATCATTCCTGCTGCGGGCAAAGGCCGGCGGATGGGTGCTGACAAGGCGCTGCTCGATCTCGGCGGCCTCACCGCGATGGAGAGGATTGCACGCTCGCTCGAAAGTGCCGGCGTCGATGAGATGCTCGTGGTGCGCAGTCGTGAGGCTCTGCCCCTGCCGCCATTGCCGATCGCGCATCGCATCGTCACGGTCTTTGGCGACGGCGACATGGCAGACAGCCTGCGCGCCGCGGAGCAAGAAGTCTCCCCGGCGTGTGACGTCGTCCTTGTGTTGCCGGTCGATCACGCGCTGGTCGAAAGCGACACCATCGCAGCCGTGATCGCAGCGGCCCATCGCGAAGGTGTGGCCATCGCCAGACCCTCGTTTCGCGGCAAGCCGGGGCATCCGGTTGCCATGCGTCGTGGCGCGTTCGCGGAGATCCAACAGAAAGGCACAGTGCTTCGCGATCTCGTGCGCAAGGAGCCGTCGCGCGTCCGTGACGTTCCGACTGCGAACGCATGGACGGTGGCGGACCTCGACGAGCCAGCGGACCTCGAGGCCGCGCGCGCCTGGATCGCGGCGGTGCCAGCCACGGTCGTCGAGCAAATGCGCCAGCATCGGAGCCGACGCTCCTTTCGCCCGGAGGCCTTGGCAGAAGGCCAAATCGAGCGGCTCGTCGATGCTGCTCGTCACGCATCGACATCGAGCTTCATCCAGGCCTACGCGGTAATCGCCGTGCAAGACGAATCGCGCCGCCGCGCCATTGCTGCCTTATGCGCCGACCAGAAGCACATCGTCGAAGCGCCGGTGTTCCTCGCCGTGTGCGCCGACTTGCACAAGCTCGCAGAGTGCTGCCGTGCGCACGGCCAGACGCTGCAAGCGCAAAGCTTCGAGTTGTTCCTCCAAGCCACGGTGGACGCGGCCTTGCTGGGGCAAAACCTCGCGCTCGCCGCCGAATCAGAAGGCCTCGGCATCTGCATGATTGGCGCCGCGCGCAACCACCCGGTCCAGATCGCGCAGTTGCTCGAACTGCCTGAGCATTGCTACGTCGTCTTCGGCATGGCGATCGGCAGACCCGCGGATGACCCCGTTGCGCGCGGGCGCATGCCCTTGCCAGGAGTCTTGCATTGGGAGGCCTACGATCGCAGTTGTCTTGCGGCAGCATTAGCAGGCGCGGACGCAGGGATGAAGGAGTGGGCGAGGCGATGCAATGAGCGTGGCGGCTACCAAGGGCGACCCGTGAAGCTCGACAAGGGCTGGCAGGACCGCATGGCACAACTGTGGGGCGGCACCAGCGAATACGTGAAGTCGCGCGCCGTGCTGATCGAGGAACTGCGGCAACTGGGCTTCGGGCTCGAATGAATGCTGTGCCGGTCCCTCGGTAGATGGGTTCCGTGGTAGAAGCCTAGAAGTGGCTTCACAACATCTCGGCGGTTGCGGCCGGCGCCGAAACCCGTTGGCTGCGTCGCGAGTTCTCGGCAGAGCCCACAGTTTCCCCTGCGAACCTTCTCATTCTCTCGTGCTTGGTTGCTCAGTCTTGCATGCCGAATGATCGTGAAACCACTTCTACTTCGTCACCGCGCACGGTCCGCGCGCCGCGCGCCGTCCCGCCGTCTTCCGCTCTCGCATCGAAGCGTCAGAATCGATCTGCCATGAGAACCACAGCTCCCACGTCGCTACTCCTCGTGCTGGCTTGCTTCCCGTCATGCATGCCGCACGCGCGAGCTTATGTCGGCGCGTCCTTCATGAGCGCGAAGGGCGATGTCGCCTTGCAGAATGGCGCCAACAGCCTGGATCTCGGTCAGGAGCGCAACTCGCTCGATGCTCTCGGGACCGACGATGCGTCTCCCTCTGCCTACGTTCGCGCCGAGGCTGACTGGGGACCGCATCGCGTGCGGGTGAGCGGGTTCGGATCAACACCCTCTGGGGATGGGACTCTGGCAAACGACTTCGGCGATCTGGCGGATGGCACCAATGTCCGAAGCCAACTCGACTACGTGAACGTTTCAGGCGCTTACACGTGGGACCTTGTGCCAACGGATCTGGTTCGTGTCGGTCTCGGCCTGCAGGTAGGGCTGCACACCTTCGACCTGCGTGTAGAAGATCGGACCAGCATCGCCTTCGAGAGTTTGCAGGCCAGCCTGATGCTGCCGATGCCATGCATCGATGCTGAGTTGGATCTCGGCCCGTTCTCCTTGTGCGCCAACCTCGGCGCGTTCGAGATCGACATGGGAGATGCAGACGGTCAGTACTTCGACGCCGAGGCATTTGCGCGGTGGGAGCCCGTGCTCGGGTTGGAGTTCATTGGTGGTTGGCGCAGTCTGTCGTTTGACGCCAGTGGCGACGCCGAAGGGCGGGCCTTCGACGCGGACTTCGAGATCGCCGGCTGGTTCGTCGCCGGCGGCATCGCCTTCTGATCGCGAGTAGCCGCGGCTTCAGTTCGTCGCGAGCGTCGTGGCGACTTGGGCGAAGTGTCCGTTTGCGAACTGCTCACGGAGCACCGTCACCGCTGGCGACGGCTCGCTGCGCGAGGTCAACCACAACGGCGCGCCGATCGAGTAGCGGCCCTCCACGAAGGCGGTGCGGCTTGGGGCTGTTCCATCGATCGTGAGCACGCGCACAGCGGCGTCTTGGTGCAACTCGGCGAGCGGCACGAACGCGATGGCGTTCGGATCGCGGAGGATCGCGTCGACTGCCGCCGCCGTCGAGTCCGCCCAGACGGCGGATCCCGACAGACGGCGGCCTGGCATCAGCGTGCGCCTGGCCCGCTCCACTGCGCTGTGACCATGCGGCACGACGAAGGTCACGGGTCCGGCGTCGAGCCGGATGTGTCGCCAATCGACGATCGTGCCCTCAGCGAGTTGCCGAGCATCGTCGATCCGCAGGTTGTAGAGCGAGGACGATGGGTGCACGACGAAGGCGAACAACTCGACTCCGAGCATGCACGTCGTCAGACCGGCCTGCAGCTCGCGCGGCGCCGGCGGCACGACCGCCAGCGCTGCATCGACCTTGCCGAGCAGTAGCAGTTCGATCGTGTCTCGCTCTTCGTGTACGGACCAGTGCACTTGCGCTGTGTCCGTTTCCGCCGCCCCTGGCAGCGACCCGCCGAGCATCGAGCTGGCCTCACAGCCAAGCGCAATCCACTCCATGCGGACCGCCGGCGGAAGGAACTCCGCCCGTTCGGCCAGTGGCGCCGCCGGCGTCATGACGCCAGCGGCAACGAGATCAACGCACGCGGGCTCGACGCATTCGTCCTGCGTGTTGTGCAGCGAAGCGCCATCGCCCGGAGGCGGCATGTCGGCAGTGCACGCAGCCAGCGCAAGCAGCGCTGTTGCGAGCGGTCCACCAAGGCGCCGCGGCGTCGAGTTCTCGTACACCCCCATCTTCGCGATGTGGGGGTATCGAACGGCCTCCCATCGACGTTGAACGACATGTCGCGTTCCTGGACAGCAGTGCTGCGCCAGCCGATGACGTCGACGATTGCTCGAACGACGCGATGCGGCGGCGAGCTAGATCAACCGTGGGGCAAGAAGGCGCTCAACGCTTCGTAGAGCAACGCGCGGTCGATCGGCTTGCCGGCGAACCCAGAGCAGCCAGCTTCGGCGCACTTCTGGCGATCTTCTGGCAGCACGTTTGCCGTCAGTGCGATGATCGGCTTGGTGAACCCGCGTTGCCGCAGGGTTCGCGTCGCGGTCAACCCGTCCATCACGGGCATCTGCACGTCCATCAGGATGGCGTCGAAGGGCTGTTTGGCTTCGGACTGCATCGCGACTTCGACGGCTGCTGCGCCATTGTCCACGACTTCGACCTCGAGCCCTGCGACTTGGAGGATTCGTTGGATCAACCGCTGGTTGTCGATGCCATCGTCGGCCACCAGCACGCGGCCCGTGAACTTCGCTGGCGGACGGGGTCGCGTGGGATCCTGCGGCACCGCGGCGAACGAAGACGGAACGATTGGTCCGGTGCTGAAGGTGCAAGTGAATCGGCTCCCTTGGCCGAGGGTGCTCTGCACCGTGAGGTCGCCGCCCAACATCACGGCAAGTCGTCTGCTGATGTCGAGTCCGAGGCCTGTGCCTCCATAGCGACGACTGATCGAGCTGTCTGCTTGCGCGAACGACTGGAACAACGTGGCTTGTTGATCTGCGGAGATGCCGATGCCGGTGTCGATCACGCTGACGGAACAGGCTTGCGCGACAAAGTCTGCTGCGATCTCCATGGTCACGCTGCCACGCTCGGTGAACTTGAGTGCGTTGCCGACGAGGTTGAGCAGGATCTGGAGCAGGCGCGTGGGATCGCTCTGGATCGTGGCCGGCAGCGCATTTGAGTACGAGAGTTCGATCGTGATTCCCTTGGCCCTAGCCCGCGCCGTCAGCATTCGCCGGACGTCTTGCGCGATCTCGACGATGCTCGTCGGCCGGTTCTCGATCTGCATGCTGCCGGCCTCGATCTTCGAGAGGTCGAGG
>SXPK01000203.1 GCA_005776365.1 Planctomycetia bacterium
CGTGGCGCTTGTTGATCTTGTTGAGCGCGATCATCGACGGAACTTGTCGCGGTGGGCGTTGGCGTAATCGACCAGCTCACGCCATTGCGCGTGGAGGTCATGGGTGGAGGCCTCGATCGGCTTCTTGAAGTAGCAGGCGAGGTGTTTCATCCCGCCCTTCTCGCCGAGCTGCGATGCGAGATCGCACCAACGAACGAGGTCGAGCACGAGCGGAGCGGCGAGAATCGCATCACAGCCCTGCCAAACGAACTGCATCGACATGCGATGGCCGAGGAACCCCTCGAAGTGCACGAAGTCCCATGCGGTCTTGTGGTCGTGCAGCGATGGCACGTAGTCGATGCCGACATGGCTGTGCAGCGGGTAGCCGAGGATCTGCGGCAGCAACGCGTCCTTGGTCGCGATCTTGGCTTGCTTGTTGTCGGAGTCCGCCAGCACGGCGCCGTCGCGGTCGCCGAGGATGTTGTAGCCCTGCCAACTGAGGACGCGCAGGTCGCGAATCTTGAACATCGGCGCGAGCGCGGACTTCACCAGTGTCTCGCCGGTCTTGCCGTCCATGCCGGCGTAGGGGGCACCGTTCTGCTCGAACAGTTCGCGGATGGCCGGCAGCAACGCGCCGTTGCTGGGCGTGAAGTGCACGAAGGGGAAGCCGAGCTTCGCCGCCGCATAGGCGTAGAGTGACGAGCTGCGCACGACGCGAGAGTCGTTCTTGTCGATGGCCTTTTCGAAGGCCGTGAGCGTGCGATGCGCGGGACTCGCAGGAAGGTCGGGCTCAGTTGACGTCAGGTTGACGCAGACGACGCGGTCGAGCTTGTGCTTCTGCTGAAACGCCCGCAGGTCCGCCTGAAGTCGGTCGGCTTCTTGGCGCAGAGTCCGCTGCGCGCCGCGGCGACCGCCGGTGACGCGTTCGATCGTGGCTCCGGCGTTGACCAAGGCGCCGGGTCGCACGTTCTTGCTGAGTTGCTTCAGGTCCTTGGCGAGCGCCTCGATGAGGGGGAGTGGCAACGTGCCGTTGTCGGCGTGGATCTCGCGCGCGGACTTCGCCCAGTCGCCGCTGCGCATCTCGTGGCCGCCAAAGACTAGGCTGTCGATCGGGGCAAGCGGCAGGCCCCGGCCGAGGTCCGTCTCGGTGACG
Organism: Planctomycetia bacterium; assembly: GCA_005776365.1. Taxonomy (GTDB): domain Bacteria; phylum Planctomycetota; class UBA1135; order UBA1135; family UBA2386; genus SXPK01. Next base: position 1,133 of record SXPK01000203.1, read on the forward strand.
ATGCCTTGGGGCTGCGCCAGCCCACGCGCGATCGCGCGCGCGCCGAGCACAACGGTCGTGGCGAGGCCGCCGTAGGCGCCGAAGAGCCACACGCCGAGGCGTGGGGATCGGGTGTTCTTGCGAGGGGTCGAAGCCAAAGGGCCGAGCAGGATAGCGGCCGGCAGGCGGCGCGCACGGGGGGAGGCGTCGTTCGGGCTGCGGCCGCGCAGATCACCGCTCCGCGCGCTTGGCCAGTTCCGCAAAGTCTGCCGTGTCCCCGACGCCGTCGTGGATCGCGGCGACTTTGCCGCTGCGGTCGTAACCGACGGTCTGTGGCAATGCGCCGAGCTCGAGGCCGAGCGCATCGCGCATCACGATGAGATCCACCTCGGTGCAGATGACGATCGCGAAGTCGAGTCCGAGGTTCTTCACCTGCTGCTGGACCATGGCCTCCGACGAGGCTGGCGTGACTCCGTCGACCGCGAACTCCAGCGCCACGCCTAGCACCTGGCCGCCTCGCGCACGGAAGTCGCGCGTCCCGGCCAGCAGGTCCGGCATCTCGGCAAGGCAGGGCGCACACCAGGTGGCCCAGAAGTTCACCAGCAACGGTGCGCCGCGCGAGTCGGCGATTCGTGCCGCGAGTTCGCGGGCCGAGAGCAGCCGGATCGACTCCTCGGCCGATGTCGATCCGCCGCAGCCGGTCGCCACCAGCACCGCGGCACACGCGGCACACGCGGCACACGCGATGGAGCGCATCACGCGCCTGGATTCAGTCGCCGCCACGTTGGCCGCCGTCCTTCGGCTGGCCTCCACTCTGGCCGCCACTCTGTCCACCCGGTCCGCCACGCCGGCCTTCGCCGCGCGGCCGACGTCCGCCGCCGCGATTCTCGGCGCCCACGCGCTTGATGCCGCAGCCGACTTCCTTCGTGCTGAATGCTTCGACCGCTTCGCCTTCCGTCAGCTTGCCGAGGACGTCGCGCAGGTAGTTGGTTCGCGTTTCTTGCTTGTTGTCGCGCTGGTCGTCATCGACGAGGCCCTTGTAGGCGAGCTTGCCGTCCGCGCCAAACACGTAGACATGAGGTGTCGTCCTGGCTGCGAACAGGTCCGCCAACTTGTTGCCATGGTCGACGAGCACGCGGAACGGCAGTTCCTTCTCGGCGAGGTGCGCGCGCACGTTCTCGTATGGCTTCTTGGCCTCCTTGTCGTCTGCGGTTGGCTGCGACTGCGGCTTCTCGCCGATCTCGGTCACGTTGCTGTTGATGTGCAAGAACACGACTCCGTGCTCGGCGAAGTCCTTCTGGATCTGCGCGAGGCGGCCATCCCACTGCGCCTGCACGGGGCACTGGATCGAGTAGAAGTTGACCACCGTCACTTTGCCCATCAGGTCCTTGGCCTTCTGTGCCACGCCGTCGATGTCGAGCAACTCGAGTTCCCCGTCGATCCGCTGGCCGAGATCGAGCACTTTGGGCGCGGGCTTCGCGTTGGGCGCGGCCTCTGCCGGAGCCTTGGGCGCAGGATCTTGCGCCGACTGAGCTTGGGCGCATGGCGTGAGGGTGAGGGTGAGGCCAAAGAACGCGAGTGCGAGGCGAATACGCATGGGCTGACTGTGGGTCGGAATCAGGGGAATCGGACGTCAACGCTTACCCTGACCGCGCGCCCGAAGGAACTGGGTCGTGGGGCGCCGGCTCGCGGGGGCTGTGCTTTGGCGCGGGCCAGGGAATGATAGGACGTCATGTATTCGTCCCTTCAGGCTCACCTCCGTGTTGGCGCGACATGCATTGCTCTCGTCGCGACCGCTTGTGGTCAGGCCGTGTTCGGCACGGGGGTGACCGGCGCGCGCGGATTCCAGCCAACTCAGGCGATCGCTGTCGGCAACTTCACTGGCCACGGTTACAGCGACGTCGCGTTCTTGCGCCAGGACAAGGCAGTGCTCGCGACGACGCCGCTGATGCTGCTGTCCTACGACTCGATCGCGAGCAACTACTCGGTGCGCGATCTCGCGACGCGGCGGTTGGGCAATACTCGCAATCGCGATGGACTCGTGCTGGCGACCAGCTCCGGGGTCTTCCAATGGGACCCACTTGGGCTGATGCCGCGTCTGGACTCCCGTGTCTACTCGCGCATCGTGACGGCTGACATCGACGGGGATCTGGTCGACGATTTGATCGGCATCGACGATGCACGCACGACCGTCTACACGAAGACCTTCGTGCCACAGGGTCAGCCGACGCCGCTGTCCGCGATCCTCTTCCCCAGCGAAACCGTGTTCGCAGCGGCGACCGTGGACTGGGACATCGATGGCCAACGCGAACTCGCTATCGCCACGAACCAGCGCCTGTGGATCGGCAATGCCTTCACCGGGCAGTCGGTGTTCTCGTATCCGATGACCAACGCCAGTTCGTTTCTCGTCGAGTTTCGCAGTCGGCGCGACGAACTCGTCGCCTGGGTGACGCAACAGAATGGACGCGAGACGTTGACGGTCGTCGGAGCGGGCGTGTTTGAGCAGATGACGTTGCCGTGGGGGGCGCCCATCGGCAGAGCCCCCACGCTGGTCGTAGGCAGTGTTGCGGTGGGTGACGTCGACAACGATGGCCGCCAAGATCTGGCCCTCTCACAGTTGAACTCGCCCTCGGCCTACCTGTTGCTGAACCAGTCTGGCGTGGCGGGGACGCCTTCGACGTTTGGTCTTGGCTCCGGCCAGTGCATCCGCGTCAACCTCGGCACCTATCACCTGGGCAATCAGCCGAACACCGCGCAGTTGTGGTTTGGCGACATGGATGGAGATCGGGCTTCGGAGTTCGTCATTCCTTCTGTGCAGGACGGCAGATTGGTCATCACGCCTGCGCCGACGCTCGGCGGCCCGCCGGCCAAGCTTCGGCCCGAGATCGTGGCGTTGACCTGCGGCAGCGAGTTCTCGACGGATCCAACGCGGGTTGGCGACGTGATCGGAGTGAACATGTCGCTCACGCTGTCACATCTCGTCGGCGTGCCAGCTGACGCGAATGGCGTTCAATTGCTGAGCTACGGCGCCGTGCTCAGGAATGGCGGCGAGCTCGGCAGCGAGTTTCGCACGCAACCAGTCGTGGAGATCGACGCGATCACCACCTTCGCGCCAGGCAGTGGCGCGCCGAACACGTTCCACTTCCGCATCCCGGTGCCGGACGGCTGGAACGGCTCGAACATCGGCTACTACAACCGCGCCTTCGCAGGCGTGCTGCGCTACGTCCGCAGGGACACGGCCGGCGACATCGCGCAAGTCTGGCCGCCACGCTACGTGGGCCTCGCACTCAACAATCTCGTTTACCAGCTGCCGACGTTCCCCGGAGAGCCGCAACTGCGCCTCTCATCTGGCGGCGGCGCGCCGACGACGGGCTATGTCGAGCCGCCGCGGTTGCCGCCGAAGGTCACGACCGCGGTAGTGCCAAACCCGGTGCAATGATCCGGCAGCAGTGACTGCTGCTGCGCTCGAGCGATCCGTGCAGGATCCTCGGCAACGATCAGCGTCTGTTCGCTGTGCGCCGCACGAGCCAACCGCCGATGGCTGCCAGCGTCAGCAGAATGACCAACACTGCTTGCACTGAAATCGACGATCTCGTCGGCGCAGCGACGAGCGGAACGACGAGCGAGCCGAGTCCGTCGAGTCGCATCGAAGCAAAGCGTGACGGATGGTCGTCGGCGCGAGCGAGGGCCCTTCTGGCTTCGAGCACTGCTCGGGATGCATCGTGACCGTGTGCCAGTTGCGTGAACGTCTCGCCAACCATCGCGAGCGCGTCGTCGACGCGGAGGTCGAACTCGCTCGACAGCACGCAAGTCGCGCCGCCGCGCATTGCGGCGTCAACCAGATCGCCACCGCCGTCGTCGCCTCGCCGCAACGAGGCCCGCGCCGCGCCGCAGACTGCCAATGCAGTGAACGGAGCCATCCGCAACTTTGCGCATGCCGCGGGAAACACTGCGCTTGCCTGCGAACCGTCGCGCGCCAACAAGAAGCCGTTCTTCGCTTCCGCCGTTGCGTCGTAGACGCCGTGAGCGAAGAGCGCGAGCGCCGCTCCCGGATCGTGGGTGAAACTCGCAGCGCTCGCGCGCGGCAGCAGAGTCGCGGTTGGTGACGCAAGGCCGGCGAGGGCCCTGCGCATCTGTTCGTCGGACAGCACGAGGTCGGACTGACCCCAGGCCGCGCAGTCGGCGGCGGCCAACCCGGTCGCGAACCGCGCGGTTGCGTGCGGTGTTTGCGCCGGTGGCCGCTGGGACAGCCAAACCCCGAGCCGCAGCGATGGCAGATACGAGATCGGCGCCCGGAGTCCGAGCCAAGGCGCCGCGGGATCGCCCGTCGGCAGGATCTCGAAGGGGAGACCCGCGAGCAGTTCGCGCCCGACGACGACGAGCGAACTGGAGCCAAGCCACGCCGCTTCGCCATGCGGCGTGACCCTTTGGAGCAGCGCCTTGGCGTGGTCGGCGATCGCGTTCGCATCGCCGGAGCTTGCCAGCAGCGCGCGGATGGCGCGCACTTGCGCGCGGAGGCTCGAGTCGGACGGCAACGCGTGGCAGTGTGCACCGCGTTCATTCACTTCGATGCAGTGGGATCCTCGCGGCGCTGGCAGGTAGACCAGCAAACGGACGCCGTTCTGTGCGAGGCGGTTGCGAATGTCGCGCGGCTCGACGGCGGGCACTCCGATTTCGCGGGCGCTGGTGCCCGCGCCTTCGGCGAGCAGAAGGCGCATGAGGCAGGCATCGCCCGCGTTCTCGCCACCTCCGCGCACGATGGTGGACAACAAGGCGCTGGCGAGGTTGCGCCGGCTTCGCAGTTGCAAGAACGCGAGCCTGCCGGCTCGTTCGCCTAGCGACTTCCAGTCAGCGACCTGTTGCTTCCAAGCTGCGTCGAGCGCAACGCACAGCGCATCGAGAGCATCGGCCGTGAGCGAGTCGTCCGACAACTCCGCGTCGGCTACCGCAGCAAGATCGTCCGACGGCAGCTCCGGCAAGGTCCTGCCCGCCGCGAGAGCGCGTGCGACCTGCCGTGCAGCGGCGGCGTCACCGCTTTGCAGCAAGAGCTCGATCGCGATTCGTTGCAGCGGCGCTCGGTTGACGGCGGGCCAGGTCGGATCGTCGAGCAATGTCCGCGTCCGATGCAGCGCATCCGCAATCTCGCCCACGCCTGCGGTCGCGCGCAGGTGCGCGATCGCGGCGCGTTGGGCAGAAGCGGCGCCACGGTCGGCAGCGCTTTCTGCGGCCTGCTGCCACTGCGCGGCGCGTTCTCGCGCGACCACGAAGTCTTCCAGTGCAAGCGCGAGTTCGGTGTCGAGCCGCAGCGTCGAGAGCGTGTCGTATGGGTCGCCTGTATCCGGCCCGCGAGCACTTTCGAGGGAGCGCGCGGCATGGTCGAACAAACCGATGCGCAGTTCGAGGTCGGCGCGCGTTTGCGCGGTGCGTCGGCGGTCGAGTTCGCTCGTTGCTGCGGCGCCGGCGAGTTCGCACATCGCGAACGCAGTCGCCATGTCGCCGCGAGCGATCTGCACGAGGCAGCGTCGGGTTGCGAGATGAAACGAAAGCGTCGGGTCGCAACTCGTCGCGACTGCGAGCGCAGCGTCAGCCGCGTCGAGGTCGCCGAGGCGGAAGTGGGTCTCGCCGATTGCGTAGTGGACGCGGGCCGCCGTTGCCGCATCCACCGATTTCAGGTCCAGCAAGGCGTTCAACTCGCCGACTAGCGCTGCGTCGACGCGCGGCAGATAGACCGCGGCGTTGGCGGCAGCGGCGACGAGTTGCCTTGCCTTCTCGCGCGCCGTGGCATCTTCGTGCGCGTCCGCTGCGGCGCGTGCGACCTCCGCGCACACCGCTTCGCCGGCATTGGCGGATCGCAGCAACTCGTCGAGCTTGCGAGAGAGGTCGGCGCTCTGCGCCGTCATGGTGGCCGCTAGCGTGTACAGAGCAGCGAATGGAGCGAAGGCTGCATTCATCTGCCTCGGACCCATCGTGCGCCGCTGCCCGCGGCCAACTCCGCGCCGTCGCGGTCGAGCGCCTTTGCCGACACTTCAGCACCGTCGCCCCAGCGATCGACGATTGCGCGCTCTGGCGTCCAGCTAGAAGCCGGCCACTCCACCCGATGCGACTCGATGCGTCCGGCTGTGGTCTCGACCTGAATCTGGTAGTGGCCGCCTGGCGGCAGCGAGAACGAGAACGTGAATCTCGGGCCATCGCTGACCTCGATGCGCATGGTCCCGCCGAGGAGGGGCGAACTCTTCGGTGATTCCTGAAGCCTCCACAAGACAACGGCTGCGATCACGGCAGCTGCCAAGGTGGCCCATCGGCGGAAGGAAACGACCTTGCCCGATTTCGGGCTGGCGGCCATGGATGCTCGCACGCTGCGTTCGGCGACGGCTTCGAGTGCAGGATCGGCGCCTCGGAGGTCCGTCGATTGCTCCAGGCCCGCGGCGTCGAGGCGCCGTTGCACGCCTTCGAGCGCCGCGAGTTCGGCAGCGAACCGCGCAGCTTTCATTGCGGCTTTGACCTCGGCATCGTCGCGCGACCGCTCGCCTGCGAGCACGGCGATGAGCAGTTGCTCCTCAAAGGGAGTGAGTGGGCGATCACCGTTCACGCGGGCACCGCCGCGCCGCCGAGGCATTGGCGCAGTTGGAGCAGGGCGCGGTAGTAGCGCGCCTTGATCGCGTTGAGGTTGCGGTCTACGCGGCGGGCGATCTCGTCCAGAGTGAGTCCTTCGAAGTGCTTGCAGCGAACGATCGCCGCGTCTTCCGCGACGAGTCGATCCAAGCACCGGTGCACTGGGCCGTCGAGTTCGTCATTGCCGGCGTCGCATGCCGCGGGTTCTTCGACCAGCTCCCGCGAACGGGCCGCGCGGCGAGACTCGCCGCGCGCAGCGTTGCGCCATGCGTTTTGGCAAAACGCTGCGACCCAACCTTCAAGCGGCGCGTCTGCTGCAAACTCAGGAAGCTTGCGCCAGACCGTCGTTGCCACGTCTTGAACGAGGTCCTCGAGTGCTTCGTTGGGCAGCCGACGGCCGCCGCGCGCATTCCGTGCCCCGAGGATCCGGCCGATGCACCGCAGGCGATGGGCCAGTTGGTCGCGGGCGCCAGGCTGTCCCGCGATGGCTCGGCGGGAGAGGTCCAGGTCATCAGGAAAGGCTGCGGGCATGGATCGGCGAGTCGGGACGATAGGTAGGGGGACCTTGGGGTCCAGGGTGCAGAAGGGATGTTGCCTGCCGCTGGGGGTCCCGATCGCCAGCATGGTTGCGACAATGCGGATTTCGTGAGCTGCCTGAGAGAAGCCGAGTTGGTGGAGCGGGGAGGATTGAGAAGGATTCGAGTTAGTTTTCCGGCTCTCAAAGCAACTACTCGTGTTCGCTGGCCTGTGCCTTGACGATCTGGCCTCACCCCGGGCCGCCAAGGCATCGCCGGCGATGAGTGCCTGAGTTTGCCGCAGCCATCGGGAGAACGGATGCGGAGGACCCAGGTCTCGGGGGTCGACAGCGATGTCGGCCCCACGGGCTGTGCGGGGGCATGGTCCGTTGGGAAGGCGGCCCCGGCGTTATGGTCGGGGCCGCGCTCCCGCGTCTTGCTCGCTGCCGCGGCTGGTCCGCGCCGAGCCCACCGCTTGCGGCCCGGATCTCAGAGCGTGCGACGGATCGACCGGACCAGGGCGGATGCGGACCCCAAGCCGGACGCCATGGTCCACCGGTCGAGGCGGTCATTGCCGAGCACCAGCGCCGCCGAATGGTTGCTGCGGACCGCATCGATAGCGGGGTCTGGGTCATAGGCACCAAGGGCACGGCGCAATGTCTCGACGTCACTTGTAGCGCCAGTCAGCAGGATCCAACCCTCGCCGATGCCGCGACTGTTCGCATAGTCCGCGAGGTCCTCTGGCGTGTCGCGTTCGTCGAGCGAGACCGACACGAACCAGAGGTCCTTGCCGATGCGGTCCTGCATTTCGGCCCGGGCCGCGAGCAGGGTGTCCGTCGCAGCTGGGCAGATGCCGTCGCAGCGGGTGTACATGAACTGGATGACCACCGCCTTGTCCTTCACGATGTCCTCGTAGAACCGGACGCGCTTGCCGTGTTGATCCAGCATCTCGACATCTGGGATGGCGCGCGCATTCACAGGCCTCGCGTCGAATCCTCCTGGCGCTCCACGGGTCACCGCAAAGGCGGCAGCAGCAACGACCGCTGCGGCGACAAACGGGATCCAGGTCGAGGTTCGCATCTGAGTCAGCGTACGTCGAAACAGGTCATCATGAAGGCGTCTTCGTGCTCGAGCGTGTGGCAATGCATGACCCAGCGGCCAGGGTAGTCGCGGAACTTCACGAAGACCTCGACCTCATCGTTGGGCCCGAGCATCACGGTGTCTGACCGGGCCATGCCATCGCGCTCGAACAGAGTCGGCGGCCCACCGTTGCGGCGCAGGATGCGAACGAATTCGAGGTGCGTGTGGATTGGATGCCACCAGCCGCCGCTGCTGTTGCGGAGTGTCCAGACCTCGCCTTGGCCACGGTTCACCGTGAACAACGGTCGCTCGAGGTCGACTGCTTCGTCATTGATCGTCCAGACGCATTTGCGGCGTCCGAACTCGAGCGTGCGCCTTGGGGCCGCCGCGAGCTCCGCCGCCGGAATGGCGGAGAAGGGGCGCAGCACGTCGGGCGACCTGCTTTCGTCTTGCGCCGGCTGGCCGACGACGATCTTCAGGAAGCGGTCGGGGACGGGCTTGTGCCGCGGGTTCTCGAAACTGCCTCGTGGTCCTCGACCGTCGGGTTGATCGAGATTGTTCTCGAGAAAGATCACGGTGCCAGGCGTGAACCGTGAGAAGTCCACCAGGATGTCGTAACGCTTGGCGGGCGACATGAAGGCCGATGCCTGATCACGCATGGAGCGCGCCAACAGGCCGCCTTCCGTGCCGATGACGTCGAATGGCACCGGACGGCCGTCGGCAGTGCGCAGCCGCATCGAAAGGAAGCGCGCGTTGCAGCCGTTGAGCAATCGGAATCGATACCTGCGACCGCGGGCTTCCAGGAATGGCTGCACGGCGCCATTCACGAGGAAGAGGTCGCCCAAGAATCCGTTGTGATCCAGCGGGTCGTACCAAAGCTGGCCGCGCGCATCGAGTCGCCGATCCTGCAGCACGAGCGGGACGTCATAGGCGCCCGATGGGAGGCGAAGCCCAGTCGTCTCGTCTCCGGTATCCACTTCGTCGAAGAAGACGAACGCACCCGCAAGTCCGCGGTAGACGTTTTGCGCAGTGAAGTCCAGCGCGTGGTCGTGGTACCACATGGTCGCTGGGCGGTCGCTGTTGTCCGTGTTGCCATCGATCGCGCCCGGCGACATGCCGGGGAGGCATTGGTCGTAACTCTCACCAGAAGCGATCACTGCCGCATAGCCCGGGATGTTCTCGGGGAATCCGTCGTATGCGGCGGGCAAGTGCGCGCCGTGGTAGTGGACCACCGTGTCGGTAGTGCCAAATCCAACGTGGTTGCGCGGCAGTTCGTTGCGGTAGCGGACGATCAACGGGTGATCAGCGCGTTGCACCAACGTGGGTCCGAGCATGAGGCTCGTCGTGGGGACGCTGGCGTCGCGGTAGCCCCACACGCGCGTCAGCGGCAATTCAGGATGCAGGCGAACGTCGCGCTCCTCGGCAATCAACTCGAAGTAGTTCGGCGCACCTGCTCCTCTTGGCACCTGCGCGTTCGTGGCGAACGCACCCCTCGAACTGGCAGGCGAAGGCATAGGCAGAGGTGCCAGGAAGGGCGTCAGCCGCGGGCTTGCCGGCGGATCCCGGAATGGGCGCAGGGGCTTGACGTCGGTGGCCATGCCGAGTGGAAGCAGCGATGGGCTGCAGAGTGCGGCCAATCGGAACAGGGTCTGCGCAGCGAAGGTCATGCGAAGAGCTGCAATGGGGATTGGCTTGTAAACCGGAGCATTCGAGACGGAATCTGGCGACGTCGCCTGATCCGGTTCGACCACTGAATAATCGGGGCCGGCTTGAACGGATCCCGTGGAGTCCACCTGCGAAGATAGTCGATTCGTCAACAAGCGGGGATGTGACGCGGGCCACAAGTTCGTCTGATTTCGATGCGCGCTGCTACGGATGTCGCAGCCATGTCGCGCAAGGCTCCCTTCGCACGGTGTGGCGACATGCGTCTTGTCGGAGTTACAACGCGATCATGCTTGCCACGTCCCTCTCTGCCTCGCTCGTCAGTGCTTCGTTGTTGGCCATCTGCGACTCTTGCGTGTCGCAGCAGGAGTCGCTCGCCTGGAACGTCGAAGCGGTGGCTGCGCGTGTTCGATCGGCCATGCCCGAGAGCGATCGCGCGAAGTGTGATGAGCAATGGGTGCGGGCGCAGGTTGCGCTTGCCTTGCGCGCACGCAGCGAAGTCGCATGGGGCGCGACTTTGACGAACGAGTTGTTCTTCGACTTCGTCGTGCCTTACGCGCAGGCCAACGAGCAGCGTGAGGATTGGCGCACCGAGTTCGTCGCGCGGTTCTTGCCCAAAGTGCGCGATTGCAAAACGCCTGGCGAAGCAGCGCTGCGCCTCAACGCGACGATCTTCGGCGATCTGGGCGTGCACTACTCAACGCAACGCAGGCAAGCCGAACAGTCACCGAGCGAGTCGATCGCGCAAGGGAAGGCATCGTGCACGGGCTTGTCCATCCTGCTTGCGGACGCATGCCGCGCGTGCTGCGTGCCAGCGCGTCTGGTGTCGGTCAAGTGGCCGCACAAGCAGGGCAATCACACGTGGGTCGAGGTCTGGGACGGCGCCGCGTGGCGTTTTGTCGGCGCCGACGAGCCGGATCCCGCAGGCTTCGACCGCGCGTGGTTCGTCAGCGATGCGGCGCAGTGTGCGACCGCAGACCCTGTGCACCGATTGTGGGCCGTGTCGTTGTGGCCAACCGGCCAGACGTTCGAGCCGGGCTGGGCTTCGGGCGTGCGCGCGCACGGCATCGACGTGACGGAGCGTTATGCCAAGCCAGCGAAGCTCCAGGATCCAACGAACCCGACAGCTGGATCCACCTCGGCCGAAGACGCGCTCGGCAGGCAACTCGATCGCTTCTTCGCCGCGGACGAATCGACGCAGGCTGCATTCGAGTTCGACCGCAATCTCGATGCGGAGCTGAAGACGAAGGCGGGCGACGCGCGGATGCGCGAACTCGCGTTTTCCGCATGGAAGCGCGCGCCCCACGCAACCATGCGCGAGGACTTTGCGGGCGATCGCGTCCGCGCCGGCGGCAAGGAGAGCCCGTATACGAAGAAGCAGGTCGGCGAGAAGCCGGCGAACGGCTGGGGACTCGTCGTGGCGATGCACGGCGGCGGTGGCGTGCCGAAGGAGATCAACGACAGCCAGTGGCGCCACATGGAGATCTACTACAAGGATCACCCGGAGGCCGGCGGCTACGTCTATTGCGCATTGCGCGCGCCGACGGACGAATGGAATGGCTTCTACACGGACTACTTCTATCCCGTGCTGGAGCAATTGATCGCGCAGATGGTCGTCTGCGCCGACGTCGACCCCGACAAGGTCGTCGCGATTGGCTACAGCCATGGCGGCTACGGTGCATTTGCAGTGGGGGCCAAGATGCCGCATCGCTTTGCCGCAGTGCACGCGAGCGCTGCCGCGCCGAGCGACGGGCAGACGGTCGCGACGGGGCTGCACACGCTTGCGTTCTCGTTCATGGTCGGCGGAAAGGACACGATGTACGGAAGGCGCGATCGCTGTGTGACCTTTGGCGCGACGCTCGACGCGCTGCGAACCGAGCATCCTGGTCTTTACTCGAATGCGTCATTCACGCTGGTTGAGAAGAACGGTCACACGGGCCTTCCTGACCGCGATCTGCTCGCGCAACTCGTGAAGGCCACGCGCGTCGTCACGCCAGGAGCGTTGCGTTGGGAACCGACGGACACTGTCGTGCGCGATCACTACTGGCTGCGCCTCGATGCGCCGGCCTCTGGCCAACGACTTGAGGCCCGGTTGTCCGGCAATGAGCTGCGCGTTGCGCTCGGCGGGGCCGTGGCAACCGCTTGGCTCGACGCGCGCCTCGTCGACCTGAGCAAGACGATGCGGGTGGTCGACGAGCAGGCGCAAGGCGAAGTGACGCCGTCGCCGTCGCTCGGCACCTTGTGCCGCACCATGGCGCAAAGCCGCGATCCGCAATTGGCGGCCAGTTGGATCCTGCCGTTGCGTTGAGTCGCGGCCCGGCTCAGCCGACCAGTGAGCGGCCGTGTAGCACGAACAGCACGACTGCCAGGTAGCAGGCTCCCGAGATCAAGAGCGGCGGGTCACGGAACAGCAGCTTCGACGGATCGCCGCCTTCGCGGTGGCGGTAGACCAAGAACAGGTAGCGAAACACGCCGTAGGTCACGAATGGCACCGTGTACATCAGCGCGTCGGTGTGGTGGCGCGCGATCGTTTCGGGACTCACGGTGTAGAGCGCGTAGGTGAGGATGCTCAGCGCCGCCAGCGGGCCGATCAGCAAGCCGAGCAGCGGCTCCGAGTAGTCGCGCATCGTCACCCGTGTTTGGCCTTGCGCCTTGGACTGATTGCTGAGTTCTTCAAACCGCTTGCAGAACCCGAGGAAGAGCGCAAAGAAGAACGTGCACAGCAGGATCCAGTGCGAAGCCTCGACCGCGATCACCGCAGATCCTGCTCTTACGCGGATGCCAAAGCCGATCGCGATGCACATGCAGTCGAGCACGACGACGCGCTTCCACCAAAACGTGTAGAGCAGATTGAGGAGCAGATAGCCGAGCGGCCAGGCGGAGAAGGCTCCCGAGGGTGGAGTGAATCCAGGGAAGGCGAAGCGCGTGATGCCAGCGTCGGCGGACATCGCCAGCGCGAAGGCTCCGCCCCAGCAGACGACTAGCAAGGCTATCGCCCCTTGGATCGGCAACTCGCCCGACGCGATCGGACGCTGACGCTTCTCCGGGTGCAGCCGGTCCGCGTGGCGGTCGACGATGTCGTTCAGCACGTAGACACCACTGGCGGCAAGGCAGAAGGCGGCAAAGGCCAACAAGCCTTGGACCCATGCGCCGCCAGCAAGCAGGCGCGGTGTCGACGATTCGCCGAGTGGCGTGAAGAACAGCAGCGGCGCGAGGACCAACAGGTTCTTCACCCACTGGTGCGGTCGCAGCGCCTTCAGGCCGTGCAGGAGCATGGCACGCGATCATCGGTTCGCATCGCGCGAAGGCAAGTTCGCGTCGTTTCGCAGAAGGACGCGGCCCGCTAATCTGCTCCGCCTCGTCCGCATGAAGCAAGACCGCACCAAGGGCCTCGACGGCCTGTTTCGACCCCGCTCAGTCGCCGTCATCGGCGCGAGCCGCCGTGCGGGCTCCATTGGTCGACAGGTCGTCGCCAATCTGATTCGCGGCGGCTTCACGGGCCCGGTCTACCCGGTCAATCCGAAGGCCGAGGTCGTCCTGTCGGTTCCCGCCTACCGATCGGTGGCGGCGATCCCCAGCCCGGTGGATCTGGCGGTGCTCGTGGTTCCGCCGGACGCGGTGCTGAAGGTCGCGCAGGAGTGCGGCAAGAAGGGCGTGAAGGGCCTCGTCGTGATTACCGCCGGCTTCCGCGAAATCGGCGGCGAGGGCATTGTCCGGGAAGAGAAGCTCGCCGCGATCAGCAAGCGCCACGGCATGCGCGTCATCGGCCCCAACTGCATGGGCATCGTCAACGCCGAGGCCGGCGTGGCGTTGGATGCGAGCTTCTCGGCGACGCTGCCGCAGCCGGGCGCAGTGGCGATGGTGTCGCAGTCCGGCGCGCTCGGCGAAGCCATCCTCGCCGATGCCGCGCAAGCTGGGCTCGGAGTCGCGATGTTCGCATCGGTTGGCAACCGCGTGGACGTGACTGCCGCTGACCTCTTGGCGTATTGGGAAAACGACCCGCAGGTGCGCGTGATCCTGCTTTACCTCGAGACCGTTGGCGAACCGCTCGAGTTCGTCGAAGTGGCGCGCCGCGTTTCGCGCAAGAAGCCGATCATTGCCGTGAAGTCAGGCCGCAGCGATGCCGGCGCGCTCGCGGCCTCCTCGCACACGGGCTCGGTCGCCGGTGCCGACGTCGCGGCCGACACGATGCTCGCGCAGTGCGGTGTGCTGCGCGTCGACAACTTCCGCGACATGTTCGCGCTGGCGCAGGCGTTGCTAGACCAGCCGCTGCCGAAGGGACCGCGCATGGCGGTCGTCACCAATGCGGGCGGGCCCGGCATCCTCGCGACGGATGCGCTCGCGGGCCTCGGCATGGAAGTCGTGCCGTTGTTGCCGGCGACCGAGCGGGTGTTGCGCAAAGTCCTCCCGGTGGAGGCTTCGGTCCGCAATCCAGTCGATCTCATCGCGTCCGCTGACGCCGCGCGCTATCGGGCTGCGCTCGGTCCGGTCGTCGCCGACGAGACGGTGCAAGGCATCGTCGTGCTCTTCGTGTCGCCCGTGATGATCGATGCCGCGGCGGTTGCGCTGGCGATCGTCGATCAGACGCGCGGCTGTGGTCGGCCGGTGCTCGCATGCGTGATGGGTCGCCAACGCGGCGACGAGGCGCAGCGAATCCTGCGGGACGCGGGCATTCCGGTGTTCCGCTATCCCGAGGATGCCGCGACGACGCTGCGTCAGATGCTGCGACGAACGCGTTGGCTCGAGCGGAGGCCGCAGCGCGTGCCCAACCTTCGCGTCGATCGCGATGTCGCGCGCAAGATTCTGCGCAAGAAGGGCCGCGTGAGCGGATGGCTCAGCAGCGCGGAGACTGAGGTCGTCCTCGCTGCCTACGGCATTGCGTTCCCGGCATCGCGCCGCGTGCATACGCCTGGCGAGGCCGTGGCCGCCGCCCACGAACTGGGCTGGCCTGTCGTGTTGAAAGCCGAAGCCGCAAGTCTCCTGCACAAGAGCGAGCACCGCGCGGTCCGGGTTGGGCTGAAGCATGGTGACGAGGTGTTCGCCGCTGCCGCTGACTTGATCGAGCGCCTGAAGCCGGCCTTCACCGACCTGCGGCTGCAGGTGCAGGCGCAGGCGCAGGGGCACCGCGAAGTACTGATCGGGATGACCCGCGACGTGCGCTATGGCCCGCTGTTCGCGGCCGGACTCGGCGGCGTGCAGGTCGAAGTGATGCGCGATGTGTCGATCCGCGTCGGCCCGCTCGACGGCAAGGATCCGCACGAGATGTTCGAGCGATTGAAGGGCGCGCCGCTCCTCGCTGCGTTCCGCGGCGCGCCGGCCGCCGATGTCGCCGCCGCTTGCGACGCGCTGTTGCGCATCCAGCAGCTCGTCGTCGACTTCCCCGAGATCGCCGAAGTCGAAGTCAATCCGTTCATCCTCGCAGAGAAAGGCAAGCGCAGCGTCGCCGTCGACGGCCGGATGCGCGTGGAGCAAGCATGAGCAACACGAGCCAGAGCCCGCGGTTTTCGTTGGTGGTTCCGATCTACAACGAATCCGACAACGTCGCCAATCTGCTCGACGAGGTCGAGCAAACGCTGGCGCCATGCGGCCCGTTCGAGGCACTGTTGGTCGATGACGGATCGACGGACGACAGTCGAGGTCGCATGCAGCAATGGAAGCAGCGCCGCAACGCGACGTGGCTGCGCATCGTCCAGCTCGAGAAGAACTGCGGCCAGAGCGGCGCAGTGATGGCCGGGGTCGAGCAGGCGTGCGCGCCGATCGTGGTGACGCTCGACGGCGACATGCAGAACGACCCGCGCGATCTGCCAGAAATGGTCGCAATGGTCGAACGCAATGAGGCCGATGCCGTCGTCGGGGTGCGCCGCAAGCGTCAGGACACCTGGACCCGGCGTCTGAGTTCGCGCATCGGCAACGGCGTGCGCAACTGGGTCACGGGTGACAAGGTCACGGACGCTGCGTGCGGCATCAAGGCGATCCGACGCGAATACTTCCTGCGCGCGCCGCACTTCGTCGGCATGCACCGATTCATGGCCACCCTCGTGCGTTACCAGGGCGGCAAGGTCGTCGAACGCGACGTCAACCATCGCCCGCGCGCCGCCGGCGTCGCCAAGTACGGCATTGGCAATCGGGCGCTGCGCGGACTGCGCGATTGCTTCGCGGTGAGTTGGCTTCGCACTCGCATCCTCCGCCAGAAGGTGCGGGGGGTCACGTGAGCACGTATCGCGCAGCCCTGCTGCTGTTCGTCGCTGCTGCGCTGGCGATGCTGCCGCAGGCGTTGACGCAAGATTGGATCGGCACCGAAGGCCGTCGCGTGCAGATTGCATCCGAGATGGCGCAGACCGGTGGATGGGCGGTGCCAACGCTGTTCTTCGAACCGACGTTCGCAAAGCCGCCGCTGCACTACTGGCTGCTCGCGGGATTCCAGTCGTGGCTCGGTGGCTCGCACCTGGCGTTGCGGCTGCCGTCGATGCTCGCAGTCTGGTTGCTCGCGACCCTCGCGTATTCGTTGCAGCGGCGCGTGTTCTCCGAGGCTGCGGCGTGGATTGCCGCGCTCGGCATCGTTTTCTCGCCGCTCGTCATCCACTCGTTTCCCACTGCCGAGATCGACCCGATCTTTGCGTGCTTCACCGCTTCGTCGCTGTGGATGCTTGCCTACGGCGCCGCTCGCGACGACCGGACATCGCTATTCATGGCGGGCTTGCTCGGTGCCGGAGCGCTGCTGACGAAGGGCGCGCCGTATCTGTTGTTCGCGGCTGGCGCGTGGGCGGTCTGGATTCGTCATCGCCGCATGCGAGGCGTCGTCTTCTACGTGTTGCCGCTGCTCGCGCTGCCGCTCGTGTGGGTCGTGGCGCTGCAAGCCGCCGCCGATGGCTCGCAAGCTGCCGAAGTAGCGGGTCGCGAAACGATGGGGCGGTTGTCGGGTTATCGGTGGAAGCATCTTTTCGAGTTGCCGGGCTACTTTTTTCGCGCGGCGCTAATCCAGGCGCCGTTCGTGTTCTGGTGCTTTTGGGAGCATCGCGGCAAGCGCGACGCGCGGATGGGTTCGGACGATCTGCTGCTGCGCATGTGCAGTGGCGCCGCAATCCTCGCCGTGGCTGTCCTCGCGGTCTTTCCTGGCAAGCCGACGCGCTACCTGTTGCCCAACGTGCCGCTGTTCACGTTCGCGGTGGCGCCCGCAGTCGCGCACTATGCCTTGCATGCAGGCAAGATCGCGGGCGTCGGGACCTTCTCATTGCGCGTGATCGGCGCAATCGGCGCGGCGTTGCTGCTAGCGCTGCCATGGTTGCCAGCGCCCATCCCGCCGCGGACGCCGGCCTTCGCGCTCGCGTGCGCGCTCGTGCCGCTTTGGGTGGTGACGCCGCGCGCGCTCGTCGCAATGTGTCTTTGGTTGCCCTTGCTCGCCAGTTGGACGGTGCTCGCAGATTGGCGCGATCGCTGGATGGAGAGCCCGCGCGCCGTCGAACCCTACGGGCCGACGCTGTCTGCAGAACTGCGTCGCATCGGCGCAGCGCCTGACGCGATCGAAGGCTACGGCCACGTTCATGGAGCGATGCTGCTGGGCGCCGATCTGCTGCCGACGGGCCAAGAAGCAGTCCATAAGGCGCCTCGCTCGCGCTTCGTTCTGCGCGAGGGCGTTGGCGTGCCTTCGCTCGGCGACGCCTACCAAGAGCGCTTGCGGTTGCGCGCTGGCAACCTCATCTTCGTCGTCGAGGAGAAGACCGAGCCGCGATGACTCGCGTCCTGGTCGTCCGCCTCTCGGCGATGGGGGACTTCGTCCAATCGCTTGGCCCGGTGCGCGCACTGCACGAAGCGAGGCCGGAGCTGGAGTTGTGCTTCGTCACGCAGCGCGAGAATGCGCCGTTGCTGCTTGGGCTCCCATTCGTCACGAGCATCGTCGAGCACGATCGGCGCGGGGGCGTTGGCGCGTGGATCCGAACGCGCGCTTCGCTGCGCCGGCTCGGATGCGAAGTCGCGCTCGACCTGCAGGGAAACTGGAAGAGCGCGGCATGCGCCTTTGTCTCCGGCGCACGCGAGCGCATCGGCGCTGCCGGTCCGTGGCGGCAAGAACCGATGAGTCGCGTGCTGTTGACGCGCGCGGTTGCAGTCGATGGGCCGCGTCACCCGGGCTTCTTGGGCCTTTCGATCGTGCGTCAACTCGCGCCCAATGCCCGCGCCACCGCGCCACAGCTGTGTGCGACTGAGGACGAAGTTCGCGCAGCGGCAGCGGCGGTGCGCGCGGTAGGCATCGATCCGTCGCGACCCTTCGTCGTCGTGTTGCTTGGGCGGCCAGGCGATCCCCGCAGCCTTCGGCACGTGGCGATCACGGCGGCGATGGCTGCGTCGCGACCGGTGTTGGTGGTGCTCGGGCCGCAGGAACACGGCATCCCGACTCCCGCTGGTGCGGTTGTCCTGCGGCAAGAACGGGGGCAGCTGCGGACCTTGGTCGGGCTCGGCGAGTTGCTTCGGCGGCGCGGTGGCGAGGTCCTCGGCGGCGACCAAGGACCGGTGCATGTTCTTGCGGCGACGGGTGCTTCGACGACGGTGTGGTTCGGACCGCAGGCACCCGAACGAACCGCCGCCCCGCTCGCGCAGGCTTTGCAGCACCCGCAGCCGCCGAAGTGCATGCCGTGCGAGCAGTCGCGCTGCACGCATTCTCACGGGCCGGTCTGCATGGACTTTGCCTTAGGCCAGGGGCGCAAGGTCCCGCCGCCAGGTTGGCTCGACCGCCGCCTTGGCTAGCAACCCGTCGCAGCGCGGAGGCTGCGGGCGAGCCTCGCATTCTTGCCGATCGCCCCGTCGTGAGAACTGCGTCGAATCCAAGGATTCGACCTCGTTCTCGCCATTTGAACTCGACCAGCTTGCCAAGCCCTTGGTGACGCAGCCCTGCTTCAGTGGGCTGTTGCGCGGTGCATGGTCTCGCGCGCGCAAGGTGACGGGTGGTCCTCGCGCCCGCATTCGCTAGGATCCGGCGCATGTCCGCGGGCATTCCCAAGAACGACGCATCGGTCCTCGAGACCTTTGTGAACCCACGCGCAGGTCGCGACTACGAGATCCGCTTCGAGTGCCCGGAGTTCACTTGCTTGTGCCCGAAGACCGGGCAACCCGACTTTGCGACGATCCGCATCCGCTACACGCCTGCCGAGATCTGCGTGGAGCTCAAGTCGCTGAAGCTCTACCTGTGGAGCTACCGGAGCGTCGGCGGGTTTCACGAGGCGGTCACCAACCGCGTGTTCGACGATCTCATCGCGCTCCTGGCGCCACGTTGGATGGAAGTCGAAGCCGAGTTCAAGGTGCGCGGCGGTATCTACACGACGGTGGTGTGTCGGCACGGCGCGCGCTGCTGAGGGCGGCGGGCTGCGGCTGGGGGTGGTTCCGACTGTGCACTCTGGGCCGGGCTGGGAGTGGCCCCTGCGCGTGGTGATCCACTTTTCTGCGAGACGGCGACGCAACGGTCCAACCGTGTGCCGATGTAAGTGGTGAATTCGCACAAGATTATGGGTGAACACTTGTGAGGCCCTGGGCGGCGCCTGCACTTTTTCACCATCGAGCTTGACCGGCTGCCCTAGCTCGCTACCTTCCCCCGCCCCACTGAGAGGCCTACGGCCCCTGAGTGGATGATCTTTGGCATTCTGGGTGGCCTCGAAGTCGAGCGTGTGAGTACGTGAAAAGCAGGTAGGCGTTGCCGCAAGGCACGCCGGGCCTGCCAGCCGCCCGCGGCGAAAGCCGTGGGTAGACACTGGACGAACAACTTCAAAAGTGAAGGGTTTGATCCTGGCTCAGAACGAACGTTGGCGGCGTGGATGAGGCATGCAAGTCGCACGTGAAAGTCGCAAGACGAGTAAAGTGGCGGACGGGCGAGTAACACGTAATCGAGCTGCCCATGAGACGGGGATAACCTCGGGAAACCGAGGCTAATACCCGATGGTCTCACCGAGCTGCATGGCTTGGTGAGTAAATGCTGGGGTTCTTCGGGACCTGGTGCTTGTGGAGGTGATTGCGGCCCATCAGCTAGTTGGCGGGGTAAAAGCCCACCAAGGCGAAGATCAGTAACCGGTATTAACGTACGAACGGTCACATCGACACTGAAACACGGGTCGGACTCCATATAGGAGGCAGCAGTGGAGAATATTGTGCAATGGACGAAAGTCTGACACAGCAACATCGCATAAACGCAAAGGATAATGACCAATGTAGTTACAGAGCCGTCCAAATTAGCGTGCCAGCA